>CAYTWT010000225.1:0-14875 GCA_964442185.1 uncultured Acidobacteriota bacterium
CCTGGGGCGGCCTCTACTTCGACAGCTACTGGTACGGCGGCGGTGTCGCGCCCTACTACAGCAGCAGCTACGGTTACGGCTACTACTCGACGCCCTACGGCAACGACACAGGCTCGATCCGGCTGCTCGTCGATCAGGAGCGGGCGAAGGTCTACGTCGACGGCTACTACGCGGGCGTCGTGGACGACTTCGACGGTCTGTTCCAGCGGCTCTACGTGTCTTCCGGTCGCCACGAGATCGCCATCAAGCTCGACGGCCACAGGACCGAACGCTTCGAGGTCTACGTCCAGGATGGCTCGACCGTGAAGATCAAGCACGACATGGTGCGTGGCGAGGGCGAGCAGCGGAACATGGAATATGCGCCGCTGGCGCGCAACCAGGAGCCGGCCGCCCGCGAGGCGCCGCGTGACGATCGCTACGCTCCGGCCGACGATCGCAATGCCCCGAATGAGCGTGACGCTCGGGACGAGCGGGGTGGGCAGGGTACGCTGCGTCTCGACGTTCGCCCTGACGACGCTTCGGTCTACGTCGATGGAAGCTTCAGCGGCTCGGCCCGCGAACTGCGGCACCTGCCGCTGGTCGCTGGCCGCCACCGTATCGAAATCGTGCGTCCGGGCTTCCGGACCTATGACCGCGATGTGGAAGTGGACTCGGGTCGCAGCCTCGACCTCAGCGTCGAACTCGAGAAGTAAGGGCTTACTTCCCGCCGGCGGCGGTCGGAGTCGGCGGTGCGAGGGCCCGGGGCTTGTAGAGATCCTGGTAGATCTTTCCCGCGATCGACGAAGCCAGATGCCCGTTGCCGCGGCGGACGAAGACCACGATCACGACCTGGGGCCGATCGGCCGGCGCGTACGACGCGAACCAGCCGAGCTTCGAGCATGAGCCGGTCTTGCCCGCGACCAGGACGTCGGGATCGAAAGCCGGCATCGCACTCCCCTCGTTCACGGCGCTCAGGAAACCTTCGGCAAGGCCGTCCAGCTTGGTTCCGGTCGGCAGGCGCCAGCGTTCCTTCGGGACGAACGTGTCGGCCGCGCCCACCTGTGGCTGATAGAGGATGCCACCGTTGATGGCGGCCGAGAGCAGCACCGCGAGTTGCACAGCCGAGGTCTCGATGCCCGCCGCATGGCTCGAGAGATGGCCGACGGCCGTGGGCAACACCATTGCCGGCAGCCGACCCTTGCTCTCGCCGGTCAGGTTGATCCCCGACGTTGCCCCCAGGCCCAGCACTTGCGCGTACGGCTCGATCTTCGCGTAGCCGAGCTGCTCGCCCACCCATTCGAAGTAGGGGTTGCAGGAGACGGCCAGCGCCCGCCTCAGGTCGATCCGGCCGTGACCCGGCCAGGCCCAGCAACCGCGCTGGCAGTTGTGCGTGCTCTCCGGCGTGATGATGCCTTCGGAGAGTCCCGCGATCGCTACGACGATCTTGAAGACGGAGCAGGGCTGGTAGGCGTTGAAGAGGCCGTAACTCGGGTTCACGAGGGCAATCACCCGCCCCGTGCGTGGATCCAGGGCGACGACCGAGCCGGCCGTGCGTCCGAGCGCGCGCTCCGCCGCCACGGCCACGGCCTGGTCCTGGGCGGAGGCTCGCGCCGGAAGGATCACCGAGGGCACGCTGACGCGACGGCTGGAGCTGCTCACCTTGCGGACCGCAGCCTCGGAGGGCGCTGCCAGCATGCAGCTGGCGGCGAGGGCGCCAACAAGCCCAAGCTTGCTCATTCGTCCGGCAGCGTAGCATATAATCCCCGCTTTCAAGATGCCGCCCGGTATCGAAGGAGAGACGATCATGCTCGTTCGCCGCCCTCTCGCCCTGGCCTTGCTGGCCCTCGGGTTGCTGCCCGCCCTGGCCGCGCACGCCGACAAGATGAGCAAGGAGGACAAGGCCTGGCTCGACTCGGTGGCGCCGATCCTCTTGAGAGACGAGGAGAAGAAATTCAAGGAGCTGAAGGACAAGTCCGACCGCGAGGAATTCAAGAAGATCTTCTGGGCGCGGCGCGACCCCGATCTCGATACACCGGAGAACGAGTATCAAGCCGAGTACCAAAAACAAGTCGCTGTGGTCGACATGAAGTTCAAGAAGGGCGGGCAAGTCGGCTCGAGGAACGACTGTGGCAAGGTCTTTATCCGGCTCGGCGAGCCGACCTCGATCGAGAAGGACACCGAAGGGGGTGGCGAGACCTGGATCTACAAGGACCGCCCGGGCCGTAGCTTCGGCGGCGGCCAGGCCACGATCTCCTTCACCGACACGTGCCGCGGGCCGGAGAGCAAGGAGTTCGAGCAGCAGATCGACCGCATCGGGGAATCGCAGCTCGCGCACCCGAACATCGACTACCGGATCGGCTCCAATGGCAAGCTCACCAAGCTCCTCGACCTGCTGCCCAAGCCGACGCCGGCCCAGGCGCTGCTCAAGACGCCGCGTCAGGATTTTCCACTCGAGACGCAGGCGGCGTTCCTCAAGACCGAGGGCGGTGGGACGGCGCTCGTCGGCATCATTCGCGGCAAGGCCGAAGGCCTCGAGGTTCAGGATGCCGGCGGCAAGAAAACGGTGCGCGTCAGCGTCGTGGCGCAAGCGGTGACCGAAGACGGCAAGAACGCCGCCTTCGCCGAGCAGGAACAGGCAGGTGACGTGAGACCCGACGGAACGTTCCTGGCGAGCTACCGCATGCTCCTCAAGCCTGGCAAGTACACGCTGAAGGGCGGGGCGCTCGAGGTGAAGTCCGCCAAGGGTTCGCTCGCGCAGATTCCGGTCGAAGTGCCCGATCTCAACAAGGCCGAGATCACCGCGACGCTGCTCGTGCTGCGAGACGTCGAGGACCTGGTGGAGGGCGTCGTGGACAACAACAACGCCTACTCCGGCCTGGCGCTGGCCAAGGTGAGGCTCATCCCGCACTTCGGGACTCTCTTCACGAAGGCCGACTCGCTCATGATCTTCTTCCAGTTTTACGACGCGAAGGCCGATGAGGCGACCGGCAAAGCCTCGGTCACGAGCAGCGTTGCGCTGCTCCAGGGAACCAAGGCCAAAGCCAAGGCGCCGGACCAGCTGTTCGACACCGTCATCGGCGGCAACGTCGTCGGCCCGATTCCGCTGGCCGACTATGGGTCGGGCAACTACACGGTCCAGGTCAAGCTGACCGACGGCGTTGCCAAGAAGGACGTCGTCAAGGAGTTCGCCTTCGAGATGAAGTAGGCCCTGCTTGCCTCAGGCCGCTTTCTTGCCCTCGACGTCGCCCCGCAGGATCTCGATCGCCTTGTCGAGAATCACGTCGGTTGCGGGGGTCGCGGGCTGATCCGCGTCGTCCGTGGGCTCGCTGACGGCCACCGGAACCGTGGGCTCGACGCCCTTGCCGTGGATCGGGTTGCCCTTGGGCGAGAGGTACTTCGCCACAGTAAGAACGAGGCCACCTTCGGGCAGCGGGACCAGCTTCTGGATCGGGGCCGAGCCGTAGGTGTGTTGGCCGACCACCGGCTTGCCGGCGTCCAGGAGGGCCGCGGCCACGACTTCAGCCGGGCCGGCGGTGCCGTAGTCCACGAGCACCACGAGCGGCAGGTCCCAGGCCGAGCGCTTCGGGTCGGCGCTGAGGACGCGTTCGGCGACGCGTCGGCCGACGACCCTCGTCACCGTTCCGCCCTTCAGGAAGACCGCGGCCGTGTCCACGCCATCGTCGGGGTCGCCGTAGGCCGCATCGCGCAGATCGAGGACCAGGCTCCTGGCGCCGTCGCGCTTGAGCGACTCCACTTCATCCCGCACGGCGTCAGCCGTCTTCGCTGAGAACTCGGCGACCTTGAGATAGCCAGGGCCCGCCGGCAGGACGCGGGCCTTCAGGATCTCGCTGATCAGGCGCTCGCGGACGACCGAGATCTCGATCGGGTCGATGCCGGGACGCAGGACCTGGAGTTTTACCACCGAGCCCGGGGCGCCTCGAAGCAGCCGCTCGCCGATAGGGACGCTCACGCCGCGCGTGTGGCGACCGTCGATCGTCTTCAGGATGTCGCCGCTCTTGACGCCGGCCTTTTCCGCAGGAGAACCGGCGCGGGGGGCCACCACCGCGAGGAAGGTGAAGCGACGCGACAGTACGACGCCGATGTCCGCCTCCGTGTCCTTCACCGGCTGTTGGTAGGCCCTCCATTCCTCCGCGTCGAGGTAGGCGCTTTCCGGGTCGAGCGCGTCGGTCAGGCCCACGCGGGCGCCCGTCATCACGCGCTCGAGGTTCACCGGATCGACGTAGGTGTCGAGGACCAGGCGGACCACCTCGCCGAAGACCGAAAGCTGGCCGTAGGTGGTGTCGCCCAGGACGCGCCCGAGCACACTGCCGAGCAAGACGTAAGCACACAGGGTAGTCGAAGCGAAGGCAACAAGAAGGCGGGCGCGCGGGCTCATCTGACCATTATAGGCTGCCTATCTCTCTTCCCTCTTAAGCCACTCCGTCGGGTCTTCGGGTTTGCCCTGGAAGCGCACCTCGAAGTAGAGTCCCGGACCCTCCAGGCTGCTGCCGACCAGGCCGAGCGTGTCGCCCGCGGCGATCTTTTGTTCGGGCGCAACCATGGCCTGGGAGAGATGGGCGTACAGCGTGTGATGCCTGCCGCCGTGGTCGAGGACCACCATCAGGCCGTAGCCCTTGAAGCGGTCGGCGAACACCACGGCGCCGTCGTAGACCGCTGCGACCGGGGTGTCCGCCTTGGCTGCGATCTCGATGCCGTTCTGGACCGTGTAGGTGTCGAAGCGAGGGTGCTTGCGCAGGCCGAACGGAAGGCGAATGCGCCCCTTCACAGGCCACGGCAGAGAGCCTTTGAAGACCGCGGCCGGCACGCTCACATCGCTCGTGCTCAGGCCAGCGATCAGGTCCTGGAGCCGGGCCTCGGCTTCCTGCAGCTCCTGCACATAGGCCGCATTGGTCTCCTTCTTCTCGACGATCGACGTGAGCAGCGCGGTCTTGCGCTTGTGGTCGGCCTCGAGCTGCCGCTGGGCCCTTTGCAGCTCACCGCGCAGCACGACGGCCTCCTGGGTCTTCGCCTGCAGCTCCGTGCGCGTCGCTGCGAGCGCTCTGAGGTCGCTGCGGAACGCCGCGATGCGTTGGTTGTCGCGTCGCGCCAGAGTCGTCACGTAGCGATAGCCGTTCAGAAAGTCGGAAGGCCGTTCCACCGAGAGCAGCAGGCGCATGTACGAGACCTCGCCCAGTTTGTAGAGATCACGCGCCCGGGCCTTCAGCAGCGGGCGCGCGGCCTCGACCTGGGCCAAGGTCTCCCTCGAGCGCTTGAGCGTGGCGTCGAGCTGGGCGTTGGTCCTCTGGAGCTGCAGCTGGGTCTCGCGCAATTGGGCGCCGCGCAGCCGCACTTCGAGCTCGAGGCGCTCGACGTCGCCCAGCAGGCTTTTCTCCTCGGCCCGCAGCCGCGCCACCTCGCGCTCCAGCGCAGCTCGGCGCTCCTGCACCTTCTGGAGGCGCTCTTCCACGGCGGGGGATTGGGAGGGAGAGGGGGGCGGCGCCTGTGTGTCCGCGCTAGCGGCCAGCGAGAGCGTCAGTCCCAGCAGGGGCGCTAGCCGGCTCAAATCAGGGGTTTGCCATCCAAGTCAGGCGGGATGGGCGCGCCGATCAGCTTCAGGATGGTGGGCGAGAGGTCCATGATGTTTGGGCTTTCGGTGTTGATCTTGCGGTTGCTGAAGAAGACCCCCCCGCTGATCTCCGTCGCCGTGGCGCAATGGTCGCCGCTCCACTTGCGGTTGTTGTTCTCCACCACGGCCCGCGCCACGCCGCCAAGTGTATCCTGCCAGCCCACCCGGTAGCCGTCGTTGAAGCCGGCCTGCAGGTCGGGCGCGAACTGCAGGTACTCGCCCTTGTAGATGTCGTCGCGCTTGTAGATGTCGCGGAACACCGGCAGGCCCGTGTCGGGATCGGTCACGGTGACGAGCTTCGCGCGGATCTCGTCCTGAAGCGCTTGGTACTCGGCGCCGGCCGAGACGATGCCCTGGCCCTCGCGGCCTCGCAGGTTGAAGTAGATCTGGCCCAGGCCGACGGCGTAGGCCTTGGTCCGGGTCCAGTCGACGCCTTCGAAGAACTTGCCGCGCCCGAACAGGTCGGCGAGGCCCTTCTTGTTCTCGAGTTGGCCTTGGAAGGACATGTAGCCGTTCTGCACCAGCCAGGTGTTGAGGTTCACGCCGCGGCGGAAGGAATGGAAGCCGTGGTCGGACATGACCATGAAGGTCGTGTCCGGGGGCAGCTTCGCTTGGATCTTGCCCACCATATCGTCCGCCCGCCGGTACACCTTCTCGATCGAATCGCCGTACTTCTGCGCGAGCGTCTCGTCGTGCATCGGGTGCTTGGGGTCGATCAGCCGCCACATCATGTGCGAGACACGGTCGGTCGTCTCGATCACCGCCACGAACAGGTCCCAGTCGCTGCGCTCGAGGTTCTTGAAGATGATCCGCTCGCGATCGTCGAAGGCCTTTCCCGAGTCGTACATGAAGTCGGCCTCGGTGAGCCGGCCTTCGTTTAGCGCCTTGTCCGCTGATTCCGCCCAACCCAGCGTGCGGTAGAGGCCGAGCTGCTTGGCGAGGCGAGGCGCGAAGTCGTCGGGCTTCGAGATGGGAATCGCCGGGTTGCGCGGGTCGAGGTTCACCGGCGAGGCGTAGAGCTGAAGCTCCTGGTCCGCGCGGACCACGTAGAACTGCGTCATCCCGTGGGCCTTCACCAGGAAGTTGAACTTGAAGGTGAGGGGCACCCAGTCGCTCCACTGACCTTGCTTCAGGGTGAGCTTCTGGCCCTCGATCTCGAGCTCGGCCTGACCGGAGTTCTCCGTCCACTTCACCTTCAAGGGGATGTTGACGTCCTTGGTCTTCGCAAGTTCGTCGAGCCGCGCCTTCTCGGCCTCGCTGAGCGCCCCCTTCTTCCTCCTATCCTTGAGCTCGCGCTCCTCCTGCTTGAGGATCGGGTTCTCGGGACCCTTCACGAACGTGTCCGCAACTCCGCCTTCGAAAAGCAGGGTCTTCAGATAGCCGCCGAACTCTGTGTTGCCTTCTTCGAACGACGTGAGGTCGGTGGCCCAGTAGTTGAACGTGCCGACGGTGCCGCGGATGTCGGGCAGCGGGAGTCCGGCCAGCATCTCGCCGTGCTCGATCGCCTCGGGCGGGAAAGTGATCGGCACCGTCAGCACGATGCTCTTGACGCCGTCGCGACCGGCGTGGACCCAGAACGAGGTTCCGCCGCGGGTCGAGGTCAGCTTCGGCAGTTTCTTCGGGAAGAACCCCCATCGGAACTCCGGCGGTTCCTTCTTCACCATCCCGAGGTCAGGCAGATAGGTTTCGAAGTCACGGATCAGGAAGTCGTAGATATTGTGCTTGCCCGGGTTGACGCCGGTCGCGAAGCTCGACCACGCAGTCGGGGATTCCGACGGCTGGGTCGAGACCAGTGTCGCAAAGGTGCCCTGCTCGGCCAGCTTCTTCAGGTTGGGGAGCTTGCCCTCGTCCATGAATTTACGGGCGAGCGTCGGGTCCATCCCGTCGAAGCCCATCACCATCACCTTCAGAGGCGCCTTGCGCAGGGGCTTCTGCGTCTTCGGCGTGCCGGAGCAGCCGTAAGCCGCCATGGCCAGGGCCAGCGGGAACACCATCAAGCGCCTCGAGAGCATCAATCCGACCCCTCAACAAGGTAAGGACCGCTGAGCGGCCCAAAACACCACATTCTAGCCGAGCCTCGGGTTGGCGCGAAGCGCTCTAACGAGGCTGAGTGCGGCGCTTGATGCGGCGGGGCGCGGCGACCGGCGTGAGGCTCGGGGCGAAGGCTCGCTCGCTCACGCCGGGCATGGGAAAGAGTGTCGGCTCCAGCTCCGTGACGGCGCGGGAGGGGCCTCCGTCCGGGAACAGCTCGCTCAGGTATTGCTTCAGTGAGAGGTTGGTCGGCCCGTAGCCCTTGTCGTAGAGGAAGTGCTCGCAGGCTTCGCCCATCTCTGCGGCCGAGGCGAAGCGCTGCTCCGGATCGCGCTGCAGCGCGAGCTTCAGGATCTGGAGGACGCCGTCGGGGATCTCGGGGTTGAGGGTGCGTGGCGAGGGCTGGGTGCCGCTGATCACGTGCTCCAGGACCTCGGCTGTCGAGCGACCGCTGAACAGTCGCTCGCCCGTGAGCATCTCGAAGAGCACCGCGCCCAGGCTGAAGATGTCGCTGCGGTTGTCGGCGCGCAGCTCCACGATCATCTCCGGCGCCATGTAGGCGGGCTTGCCCGTGAGGCTCTCGTCCTTGGCGCCGCTGCGGGTCGCGATCCCGAAGTCGATCAGTTTCACCGTTCCTTCGCGGGTCATCATGATGTTGCTCGGGCTGATGTCGCGGTGCACGATCGCGGCGCCCTCGAACACGTACTGCAGGGCGCGACACACACGGCTCGCGATGAAGACGGCCAACTCGATCTCGGGTTTGCGGCCCAGTTGGCGGTGCCGCTCGCCGTACTCGACGAGGCTCCAGCCGTCGATGAATTCGAGGATCATGCTGAGCTCGCCGCCGACCTCCTCGAAGTCGAACATGCGGCCGATGTTCTCGTGGTCCAGCACCGCGTAGCGCCGGGCCTCCTCCACGAACATCCGCACCTGCTCTGGCTCCCCCAGTTGCTTCAGTTTCTTGATCACGATGGGGCGCTGGAAGCCCGCCTGGCCGACGAGCGCGCCCTTGTGGATGGTGCCCATCCCGCCAGCCCCGAGCTCGTGGTGAATCACGTACTTCGCGGAGTCCGGCATGAGTACCTTTCCCGCCAAACGGGGCGAGCAGTATACTGCCGTTTTGCGATGCGCTACCTGGGCCTCGACGTCGGCGACGTTCGCATCGGAGTTGCACTCTCCGACGAGAGCGCAACGATCGCGGGGGGTCTCCCGACGCTGACGCGCGTCGGTCCGCGGAAGGACGTGAAGACCGTGGCCGCGCTGGTTCGCGATCACGAGGCCCGCGAGGTGGTGGTCGGCCTGCCGCGTCGCCTCGACGGCTCGGTCGGCATCCAGGCCCAGAAGGTGCTCGACTTCATGGACGCGGTGCGCGCGGTTGTGAAGGTTCCGGTGGTGGCCTGGGACGAGCGCTTCACGTCCGCGCTGGCGCAGCAGGCGCTGCTCGAGGGTGACGTCTCGCGCCAGGGGCGCAAGGGCGCCGTGGACAAGGTGGCGGCCATCCTGATCCTCCAGAACTACCTGGACTACCGGAAGGTCGCCGATGCCGAGGCCCGCAAGACTGAGGCTTAGCGCGCCCTCGAGGCAGTTCCGGCGCGCGCTGCTGCTGCTCGCGCTCGCGTTTACTTTGAAGTACGCCTGGGAGTACGAGACGACACGCCGGCCGCTCCGGCTCGCGAGCGAGGCGCCGCACCCCTTCCGCGTGGAGCCGGGGGCGAACGCCGAGTCGATCGGCCGAGACCTGCACGAACTCGGCCTGGTCTCCTACCCCTGGCTGTTCCGCGCCTACGTTCTGAAGCGCGGCGACGGTGCTCGCTTGCGAGCGGGCGACTATTCCTTCTCCGGCACCCTGACGCTCGAGGAGCTCGTGAACAAGCTCGCGGCGGGCGAGGTGGTCCGCCACGACGTGACGTTCCCCGAGGGCCGCTCACTCGTCGAGATGGCCGAGCTCGCCGCGGCGAAGGGCCTGCCGGCCGAAGAGTTCCTGAAGGCCGCCCGCGATCCGGCAGCCGTCCATGATCTCGATCCCGACGCCACCGATCTCGAGGGCTATCTTTTTCCCGACACCTACGACGTGAGCCAGAGGCCTGCTGCTGCGGCAGTGCTCGTGGCCCGGATGCTGCATCGCTTTCGCGAGGTGATTTCACCAGAGCTGCCTGGGCTCGTGAGTCGCGGCCTCCGCCTGCGCGAGCTTGTGACGCTCGCGTCGCTCGTGGAGCTGGAGACGGCCCGCGCCGACGAGCGGGGTCGGATCGCCGCTGTATTCCTGAACCGGCTGAAGAAGGGCATGCTGCTGCAGACCGATCCCACCATCATCTACGCGCTGCGCAAGGCGGGGAGCTGGGACGGCAACATCCGCAAGCGCGACCTCGCGATCGAGTCGCCCTACAATACCTATCGCTACGCGGGCCTGCCGCCCGGGCCCATCGGCTCGCCCGGGCGCGAGGCGCTGCTGGCCGTGATCGTGCCCGCCGACGTGAAGGACCTCTACTTCGTGAGCCGCAACGACGGCAGCCACGAGTTCAGCGAGACGCTCGCCCAGCACGAGCGTGCGGTCGATCGCTTCCAGCGTCGGCGGCCGCGCGTGCAGGGAAGCTGATGGGCGTCCGGACGCCAGAGCTGGGCGCGCGATCCGGCTCCCTCTACAACCCGCGGCCGGTGGGTCCCGGCCTGCCTGCGGCAAGCTTCCTGTTCCTCGTCCTGTTGCTGCTCCTCGTCTCGAACGGCCGCCCCATCGAATCCGGCGACACGCGCGTCAATGCACGCGTGGCGGCGAGCCTCGTGCAGCAGGGCAACTTTGATCTTGCCGAGTATCCCGACGCCGAGTTCCCGTTCGCGCGCGAAGTGAATGGTCGGCGTGTCTCGATCTACACCGCGCTGCCCCCGCTGCTCGCCGCCCCGGTCTTCGGCGTCTGCCGATTCTTCGTGGCACTCGACGAGACGGGAGTGGCTCTCGCGGGAAAGTTGGCTGCTTCACTGCTCTCGGCCTTGGCCGCCGCCGTACTGTTTTGTGCCATCGGCCGGCGCCACCCTTCCGCCGACGCGCGCTTCGCCGCCGTGGTGTTTGCGCTGGGCACCAGCGTCTGGTCCACCAGCCACGCGCTGTGGCAACACCCCGCGGCCGTGCTGTTCCTCGCCAGCGCCGTGCTGTTCGTGCTGAAGGCCGAGGACGACGAGGCGTGGGCCGGACGCGCGGGGCTGCCGCTCGCGCTGGCGCTGGCCGCGCGACAGGCCGATCTCGCTCTGGTCGCAGTGCTGGCGCTCGCCATCGCCGTGCGCTGGCCGCGCCGAATCCTTTCGCTCGGCGCCTGGGGACTGGCCCCGGTGCTTTTCGTGCTCGCGTACCAATGGGCCTATTTCGGGTCGCCGTTCGAGCACGGCTTTTCGGGTAGTCTCGGTCGCTTCTCAGAGCCCTGGGGCAGCGGCCACCTGGGCCTGCTGGTCTCCCCGGCCAAAGGCCTGCTCGTGTTCACGCCGGTCGTGCTGGTGACGCTGCTGGGCTTCGGGCGCGTGTTCCGGCGCGGCGAGCGCTGGCTCGCGGTGGCGGTGGGTGGAGCGGTGCTCGCGCATTTCGTGCTGATCGGGCGCTGGAGCGAATGGCACGGCGGTGAGAGCTTCGGCCCGCGCCTGATGACCGATGCGCTGCCGCTGCTGTTCCTTTTTCTCCCCGAGGGCATCGCCGTCGTGGGTGGCTGGGGCGCGGCGCTCGCTCTGCTCGGCATCGGCGTTCAGCTGCTCGGGGCATTCGCCGACGATGGCCGCTGGGAACGGCTCCACCAGCGGCCCTCGGCGCCTGGCCACCCCGAGCTGTGGGACGTGGCCCGAAGCCCGATCCCGCTGTACGCGCGTCGCGCCGCCTTCGTCGCTGCACTGCCTGGTGTTCGCGCGGGGCAGGCCGTCCTGCGCGAGCATCCGTTCGTGTTGTTCGGGCCGAAGGGCTCGCGATTCGCCTTCGCGGACCCCGACAGGATCGAGGTTAAGGGCGCCGACCCCACAGCCAGCGACGCCTACCTGATGCGCGGGGCGCGCGTCGAAGGAGGCTATCTGCGCCTGCGGGGTCGCTGGGACGGTCTGTTCCTGCGCGTCACACCCGAGGCGCGGCCACGGCGTCTGGAGCTGCGCGTGAACGGCCACGGCAAGGGACCGCTCTACGTCGGCGAGCGCTCCTTCTGGAGCGACAAGACGCGCTTCCGCGAGTACGCGGTGTCCGGGGTCTTCCGGATCCGGCATCCTTATCTCTTCGCGGACTCGGGTGGACCCGATCTCGTGATCACGCTCGGCCGCGGCGCCGGCTCGGCGTCGATCGACCTGGTCGCGCTCGTGCCTCCGAGTGAGCCAGAGAACCTGATCGAGCTCAAGCCATAGCGCCTCGCAGGCGAGTCCCGCCGCTCTGGCGTGTCAACGAACGCCGCGGATTTGGTCGGGCCGCAAGCGCAGGGCCTCGATCACCGCACGCCCTTGTAGTCCCTCGGCGGCGACCGCCAAGTGGCGGGCGCCGTTTGGCAGGTCCAGAACCAGCTCCGGCGCTGCGCTTCCCTCGGCCAGGTACGCCTCGGCCAGCTCGCCCTCGTTGGCCGAGACGCCGAGCCGGACGATGCGATCTGCGGTCCCAGCCTCGAGGATCCGGGCCTCGACCTCTAGTCGATAGACGCCCGGTGGGAGATCGAGCTTGCGCGAGAAGCGCGTCTCGCGCTCCGTCAGCTCCCACGGCGCGCCGGGCAGGTCGAGAGGCAGCGACAGCTCCTGGAGGCGGAGCGGGCCTGAGATGCCGACGAGTCGGCGCTCGCCCCAGGCCCGGATCAATTCGACTACAGCGCGGCGCTCGTGAACGCCCGTCTCCCGCGGCACCGTTTCGGGCAGGAACGAAGGCCACAAGGCGTCCAGGCTCACCGCTGGCGCCAGCACCTTGAGCAAGGCGCTCTCGCCGTCGGGCCGATTGTGGATGGCGCGCGGGGCCGCGGTCGCAACGAGCGTCACGCCGAGGCTCGCGCCGAAGAGCCCGGCGGCGAGCGTGCGCCAACGGCTGAGCGCGGGCGCCAGCAGCACCGCAAGCGCCGGCAGCGCAGGCACCACGAAGCGCGCCGGCGGGCACGAGCCGCCCCACCACATGCTGAACGTGGCAGAGACGCCGAGTGTCACAGCGGCGAACAGAGCGGCGCGCAGCGTGTCGCCCGGGGCGCGCCCAAAGAGCAGCACGCAACCGGGGATCGCCAGAACCCAGAGCGGGGCCAGGGTCAGGAGTCCGAACTGCCGATCGAGCAGAAGAGCGGCGAGGCCCCAGGGGATCCGCGCCAGCGAGACATCGGCTTCGAAGCCGGGACCGTATGCTGCCGACAGGGAGGCGCGAGCGTAGATCGAATGGAAGAACACGAGCAGTGCGACCAGACCCGCAAGCGCGAGGCTCGCCGCGACGACGCGCGCCAGGCGAGGACCGCGCCGCACGAGCGTGAGGCCGAGGCCGAGCCCCGCCAGCGGCAGGAACTTCGGATGCAGCCAAGGCAGGCCGGCGGCCATCGTCGCCGCCAGGAGCATCGTCCGCGGCGAGGGATCCGTGCGGCTCGTGAGCAGGAACAACGCCGTGGCCAGCGCGGCCACCGCCTCGGGGTAGATCGACACGGCGTAGAAGGCCATCGGCGGCAGAAACGCGAACGCCGCCCAGCTCGCGCGTGAGGTCCATTCCTGGCCCGTGACGTCGCGCACCAGTCGGAACACGAGCGCCCCGGCGAGCGCCGCGAGCGCGGCGATCAGCAGCTGCGCACCCCGAAAACCAAGCCCCGCGTAGGCCGGCAGGATCAGGAGCGGCAAGCCGGGGGCGTGGATCGAATACGTCTTGCCCTTCGGGCCTGCCGGTGACTTGTGCGCGCCTAGCCGCCCCGGATAGAAGCTGCGGTAGGCGCGGTTGTCGTGCTCGTCCCGCAGGTCGAGATCGCCGTCGCTCCGCAGGCTCTCGGCCATGACGAGGTAGTGCGGCTCGTCGCCCTGCGGTCCCGCGGCTCCCGGCAGCTGCGTCGTGAGCCCGGCATAGCAGAGGAAGGCGAGCGCGAAGAGCATCCACTCAGACGCGGGCCCCGCCGGAGTTTCCGGCCAGCCGCGCACGAGCCCGATCGCGAGCGCCGCGAGGCCGACGAGAAGCAGGGCCGGTCCCTGGAAGAGCAGGAGCGGCAGGCCGTGGCCGGTGAACAATGGCACGAGCGGGAGCGCCGCGACCAGCAGCGCGAGCAGTGGCGTCGCGAACGCCGGCCACCGGCGCAGGGCTGCGGCGCCTGCGATCCCGACGCCCGCCGCCAACGCGAGCTGGCCGAGCCCCGGGGGATCGAGGATCCCGCGCCAGGTCTCGCCCGCCAGCGGCGCGACGACAATCTCCGAGGTGCAGAGCGCGATGGGCAGGGCTAGCGCGAGGGCCAGAAGGACCTCACGCGCGAGGCCTCGGGACGCCGTGAGCTTCACCGGCGGCGCGTCGTCGATTCGCCCCACTTCAGCTTGGTGCGCAGCACGGCGAAAAAGTCACGAGCGGGCGCGCGCACCAGACGCAGCGAACGTGGGCTA
Source organism: uncultured Acidobacteriota bacterium (assembly GCA_964442185.1). Classification (GTDB taxonomy): domain Bacteria; phylum Acidobacteriota; class Vicinamibacteria; order Fen-336; family Fen-336; genus CADEEV01. The sequence continues at coordinate 14,180 of CAYTWT010000225.1, forward strand.
CGCGTGACGGTAACGGAGTCCTTGCCCGAGAGGGCGAAGCCGAGTTGGCCGTCGAAGGTGGCATGCAACTCCACGTCGCGGGCGGGTCGCAGCCGTACCTCGATCGTCACCCTGTCGCCCACGACCAGCGGGCGGTTCGTCAGCATGTGGGGGCAGATCGGCGTGATCGCGATCGCCGGCAGCGACGGGTGGAGGATCGGCCCACCCGCGGCCAGATTGTAGGCTGTGGAGCCTGTGGGCGACGAGACGATCAGGCCGTCGGCCCGGAACGCCGACACGAACAAGCCGTCCACGAACACGTCGAGCTCGATGATTCGCGAGAGCGCCGCCTTCGTGATCACCACGTCGTTCAACACGTCACCTGAGGCGTCGGGCTCGCCCTCACGTCTCACGACCGCATGCAGCATCCGGCGTTCGTCGTACCGGTACTTCCCTTCGAGCACCGAAGTGAGCGCGGGATAGAGCTCGGGGAGGGCGATCTCCGTCAGGAAGCCGAGGCTTCCGAAGTTGACGCCGAGCACCGGCACGCTGCGGCGGGCCAGCAGGTGGCTGACACGCAGCAGCGTGCCATCGCCCCCCAGCACGACGATGGCGTCGGCTCTCGCGGCGACCTCGCGGGCCTCGGCCGTCGTCACGCGCCCGGGGCTCTTTGCGAGGACGGCGGTGCGTTCCTCGAGCAGCACCTCCACCTTGCGT
>CAYTWT010000226.1:0-41919 GCA_964442185.1 uncultured Acidobacteriota bacterium
GCGTCGCCTTCGGGTCGGGGTGAGCTTTGCGCCATTCCCCCATCGCGACCTCGGCCGCCTTTGGGTCCCCGGGATGAAGCGCTTCGAGCCGTCGCTTCTCGGCGAGCCGGGTGCTGACGGCCGGACCCCCCTCGGGCGCTACGAAAGCGGGCACGAAGGTCACCATCACGACACCGCCGTTCTTCGCCATGAGTGCCAGCACGTCGTCGGGGACGTTGCGCGGAGAGTCGGAGATGGCCCGCGCCGAGGAGTGGGAGAAGATCACCGGCGCCGCCGACACCCGCAGCGTGTCGCGCATCGTGTCCGGAGAGACGTGCGAAAGGTCGATCAACATGCCGACGCGGTTCATCTCGCGCACGACCTCCTCGCCGAAGGCTGTGAGCCCTCCGCTCTTTGGCTCGTCGGTCGCCGAATCGGCCCACGGCGTGTTGGAGGTGTGCGTGAGCGTCATGTACCGCGCGCCCAGCTGGTAAAACATCCGCAGCGCCCCGAGCGAGCCGTCGATGGAATGCCCACCCTCGATGCCGATCAGCGAAGCGATCTTGCCCGTCTTGAAGATCCGCTCGACGTCGGCGGCGGTGAGCGCCAGCTCGAAGACGTCGGGATAGCGCCGCAGCATGCCGTAGACGAGATCGATCTGTTCCAGCGTGGCCCATGTCGCCTCGGGACCCTGCATCTCCACCGGCACGTAGACCGACCAGAACTGCCCGCCGAGCTGGCCCGCCCGCAGCCGCGCGAGATCGGTGTGGAGCGATGGCTGCGGCTGCCGCAGGTCGAGTTTCGCGAGGTCGAGACCGGCCTTCTCGCGGACCTGCCACGGGTAATCGTTGTGGCCATCGATGAGCGGCGTGCCACGCATCAGCGCGCGCGCATGCTGTACGGGGTCGGGAGCAGGTGACGCGCCCAGCAACAGGAGCAAGCTCGGAGCGAGGAGCGCGCGAAGGGAGCGGCGCATGGATTTCATCGTCGCTAGCATACTTGAAGCGCACCGCTCCGGAGCAGCAAAGGCACGCGAGCTGCAGCCTTCAAGCGGCGCACGCGGCCTCGATGGCCTCGACTCGCTTCGGGACCAGCGTCAGGTTCTCGGGCGGGCCCTTGGGCCGCACCACCACGTCGTCCTCGATGCGAACGCCGCCGAAGTCGAGAAAGCGCTCGGCTTTCGTGAAGTCGACCCGGCCGCGATGCTTGCGGCGCAGCGCACGATCGTTGAGGAGCGCCGCGATGAAATAGATCCCCGGCTCGATCGTGATGACGAAGCCCGGCTCGAGCCGCGCCCGGAAGCGGATCCGAGCCGTCTTCGTCTTGGGGAGCCGCCGGGCCGGGCCGCCCTGGGTATCGTGGACGTCGAGGCCGAGCGTATGCCCGATGCCGTGGGGAAAGAACAGGCGTACCGCTTCGGTCTGCGTCAGCTCGTCGAGGCTGCCGTGAAGCAGGCGGAGATCCCGAAGACCCTCCGACAGGCAGCGCTCGGCGAGCCGCTGCAGTGCCATGCTGGTATTGCCGGCGCGCGCGAAGTCGATGCAGCGAGCTTGCGTTTCGAGGACGATCGAATAGATGTCGCGCTGGCGCGCGCTGAAGCGGCCGTTCACCGGGAAGCTGCGCGTGACGTCGGCCGTGTAGCCGCGGTACTCCGAGCCGGCGTCGATCAGTAATAGCTCGCCGCGGCGCAGCCGCGAGCGATTCGCGTGGTAGTGCAGCACGGCGCCATTGCGGCCTGTCGCGACGATCGACGTGTAGCCCAGGTCGGTGCCACCCGCGTGGCGGAAATGGCGCTCCAGCTCCGCCTGCACCTGGTATTCGTAGAGCCCGGCGCGTGCGAAGCGCATGGCCGCCAGATGACCTACCGCCGTGACGGCGCTGGCCCGGCGCAGCAGCGCGAGCTCGCCCTCGTCCTTGACGAGGCGCAGGTCGTCGAGGGCGTCCCGGAGCTCAGGGCGCCGCAACCGGACGTTCGGGCGTACCTTCCTTACAAGGGGAGCGGCAAACGCATCGGCGTGAACGAGCCGGGGAGCACGGGCCTTGAGCACCGCGTCCAACTCGTCGCGATAGCGCACGGAGCGGATGCCGAAGCGGTCGCGAGCCTCGCCAGCACTCGGGATGCGCCCCAGCCAGACCGCGTGCGCCTGCGAGAGCCGCGGCACGAACAGCGTCTCGCTGCCGCGTGCGGGATCCAGCACCAGCACGCAGCCGGGTTCGGAGACCCCGCTCAGGTACAGAAGATCGGAGGACTGCCGATAGGCGAAGCGCACGTCGCCGTTGCGCACCAACTCGGGCGCGGCCGCCAGAACGATGAGTCCGTCGGGCAGCTGCTTCATGAGGGCGCGGCGGTGGCGCCGGTAGAGCTCGGTCGACATCACCGGATGGTAGACCGTTTCCCGTATTCAGATCTCGATCCGAAGCCAGGCCCGCTCCCTCACGGACGCGCGAAACTCGGGGTGATGACGCGATCCCGCTGTAGAAAGATGAAGTGGTCGAAGTAGTAGTGGACCATCAGGAACGACAGCATCACGCTGTAGAAGGCGAAGAAGTGCTGGCCGGCGTGGATCTGCCCGAACAGGAACATCTTGAACGGGCCGCCCGTCTCGAAGAGGCTCAGGTTGACCGCGAGGCCGAGCACCACGAAGTACAAGGCCGCGGTGAGCAGCGTGAAGGCGAGACACATCGCGTACAGCGTCGTGCCGCGGCGCGAGACGCGCGTCACGAACTCCGAGCCAATCAGCCCTCGGGCCGCGCGGTAGCGGTTGAGGTACAGCACGATCGCGAGGTACTGGAAGCTGTGCCAGGTGTTGAGCCCCTGGAAGGCCACGTCCAGGTTGGCGAGTGTCGGCGTCAGGAAGAAGAGCGCCGCGGCAATCACGATCAGCAGCGTCTTGCCGGGGTGCAGCCGTCCCTCGCGCCACTCCCGTGCCGACTTCCAGGCGAACGCCAGGGCGAAACCGATGAAGGCGGCCCATACGGGCCAGGCGACCCACGGCTGCTTCAGGAACTCGGGGAAAAGCAGCGTGCGGCCGCCGGTCTGGAACTGACCCTTGATGAATTTCTCCGTGGCGATCGGGTACATCGCGGTCGCGAGCAGGCCGTAGTCGACGATCCGGCCCGTCCAGTCCCAGCCACGCGGGTCCTTCATGCGGTAGGCGTCGGTGACGTAGGCGACCTGGTGGATCACGTGCACCGAGGCCCACAGGAAGAAGATCGTCACGAGCAGCGTGAGGTTCGTGATCGCCAGCATCACGATCAGCGGCGGCAGCAGCAGCGCTCCGAGCGTATAGCGCGGCCAGTGCTCGCGGAAGCGGGGCTCCATGACGGTCATGGTGTAGGTGGCGAAGAGATGGGGGCCGCCGATCAACAGTGTGACGGTCAGGTCGACGTAGATGTTCTTGCCCAGCACCACGTAAGACAGGTGCGGGAAGACCACGAACGCGGCGGACAGGATGATGAACGCCAGGTCGTAGCCACGGCTCACCAGCCAGGTCCCCGACCGGGTCAGGTCCTCCGCCACGCCGAAACGGGTGCCGTCGAGGGTTACGCTCGCCATGCGGGGCTTACCATGCAGGGGCTAGTGTAACCGGTCAGCACGGCCGGTCGGGCATGGCGCGGGGGGTGCGTTTCGCCCACCCTTACGCCCCCGTTCTCTCCATGATGTGCTCGAGCGCGTTCTGGATCAGACCGGCGACGTGGCGGTCGGAGAGTGAGTAGAAGATGTGCTTGCCCTCGCGGCGGCGATGCACGAGCCCTTCGGCGCGCAACAGCCGCAGCCGTTGAGAGACGGTTGAGAGCTCGGCACGCGTCGATTCCGCGATCTCCGACACGCACGACTCGCCCGCCGCCAGCAGTTCCAGGATCTGCAGCCGCTCGGAGTCGCCCAGGCTCTTGAACAGCCGACCGGCCCGCTCGAGCGCTTCCGCCCCGTAACGCGGGACGCGCGCCCCGTGGCTGTGATCGGCGGCGCCTCGCCGGATCGGTCGCGGCTTGGCCCTCACGCCCGAACTCTACTGCTTCGCGACCGGCTCCGGAAACAGCCCGATCTTCGCCTCCGCGGCGAGCCTGCGGTACGCGGCCACGTCGGCCGCGAAGACCTTCTCCATCTCCGCCTGGAAGGCCGCGAGCCTGGCGCCCGCCTGCTTGAGCAGCTCCCGCTGCGTGGGGCTGGGCGGGTCCATCGAGGATGACAAGAAATAGTACGCCTCGCCAATCCGCGAGTAGACGTCGAGATCGGGGGCGATGCCCTTGGTTTCCGGGGCTTGCCATAAGCGCTTCTCCAGGCCGTCGAGCGCCTCGAGCAGCGCGTCACCACTCTTGACGAGCGGCTTCTCGGCGATCGTCTTCTTGTCCTTCTCGCCCGCAGCTTCGGCCGCGCGCCGCACCCGTTCCTGAACCGCTCCGATATCCTGCTTCGTCTGGCGCAGGCGTGCCACCGCATCCGCGACGCCGTCGGAGAGGGCCCCCGCCTCTAGGATCGCCTCGTAACGGGCCGCCCAGTCGACCGGCGTATTCTTCGAGCGCGGGTCGGGCAGCACCCTGACGACCTGGCTGGCCTCGTGGCCTGCGTACTTTAGCGAGATCGTGTAGCTCCCCGGCGGCACTTCGGGCCCGGAAGGGTTGTCGTCTTCTTCACGCGGGTCGTCTTCGGCGCGCGGCAGCGTCTTGAAGTCATCGCGTTTGAGATCCCACGCCGCCCGGTTGACGCCGAGACGAGCCGGCGCCTTGAAGTTCCGGATCACCCTGCCCGAGGCGTCCTTCACGATGATCTCGACCTTGGGCCTCTTGTCCTCGTCCGTAGCTTTCTTCTCTTTCTTCTCACCCGTCTCTGCCGCCGCCGCCCGACGCTTGTCGGCCCGCTCCTTCTCCTTGCGCGCGCGCTCCTTGTCGTCGTCCTGCACGGGCAGTCCGGGCAGATTCATCGAGTACGTCAGGATCGCGCCATAGGGCCGGTTCTCGCCCCGGAACTCGCCGGCGCCGAAGCCGAAGCCGCCGTCCTCAGGCTTGCTCCAGTAGCCCTGGGCATCGGCCACGCCGTAGAAGTGCAGCGGCTCCGCCAGCGCCTCGCCCGTCATCGCGCGCAGCGGGCGGATGTCGTCGAGGATGTAGAGAGCGCGGCCGTGGGTGGCGATCACCAGGTCGTGGTCGCGCGGGTGGATCCGAAGATCCATCACCGACGCCGTGGGCAGAGCCTTCTTGAGGTGGCTCCACGACGCGCCGCCATCCGAGGAGGTGTAGAGGCCAAACTCGGTCCCGAGGAACAGCAGGTCCTTCTTCACCACGTCCTGCGCGAGCGTCAGGCAATAGCCGCGCAGCTCGCCGGTCGCGAGGCTCTTCCAGGTTCGGCCGTAGTCCGTGGTCTTGTAGGCGTAAGGCGTCCAGTCGGAGCGCCGGTGGTTGTCGAACACCACGAAAGCCGTGCCCGCATCGAAGTGTGACGGACGGATCTGCGGCACCCAGGTATTCGCCGGAACGCCGGCGATGTTCTTCTCGACCGAGGCCCAGGTCTTGCCGGCATCGCGTGTGAGCTGCACCCGGCCATCATCGGTGCCGACCCAGACGAGGCCCTTCTCGATCGGGCTGGGAGCGATCGCGATGATGGTCGTGAAGTTCTCGGCAGCGGTCACGTCGGGCGTCAGGCCGCCGCTCTCATCCTGCTTCTGCCAGTCGGGGTTGTTCGAGGTCAGGTCGGGGCTCGCAAGTTCCCAGGTCTCGCCACGGTCCTTCGAGCGGTGCAGGAATTGGCTGCCCAGATACACCGTGTCCGGATCGAAGGGATCGATGGCGAGGCCGGTATTCCAGTTGAAGCGCAGGCGCGTGCCCTCGGGAGGTGCTGGCTTCACCAGCTTCTCTTCACCCGTCTGGAGGTTCCAGCGCATCAGGAAGCCGCCTTGCGAGAGTGAATAGCCGCGTGACGAATCACGGGGATCGGGCAGCGTCTCGAAGCCGTCGCCGCCGCCCACCACTTGGAAGTGGTGGTTGCGGATGCCGCCACTCTGGTAGACCTGCGAGGGGCCGCGCCAGGAGCCGTTGTCCTGGAGGCCGCCGTACACGTGATACGGCCGATCGTCGTCGACGGCGACGTGGTAGTACTGCGCGAGCGGCACGCTCGAGACGAAGCGAAAGCTCTGACCGCGGTCGCGACTCTCCGCGACGCCGCCGTCGTTGCCGACGTACATGTGGGCCGGGTCGCTCGGGTCGATCCACATCGCGTGATGGTCGCCGTGGATCAGCTCCCAGGTGGCGCCGGGAACGACGGCCCAGGTCTTACCACCGTCCTCGGAGACGCGTGGGTTGTATTCGAGGTTGTAGACGCGGTTGGGCGTCTGCGGGTCGACGCGCAGGTCGCAGAAGTAGAAGGGCCGCGGGTTGACCTTGGGCTGGTCGTTCATGGTCTTGAAGCTGCGGCCGCCATCGCTCGAACGCAACATGGCGCTCTTCTCCGCCTCGACGATGGCGTAGACGATCTGCGGATCCGAGGCCGAGATCGCGAGGCCGATGCGACCCAGCTCGCCCTCGGGCAGCCCGTCCTCCTCTTGAAGCTTCTTCCAGGTGGCGCCGCCGTCATGCGTGACGTGGAGGCTCGATCCCGGCCCGCCCGACTTGAAGAACCACGGCCAGCGCCGGAACTGCCACATCGCCGCGAACAGCTTGCCAGGGTTCTTCGGGTCGAGAACCAGGTCGCCGCAGCCCGTTTTCTCGTCGACGTAGAGGATCTTCTTCCAGTTCTTGCCGCCGTCCTCGGTCTTGAAGACGCCGCGATCGGCGTTTTCTCCCCACTCCTGGCCCGGCGCGCACACCCACGCCGTGTCGGGATTCGAAGGATGCAGCGCGATCCGGTAGATGCGCTCGGTCTTCTCCAGGCCGAGATGGGACCAGGTCTTGCCGCCATCGATCGTGCGGTAGATGCCATTGCCCACCGACACGCTGTTCCGGGTGTTGCCCTCTCCGGTGCCCACCCAGACGACGTCCGGGTTCGCCTGATAGATGGCCAGAGCGCCGATCGCGTGCACGGGCTGGTCGTCGAACATCGGCGAGAAGGTCAGGGCCCCATTCGTGGACTTCCACGCGCCACCCGTGGCGGCGCCCGCCCAGACCAGGTCCGGGTTCGAGACCGAGGCGTCGATGGCTGCGATGCGCCCGCTCATGCCCGCCGGACCGATCGAGCGCGCCTTCAGGCCGGCCAGCGTGTCGGGATCGATCCCGGCGCGCACAGGAAGCGCGAGGCTCAGCGCAAGCAAGACCAGGACAGCGCGATGCGTGGCAGCGACGTTCATCCTATTGATCCTCCAAGCTTCCCGGAGACGCGAGTCTACAACCGAAGCGGGTCGCAGCGCGGCCGGCTCGTTTGACCGGTGGTGGTCGGCGGAACTAGCCTCGCCGTGATGCCTGTGCTCGAGACCGAACGACTGGCGCTTTGTCGGCTCTGCGTCGACGACAGTGAGTTCGTTCTAGAACTGCTGAACGAGCCGGCCTTCCTGCTCCATATCGGAGACAAGGGGGTAAGGACCACGGCGGATGCGGTTCAGTACATCCTGGCGGGGCCGGTGGCGAGCTACGAACGCCACGGTTTCGGGCTCTATCGGGTGGGCTTGAGGCAGACGCGCCAACCGATCGGGATCTGCGGCTTGTTGAAGAGGGACTCGCTCCCGGATGTGGACCTCGGTTTTGCCCTGCTGGAGCGGTTCTGGTCGATGGGCTACGCCTTCGAATCCGCGACGGCGGTGCTGGCCCAGGCGCGCGACAGGTTGGGTCTGAAACGGATCGTCGCCGTCACCTCCCCCGACAACGTCGCCTCAATCGGGCTTCTGGCGAAGCTCGGTTTTTCGTTGGAAGGCATGGCTCGCTTGTCCGAGGACGCACCTGAAGTGAAGCTGTTTGCGCTCGATATGCCTAGAACTGGAAGGTGAAGCCCGAGAGCACGTTCAGCTTTTCGTCCTGATCGCCGTGGAGACCTTTCGCAATGGGAATCTGTACGCCGAGCCGGAAGAACGTTCCGCGGCCAAGGCGCACCAACAGGCGCGGGCTGATGTAGAGCATCGAGCCACCGCTGTTGGGATCGATCTCGCCCGGCTGCTCTTCGTCGTATCCCGCGTCCCTGAAGTTGGCCTCGACGATGCCATTCAGTGAGCCGACCAATGGCCGTTCGTACGCGACGTTTGCAAAGAAGGCGTCACCGTAGTGATAGCCGTGCTTGTTGCGGCCGTTGAAGCGCCCACTGACGGAACCATAGAGGGAGCCGGGGCCCATCAGACGCGAGAAGGAACCGCCGACCATGTAGGAGGTAGCGCCGGTTCCCGGCTGCAGGTGCTCCTCGAGACGCTCTCCACCCTCCATGCCATCGTTCTCGCCCCAACCGGGACGCACACCCGCCGAGAACGCGAACCACGAGCCAGCGCTCATCGCTCCCAGCCTCAGATGGCCGAGCAGCTCCGGGTCCGAGAAGCCGCGCAGCGACTCCGACACGCCGTCCATCTCGATCGTGCGGTTGGCGATCGGCATGCGCGCCAACAACGTGAGGCGACGGTGAACGGAGTAGCCGACGGAGAACGTCGTGCGGTACTCGGTCTCCGCCTCGCGAAGGCTCTCATCCTCTTCCGAAACCTGATCCTTGGAGTAGCGATCGAAATCGACGCCGAGGCGCAGCGCCTTCGGCAGGAAGATCTGCGAGCCTACGAGCGTGTAGGTCGGATCTCCACAGCTGCACATCGAGCAGGCCTCGGCCGGGCGCGCCGTGAGCATGACGCTCGCCGCCAGGGACAAGGCCAGGAAACGGACGGCAAACGACGTAGACGGGGACATGGGCTTCCTCCTCGAAACGACACTCCGGCTTCAAACAGAAACGAAGGCTCTAGGAGACGAGGAGGCGTTGACGCGGTGGAGGAAGCTCGATACGCAACACTCCGCCGAGGGGCGCGCGAAGGACCGGAAGCCTGGCGGCTCCAGAGCGAGCGGGGGCCTCCAGCGAAACGACCCCCGGCAAGACGCCGCGCGCCACGAACGGGAGCGCAAGATCGGTCATGGGCGGCGTGCATTTCAACACGGCGCCGTCCTGCGAGGCCACTGGGCCATGGCAGCTCTTCGAAGCTGCGGGCGGGGGAGGCGGCGCTGGCCGTCCGCTGCGGCAACAAAGAGAGCTGGTGCAACCGCAGCAGGACTCGTCGCCGAGCCAAGGCGCGCTGATCGGCGCCAGCTGTGCGCAGGACAGGAACGCGGTCAACAAGAGCCGTCCCGTTCGCTGCGTCAGCCGAGGCCCGCTCATTCGACGCAGCTCCTCGCCACCACCACGGTCATCGCGTCTGCCATCCTAACCAGAACAGCCTTCGGAATGAAGCGCACCTCGCGTACGCGCCGTGGCTGTCCACGCCGGACCTCGGGATAGGAGAGCGCGTCGGCGAAGACGGCGTCCGCGGCGCGCAGCAGCCGCTGCCACTCCGCCCGGGCCGAGAGCGGCCGCGCCTCGACGAGCACGTCGTCACCGCGGAGGCTGCGGATCAGCACCGACGCGAAGGGCAGAACCGTCGGCGAGTGGGACACGACCAGCACGATCGCACCGGCCGGCAGGCCTAGAATTGCGGCCCGGTCCTCGGGCGAGACCTCGAGCGTCAGCCGGAAGATTGCGGCTCCGGGCACGAGCCGCCGGACCGTCTCGACGTGGTACGGCAACGCCGCGGCGAGCGCCCCTGAGACGAGGCCCGGCTGGCGTTCGAGGTCGTGGATCGCCGCGGAGGACGCGGGGCGCTTGAGCGAATCGGTGATCTCCCGCACCATCAAGTCGGCCATCTCGCGGGACGGATCCACGACCACGATGCGGTCGGGCGGCGCGGCCGCAAGCCAGCGTTCGACGGCGCCACGCACCTGGGCTCCCGAGTAGCCCTTTCGGAGCGCCATCATCAGGGCGAGCCGCATCATCTCGTCGAGATCTCGCGCCTCCTGCGGCAGGCGCGGGCCACTGGGCCGGACGAAGACGCCCGAGCCCGAGCGCAGTTCCAGGTGGCCGGCTTCTTCGAGCGACCGGTAAGCCGCCGAGACGGTGTTGGGATGAACCTTGAGCCGGCGCGCAAGCGCGCGCACGCTGGGCAGGCGCTCTCCCGCCTGGATCTCGCCGCCCAGGATCTTGAGCTCGATCTGCGCCTTCAACTGGTCGCGCACCGGGCCCCCGCCGCGGCGGCTCAGCACGATGTCCATGGTTCGGGTCATTATGGCGCATGGCGCTCACTCCTTGGCGGGGGCCAAAGACGCTCCGGGGGCGGATCCTGGCGCGTGTGGCCTTCTACGCCTTCGCGCTGTTTCTCGCGATCCCGTTTTCGTTCTCTCAGATCCTGATCGCGGGCCACAGCCGGGCCCCGGATCCAGTGCCCCCCGGCTACGAGGAGACGTACCCCGTCGCCGAGGGCCTTCGGCTGCGGGCGTGGCTGCGCGCCGGGCGCCCGGAGCGCGCGGCGGTGGTCGCCGTCCATGGACTCGGGGACTCGCTCGAGAGCCTCACCGACAGCGCCGAGGTCTATGGCCGACGCGGCCACAGCGTGCTTCTGCTCGACCTGCGCGCCCACGGCGGCAGCGAGGGCCGCTACACGACGCTCGGCGGGCGCGAACGCGAAGACGTGCGCGCCGCGATGGCTCTCCTGAAGGACCGTGGCCTCGCGGCCTCGGGCTTCATCCTGAGCGGGGTCTCGATGGGCGCCGTCGCGGTGATCCGCGCGGCGGCGGATCGTGACGACGTGCGGGCGGTGATCGCCGAGGCGCCTTTCGACTCGTACCGGGGAACCCTCATTCACCACGCGCGCCTGCGTCTTGGCCTGCCTGCCTGGGTGCCGCTCCTCCCGATCGCGGTGGCGATCGCCGAATGGCGGGCCGGCTTCGATGCGGACGACGTGGACGCCGTCGCGGCCGCGCGCCACGTCAAGGCGTCGCTGCTCGCCATCGTCGACGGCGACGACCCGCGCATGCCGGAAGCGGTCGTGCGCCGCGTCTACGACGCCCATGCCGGGCCGAAGCGGCTGTGGATCGGCGCAGGCGCCGATCACGCGGGAGCGCCGCTTCGCCCCGACTACTGGCCCACTGTGCTCGGCTTCCTCGACGAAAGTCGCCTATAGTCGCGGGCGTGAGAGCCATCCGGCGCGAGTGGCTGCTGCTTCTCACCGCGGCCGCTCTGCTCTTCACCGCAAACCCGGGGCTGAGTCTGCCCTCGCTGGACGACTGCTTCTACGCGAGGAAGGGCGTCGAGATGGCGCGCTCCGGCGACTTCTCCACGGTCACCTGGAACGGCCGGCCGACGTTCCAGAACCCTCCGTTGCAGATCGCCATCCTGGCGGCCTCGTTCGTCCTGTTCGGCGAGAACGACCTCGCTGCGCGCCTGCCCTCGGTGCTGATGGCACTGGGCACGCTCTGCGGCGTGTTCTGGCTCGGGCGACGAGTCGCGGGAGAGCAAGTCGCGGGCAGCGCAGCCGCGCTCCTGGCCGCCGCCCCGCTCTTCTGCAACCACGCCCGACGTTGCATGCTGGACGCGCCACTGACCTTCTGGGTCGTCGTCGCGTTTGCGATCCTGCTGGAGGGCGAGCGGCGGCCCCGCTTGCTGATCTTTGTCGCGATCCCGCTGGGGGCGGCGCTGCTGACGAAGAGCGTCCTGGGCCTGCTTCCTCTCGTGGTGGTGGCGAGCGCGGCTGTTTTCGACGCCGGAACCCGACGGCTGGTGCTGAGCCCGTGGCTCTGGGTTGGCGTTCTCGGGGGCTTGCTGATCGGTCTGACGTGGCCGCTGCACCAGTACCTGGTCCATGGGCCCCTCGCGCTGCGCGAGCACTATGTCACGGAGATCGCTTCACGCTCGAGCGCCGGCTTCAGCCCCGTCCGCGTACTGACGGGGTATCCCCTGGCGCTGCTCGGTTCCTTCCAGCCGGTCGTGCTCCCTGCCCTCGCAGGCATCCCGCTTCTGTGGCGCAGCCGCGGGCTCGCCGAGCGGCTGCTCGTGGCCTGGATCCTCGCGCCCGTCGCTCTCTACAGCTTCTCGAGCGCGCAATCGCCCCGCTATCTGTTCCCGACGCTTCCTGCGATGGCCCTGGTCGCCGCGGTCTGGTTGAACCGCTCGTTCCCGCAGATTGGCGTCTGGCTGAGGCGTGTGGTGCCGGTTCTGCTGGCGCTCGCCGCGGCGGCGCTGTGGACACGCCCGGGGCTGCTGGCGCATCCGGGCAACGATCCGCTCAAGCGTGCGGCGGGCGTGATCCGGGACGCAGTGCCCTCTGGCCAGGCGATCCCCTATCTGGGAACCCGCTACTGGGGCGTGACGAACCCGCTCCTCTACTACACCGAGCGCCCGCTCGAGCCGACGCGGACCAGCGCGGCCGAGGCCTTGGGCGCGGCCGCTTCACGCTCGGGTCTGCTGCTCGCGGACAAGGACCGCCTCGGTGAGATCGAGGCCCTCGCGAGCTGGGAGCCCGTGCTTGCGTGGGGAGATGCCGTCCTGGTGCGCGTGGTCCGATGAGCGTTCTCCGCGGCGCGCTCCTCGTAGTTCTCTCGATGCTGGTCACCGCGCTTGGCTTCGACCTGATCAACGGCTTCCCGTACGGGCTCACCTACGACGACGGTTATTTCTACGCCCAGATCGCCTACAACCTCGGCGAGACCGGACGCTCGAGCTTCGACGGCTTCAGCACCACGAGCGGCTATCACCTGCTCTGGGGCGGTCTGCTCGGCCTGGTTTCGGCGGCGCTCGCTCCGTTTACGATGAACAAGGCGGCCCATCTCTACGCGTTCGAGGTCGTCTTCGTCGGATTGGCGCTGGGCGCCGCGTTCCGTTTCCACGTGCGCGCCGTGGAGCGGGCCTGCGTTCTCGGCCTCGTGGTCCTGGGCACGTTGCTCATGGAGACTCTCCTGCTCTCCTGCCTGCTGCTGGCCCTGGCCCGCGAGGAGAGCGAGAGCCGCTCCGTGGCGGCGAAGCGGCCCTGGCGGGCCCTGGTTCTGGCTTTCCTCGTCCCATTGACGCGGATCGACGCGGCCGTGATCCTGGCCGTCTACGCCGCGCTGCTCTTCGGCTTCGATGGCGAGCGACGCGGGGCGCTGCGCTTGCTGCTCGCAACAGGCCTGGGCGTGCTGATGCAGCTGAGCTTGATGCTGCTCTGCTTCGGACACCCCTTCTCGGTCTCCTCGATGATCAAAGTGGGAAACGCTGCGCCGTTCGGCGCCACGTTGTGGACGAGCCTGGTCGGCGCGGAAGGGGTCGCCCTGGGCTATCTGGTGCGCGCTCTGCTTTTCGTCGGCCTGGCGGCGACCGTGATCTTCCTGTGTGTCTCCGGGCGACACGTCGCCTCGAACCGACGCCTCTTATACCTGGGCCTCGGCGCAAGCGTCTTCGGTGCGGCGCACTTCGTCTCGCAGCTCATGCCGTTCTGGTGCTATCTGCCCGCGTACCTCGTGCTGTTCTTCGCCCTGACTCAGTGCCGGCTTCAGAGTTCCGCGCAGGGTCGCGTGCGCAGCCTGGCCGTGGCCGTCACGGCCGCGCTGGGTCTGGCCCTCGCGGCCCACAAGCTGTACATCTACCAGGCCCATCTCGACATCGTCCGTGGCGCGCACGCCTTCGTGTCCGGAATCAAGCGCTACGTCCCGGCCGAGGGCCGGATCTATCAGATCGACGGCTCTGGCTTCACGGGCTTCTTTTCCGAGCGTTCGGTCGTCAATGGCGACGGCCTCGTCAACTCCTACGCGTACGCGCGGCGAATGCGAGAAGGGCGACTCGCCGGTTTCCTCGACGAGGCAGGTATCTGTTACTTGATCCTCAACCGTCGTCCTGAGACGGACACACTCGTGGCGTTCGGGGGTCTGCGCGTTGGCGCGGCGGACCTCGAGCTGTTATCCCGATCCGCGACCTACGGGCGCTACGCGACCACCGATTTCGCGCTCTACCGCAGGCGGACGCCGGGCTGCGCGCTCGCGCCCCGAGGCGAAGCCCTCAGCGGGCAGTGAGCGCCTCGGCCGTGGGGAAGCGCGGCTCGATGTCCACGGGAACGCCCGACAGCCGGTCGAGAAGCTTCTGCACCGGAGCACGCACTACGGCCATCCGCTCGAGCCAGGCCTTCGCCTTGGCGTAGTCCCCGGTCGCCTGAAGCGTGATGATCTCGCCGGTGAGCGCCGCAACCCCGGCCTTGATCTTGGTGGCATCGACGGCAAACGTGCCGTCGGCGCTCAGCTTGAAGCCACCCTGGTCGAGAAGGTAGTTGAGTTGCAGGGCGATGCCGCGGCCGTGGGCCTCGTTCACGCCGAAGCGGATGGAGCGGAACGCGGAGGCGAGAAAGGTCGTGTACATCGAGTCCGCGACCGCCTTCTCGACGACGTGCTTGTCGGCCAGGTACTGCAGCGCCCACAGGCCCGAGATGTCGGCCTTGGCCTCCTCAAGCGGGCCGCTCAGCTCTTTCAGTTCCTGCCGCACCGTCGTGTCGCGCCCCGCGACGCTGATCGTCTGCGGCCCCAGGCCGTGCATCAACTCGTGCATCAAGACGTGCGTGAAGAAGGCGTCGAAGGAAACGCGGGCCTGGTCCGCCGGGCTGAGCGCGATCCTCGAGAGCGGGATCAGCACCTGGCGGAACTTCACCTCGTTGGAATTCTTGAGCATGATCCGCTTGGAGCCCTTCTCGTTCACCACGCGCTCGTCGTTCGGGAGGTTGAAGGCAATCGTCTGCACGCCCCGGTTGCCGTCGCCCGAGGAGATCACGACGTTCACGACGCGGATCGGTGAGAGCCCGCCGAGCTTCGGTCGGCGATACTTCGGGTCGATCGGCAGGTGGTCCTCGAGCTCCTGCAGCTCCGCGCTGAACTTCCCGAGCTTGGCCGTCTCGGCGTCGTCGCGCACCGTGATGAAGGCCTCGAAGGCGGCCTTGTAGTTGAACCAACCGTCCTCGTAGACCTCGTAGGGGCCGATCGTCGGCTCGATCGACGCGTCCAGTTCCATCCAGGCCAGGTCGCTGTCGTAGTAGTCGTTCGTCACGAACGCGCGGGCGCGCTTCTCGAGAAACGTCTTGAGTGTGGGCTGCGTGGTGAGCGCCGCTGCCTCTGAGACAAGTGCTGCGAGCCGGCCAAGCTCGCCCTGGTACTCGAGATTGTAGGGGACGGCCATGAAGGCGCCGTCGGGCCAGCGCCTAATCGTGGTGAAGAAGCCGGTGGCGGCGGCTTTTTCCTTCTCGCCGAGACCGTTCATCCAGGCCTCGACCTCTTCGCGCGTCGCCCCGGCCGGATAGAAGTTCGCCTGCGGGTCCTTCGGGCCGACGCCAGGAAGAAACGGCGCCTCGTGGTCGATCCGCGACCACGGACCTTTGTTGATCAGGAAGTAGCGGAGGCGCGCCTTCCCCAACGGCGTCTCGTCACGCAGCAAGTCGAGCAGGCGTGCCTCGTTTTGCGCCGACACCTGGCGCAGGAACAGCGCGTCGATCAGCTTCGCGGCCTCCACGAGCTTCGCGAGCGCCTGCTGCTCGTTGTCCGGGAGCGCTGCGATATCGGCCTTGATCTCGACCGGAACGAAGCGCGAGGTCATGGCCGTGAGGCGCGCGAGGTCGGGCGCCTGGGCCGTCTCGCTCGCGGCGGCGAGGCTCGAAAGCGCGACAACGAGAACGAGTGCGGCAGGAATACGCTGGGTCACCTAGGCTGCCTTTCTGAGAATGGCCAGGCTCGCAAGCCCGGCGAAACCTGCGGCAAAGTGCCAGGGCCGGGCTGCGAACCAGTCCGTTTGATGATGAGCGATCGCCTGGAACGCGAACAAGGCGAGCAGCGGAAGGATGCGGATGTCCCGTACGCGTGTGAACTGCAGCAGCGCCACGGCCGTGGCGGCGATCCAGAACGACTGCAGGCTCAGACGCCCTCCACTTGAACGAGCACATCGTAGAAGGTTGCGCCTCCGCCGAGGTCCGTGAGGGCCTGGCTGGTGACGGCGTTGGCGTTGCGGCCGCCTGGGCACAGCTTCGACCACCAGATCGACAGGCCGACCACGACGCCCGGCCGAGCGTCTTCGGAGACACGGGCTTTCGCCAGGAACGTGCCGCGGTCGTTGAAGGTGCGCACGTTCTGGCCGTCGCGGATGCCACGAACCGAGGCATCTTCAGGGTGAATGGCCAGCAGCGGCTCGCTCTCGCGGCGCACCAAGGTGGGCTGCGCGGAGAAGGTGGAGTTGAGAAAATGATGCGCGGGCGGCGAGATGAAGGCGAGCGGATACCTCTCCGCGAGCGCAGGTGCGCTGCGAACACTCTCGCGCGGCGGTGTGAACGTCGGGAGCGGGTCGTGACCCGCCTTCGCGAGGCTCTCCGAATACAGCTCGCACTTGCCCGAGGGCGTCGGAAAGCCGCCTTGCGCAAACGGCGCGTAGGCATCAGGCACGTTCAAGCGGATGGAGCCCTCGCGCTCGAGCCTCTCGAACGAGATCCCAGACAGCGTCGGGTGCGACCAGTCGAGTGCTGTGCGCGCCATCTCGGCGTCGCTCTCGCGCAGGCTGGGATGGTCGAGCCCGAGGCGGGCAGCCAGCAAGCGGAACACCTCGGTGTTGGACTTCGCTTCCCCGACCGGCTCGATCGCCGGCCGGCTCAGGCTCAGATGCAGGTGGCCGTACGCCTTGTGCAGGTCGTAGTGCTCGAGCGTCGTGGTGGCCGGCAGCACGATGTCCGCAAAGTCCACGCTGTCGGTGCGGAACAGCTCATGGACCACGACGAACAAGTCCTCGCGCGCGAAGCCGCGGCGCACGCTCTCCTGCTCGGGGGCCACCGCGACGGGGTTGGCGTTGTACACGAAGATCGCCTTCACGGGCGGACTTAGTGTCGCGTCGTTCAGGAGGCGGCCGATTTCGCTCATGTTGAGGGTCCGGGTGCCAGGCCGCACCAGCGCCTGCCCCTCGAGCAGCTGGCTGTGCACCGGAAAGGAGCCGGAGGTGGAGAGCAAGATCCCCCCGCCGGCGTGACGCCAGGCGCCGGTCACGGCCGGCAGGCAGGAGATCGTGCGGACGGCCATGCCCGCGCCCGCGTGACGGTTCAGGCCGTAGTTGATGCGCAGCGCCGCGGCCTGGGTCGTCGCGTACTCGCGGGCGAAGCTTTCGATGATCGCGGCCGGAAGGCCGGTGATCGCGGCGGCGCGCTCGGGGTTCCACTCGCGCGCACGCTCGCGCAGTTGCTCCCCGCCCACGCAGTAGCGCTCGATGTAGTCGCGATCCTCGAGGCCCTCGCGGAAGATGACGTGCATCATCGCGAGGGCGAGGGCGGCATCCGTTCCCGGGAGGAGTGCCAGGTGCTGGTCGGCCTTCTCGGCGGTCCGTGAGCGGTACGGGTCGATCGCGACGAGCCTGGCGCCGCGCCGTCGGGCCGCTTCGATGAAAGGCCAGAGGTGGACGTTGGAGCTCACGATGTTGGCGCCCCAGGCCACGATCAAACCCGCGTGGACAATTCCCTCGGGATCGAAGCCGATCGATTTCCCCACCGTCGCCTTGTAGCCAGCCGCGCCGGCCGAGGCGCAGATGGTCCTGTCGAGGAGGCTCGCGCCGAGGGCCTGGAAGAAGCGGCGGTCCATGCTCCCGAACGAGAGCATGCCCATGTTGCCCGCGTACGAGTACGGCAGGATCGCCTGGCTGCCGTGTTCGGCGATGACCGCCTGGAAGCGCGCGGCGATCTCTCCCAGGGCAGCATCCCACGAGATCCGTTCGAAACGGCCCTCGCCCTTGCGGCCGGCACGGCGCATCGGATGCAGGATCCGGTCGGGGCTGTAGACGCGCTCGAGGTAGTGGTTGACCTTGGCGCACAGGAAGCCTTGCGTGAAGCTGTGCTCGGGGTCTCCGCCGATCGAGACCGCCTTGCCGTTCTCCACGTCCACGGTCATCACGCACGTGTCCGGGCAATCGTGGGGGCAGACGACCTTGAGCGTGCGGCGCTCGGCGTGGGCGGCGTCCATGGGCGAACCTTTCGATCCTACCACTCGCGGCGGTCCAGGCGGCCCGCCGTCGCTAGTCCGCTACCGAACGTGGCTGGCCGCTTTCGTCCACGGCCACCAGGACGACCTCGGCCTCCGTCACCTTCACGCGCTCACCGCTGCCGGCGCCCCAGCGCTCGGCCTCCACGGTGACCTTCACCGTGACCGACGTCCGGCCGACGCGCACGGTCTCGGTGAAGAAGCTGACGATGTCCCCGAGGAAGACGGGGGCGTGGAACTCCACCTCGCGCATCGCCTTGGTCACGTAGCGGCGGGCTGCGATCTTGCGCGCTTCGACGGCCGAGGCGAGGTCGATGTGCGACAGGATCACGCCGCCGAAAATCGTGCCGAGCGCATTCGTGTCTTTCGGCAGCAGCAGCAGCTTGATCGCCGGGATGCGTTCGTCCACCAGCTTCACGTCCGCGGCAGCGGCTTGCGCGGCAAGGGTTCGTCGCGCATCGCCGCGTCGTACAGGAAGCTCGCGAGCACCACGGACGCCTGCACCAGGTCGTCGCGCTTCAGGCGGTCGTAGACGTCGAGGTTGGAGTGCCAGGTGCGGGACGAGTACTCGACGTCGTCCTGGATGAACTGGAAGGCGGGGATCCCGACCTGGTCGAAGGGCTCGTGGTCGGTCTCGGCCTCGGGCCGCAGGGTCAGCTGGGTCACACCCAGGTCGGCAAGCGGCTTCATCCAAGCCTCGAAGATCGGCGCGACGGCCGAGTTCTCCTGCGCGTAGATGCCGCGGATCCGGCCGGTGCCGTTGTCGATGTTGAAGTAGGCCGAGAGCTTCGCATGTCCGGGTTTGAGCTCTAGAGGTGCCAGGTCTTTCTGCAGCTCGTAGTCGAGTTCGGCCTCATCCTTGTCTTTGGGGGCCGCGCGCGAGGCGAGGTGCTGGCTCACGTAGGCTGAGGAGCTGCCGTAGCTCTGTTCCTCGCCGGTCCAGAGCGCGAAGCGGATCGTCCGGCGCGGCGTGAGGCCGCTGGCCTTGAGGATGCGGGCGGCCTCCATCACGGCCGCGACACCCGCGGCGTTGTCTGTCGCGCCCGTCCCTCCGTGCCACGAATCGAGGTGCGCGCCAGCGAGCACGTACTCGTCCTGCTTGTCACTGCCCGGGATCTCGGCCAGCGTCGTGTAGCCAGCCATGTCCTTGTCGTCGAAGCGAACCCGTAGCTCGGTCTCGATCTCGACGTTGGCGCCAGCCTCGACCAGACGCACGAGCCGGTTGTACTGCTCGCGCATCAGCACAAACTCGGGCACGCCGCGACTCTCGCCGGCCCGCCAGGCGCCGTTGCTCTGGGCACGGACGACTCCTTGCCAGGAACTGGCTTCGATCGCCGCCACGACTCCTTCCTCGGCCAGGAAGGCTCGCAGTGCGCGATCGAGGCGCACCCGCTTCAGGTCCTTCTCGCGCTCCTCTTCCAGTTTGCGCTCCTTCGGGATCTCGAACTGCCCGATCTCGGCGAGATCCTTTGCGGAAAAGCGGGTCAGGGGCGGCTTGTCCTCGTCGTGAAGAGGCTTGGCCTCAGAGAGCAACAGGATCCGGCCCTTGAGCTTGCCCTTCTGCGCGGCGAGGTCGGCCTCGCTGTTCAAGTCGACGCGCATCGCCTTGGCGTGGACCACCCCGCTCGTCCCCGGCGACCAGGCCTTGGGCCAGGCGACGAGCGGCGTGGTGGTCGGCGTCAGCATGTGCAGCGACGAATGCTCGAGCGTCCAGCCCGGAGCGAAGGGCCCCCAGCTCTCAAGATGGGCATCCGCGAGACCCCAGGACGCAAAACGATCGCGCGTCCACTCGTTGGCGCGCTTGGCGGCGGGCGAGGCCGTGAGCCGCGGCCCGATCACATCGCAAAGGTACTGGGCCGTCTCCATCACCCTCGAGCGGTGCAGGCCTTCGTCTCGCAGTCGGGTGAGCGCCGCGAGATCGACGTCTTGCGCGGCGGAATTCGAGGCTGCGGCGGCGAGCGCGAGCGCGGCGACTGGCAGGATCGACAGCTTCATCGGTTCGATGGCTCCCGGGGCTCAGGTGAGAAACGGGTTCTTGCGGCGTTCGCGGCCGATCGTCGTCTCCGGGCCATGGCCCGGGATGACGCGAGTCTTGTCGTCGAGAGCGAGGAGGCGACTGCGAATCGAGGCGATCTCCTGCTCGAAGTCGCCACCCCAGAGATCGGTGCGGCCGATGCCGCCAGCGAACAGCGTATCGCCCGAGAGCAGCAGCGGCTCGTCGCCGGCGAGGTGAAAGCACAGGCTGCCCGGTGTGTGTCCGGGCGTGTGTAGCACTTCGGCGGCGAGGGCGCCCGCCTTGACTAGGTCGCCCTGGTGGATGTGGTCGTCGACGTCGGCACGGACCGGCGCCGGGACCATCCCGCCCATCCACTCGGCTTGCGCCTTCAGGTTGTCGTAGAGCGGCAGATCGGCTTCGTGCAGCATGAGGCGAGCGCCGGTCTTGTCCTTCACGGCCTGGTTCCCGCCCACATGGTCGAGATGCGTGTGCGTGATCAGGATCGCCTTGCAGGTGAGACCCTCCGCGCGCAGCGCCGCGAGCACGCTCTCTGGTTCATCGCCCGGGTCGACGATGATCGCTTCCTTGGTCACCTCATCTCCGATCACGGTGCAATTGCACTGGAGCAAGCCCACCGGAAACGTCCGCACGATCATCGCTTCACATCTTAACTCGGTTGGCAGGGGCTGAGCGTGTCACGCTCGACAGGCTGTCGGACGGCCATTCAGCCCAGTGAAGATGCGCCTTCCGACTCCCCTAGTGCCGATGCTTGAGCGGGCGGCCGGGCCGCGCCGCGGTGAGGCGGCCCTCGTCGACGACCAGCTGACCGTTGACCGCGACATAGAGAAAGCCCTCGCTGTAGTGCGTGGGATCTGCATACGTCGAGCGCTCGCGGACGCTCGACGGATCGAACGCCACGAGGTCCGCGGCCATCCCGGGTCTGACGATGCCGCGGTCAGCGAGCCGCATGCGCGAGGCCGGCAGCGACGTCATCTTGCGGATCGCCTCCTCGAGGCTGAGCAGCTTCTCGTCGCGCACGTACTTGCCGAGGATACGGGCCGTCGAGGCCCAGGCCCGCGGGTGCGATTTCTCCTGCGAGAAGATCCCGTCCTCGGCTGAAGCTCCCGAGTCGGTGCAGAAGCCGACCAGCGGATGGCGCAGCGCTTCGCGCACGTCATCCTCGTTCATGCTGAACGTGATGCGCCCCGTGTTGCCCTTGTCGGCGATCACGATCCCGATCATCGCGTCGACCTCGTCCTTGCCTTCGGCCTTGGCGATCTCGGCCAGCGTGCGACCCTCGTACTTCTTCAGCTCCGGGTTGAGCACGCTCGTGATCAGCACGTCTTCGCCCCGGAACTCGTCGGCCTGGGCCTCGTCGTGCGCTCGCCGGCGTTGTGCGGGGTCGCGCAAGCGCGCGACCAGTTTCTCGCGTCCGCCCTCGCGCGCCCAGGCCGGCAGGCTCGCGTCGAGGCTGTTCGAGCTGGCGGTCCACGGGTACTGGTCGGCCGTGACGTCGAGCCCTTCGGCCCGGGCCGCTTCGATGCGCGCCAGCACCGTGCGCATCCGGCCCCAGTTCTTGGCGCCTGCGGTCTTCAGGTGATAGATCTCGGCGGGAAGCTGTGCCTCGCGCGCGATCCGGAACACTTCGTCGAGGCTCTGGTCGAGGCCGTCGCCCTCGTCGCGCTGGTGCGTGATGTAGCTGCCCCCGTAGCGCGCCACGACCTTGGCAAGCGCCACGATCTCCTCGGTCGAAGCGAATCGGCCCGGCACGTAGATGAGCGACGTCGAGAGCCCGAAGGCGCCCTCCTCCATCGCTTGGGCCGCGGCCTTCTCCATCGCCGCGAGTTCGACTGGAGTGGCCGGCCGATCGTCGTTGCCGACGATCATCTCGCGCAGGCCGCCCGCGCCGACGAAGCTGCCGAGGTTGATCGCCGGCCGCGCCTTCTCGAAGGCCTTCCAATAGCCGGCGAGGGTCGTCCAGTCTGGCGTGACGCCGTAGTGCTGCCATGTCTCGCGGCCGGCCTCGATCATCTGCGCCGACAGCGGCGCGATCGCGTTGCCCTCGCCCGTGATCTCGGTAGTGATGCCCTGGGTGATCTTGCTGGCCGCGCGTGGATCGACGAGCACGTTGTATTCCGACTGCCCCAGCATGTCGATGAAGCCCGGCGCGAGCACGAGGCCGCTCGCGTCGATGCGGCGCCTGGCCTGCGCCGAGGTGAGGTTGCCCACGGCCGCGATCCGGTCTCCAATGACGCCCACGTCGGCACGGAACCACGGCGCTCCGGTCCCGTCCACGACCCGCCCGCCCGAGAAGACCAGGTCGTAGCCCTCTGATGCGGCGCTGGCGGCAAGCAGTACGAGGATGGGCGCGATCATGGCTGACCTCCTAAGGTGGCGATTCTAGCTTGAGGCTTCGGCGCGGGCGCGAATCGCGCGCAGCCACATGCGCCGGATCAAGGCGCTGCCGGGGTAGATGAGCCGCCAGTACGCGGCGAACGGCCGTGCGGCCGCGCTGCTCGTCGCGTGAATACGCGTTTGCGTGACGACGCTAGTAAACCCGCCGCCGGCCTCGAGCACGGCGAAGTTCATGAACGCCTTCGCCAGCTCCCCGTCGCGCATTGCGAGCAGCTCGGCTGCCGTCGTCGGCCGTGACGCGTTTTCACAGTGGACCAGGGTGCCGACGACGACCTCGCGCCCCGGCTCCTCGAGCACGAGGAAGAAGCCGGAGCCGAGTGCGATCTCGAGTATCGGCCGCGTCGCCGAAGGGTTGAGAATGCTCTCCGTCCTCTGGCCTGGGAGCCGCGGCGAGCGGATCCAGGTGAGCAGCCGGAAGAAGCGGATCTCGGGCGCCGTCACCTCGCGGATCGCGCGGTAGACCCGTTCAGCGGAAGCGTGGACACGGATCTCGTGGGACTCGCCGAACTCGTACTCCGGCATCAGCCGATCCAGCGCCATCGGCGGGCCTTCGAGCCGGATCGTCCGCGCCGGCAGAGCCAGAGCCACGACGACGAACAGCAAGCCGACGGCGGCGATCAGGGCGCCGTGGCCTTGGGTCACGCTGCTGAAGAAGCTCACGACGCCGACCGCCACGAGCGCCAGGCCGGCGTCGAGCAGCAGGACGGGAAACACTACGGCGCGCTGACGCTCGCGAGCGTGTCCCACAGCTCGACGGCCTCGAGCTCGCCTTCGTACACCACCGTCCCGCTGCGATCGAGCAGCAGAATGAAGGGACTCCCGTGCGGCGCGACCCTGTCCGTGACGTCGCCGGCCTCGAGCAGGATCGAGACGGGGAAGCGGGCGGCGCGCGCCTCGTCCTCGCTCTTGTAGTAGTGAGCCCGATCGGCGCTGCGCTCCGGCTCCATCGTGATCACGTGCAAGGCATGCACGTATTCGGCGAAGTAGCGGGCGTAGTTGTGGTAGCGGCTCATGAAATCGTTGTAGGGCCCGTTGCCCCGATAGCTCGCGAGCAGGCAGACGATGAGCAGCTTGTCTTTCGGCATGGCGTGAAGAGTCGCCGCCAGCGACACCTCGCCCTCGCCTCCATCCAGCCGCGGCAGCGAGTAGTCGACGGGGAAACGCCTTTGCACCCATTCCGGGGCGGGTGGGCGCGGCCTCTCGCCGGTGACCTTTTCGACGCCACGCGCCACCGCCTCGGAGGCCTGGTTCTCGTAGGCGAGGTCAACCAGCCGCTTGGCATTGTCCTTGTCGCCCTTGCGAAGCCACTCCATCGCCAGGTAGTAGTAACCGACGGCGGTGAAGTTCATCGTCCACCACGACGCGTACTTGTCCATGTACTCGGAGACGCGCTGCATCCCCTGTTCCGTGCGGCCCGACTCCCAGAGTGCCGCGCCCTCGAAGATGAGCGCCGGCGTGCCGCGCTCCTTGTCGGCCGCGAGTGTGGCACTCGCGAGTTTCTCGAGGCTGCGCCAGTCACGCGCCTCCCAGACCTGCTCGAGGGCCTTGTAGTCCGGCTTGCGAGGCTCGTACAGGACCTTGATCGCGTCGAGCGTCTTCGCCAGCTCGACGCCGATTTCGATCCCGCTCGCCGCCAACTCGACCCGCTCGTGGCGGGGGCGCGAATAAAACAGGTAGCGGCGTTCGGCGGCGCGATACAGGTAGAGCTTCGGGGTGAAGCCGATGGCCGCCTGGCCATCGATCTCGACGAGCAGGTCCTTCTCGGCGATGCCGATCGAGGTCGCGATGCAGCGCTTCCCGATCTTCTTGACGATCAGGCACTGGGCCGGACGCGGCAGCGGCGTGTTCGGCGTGGCACGAAGCCCGAGAATCTGCCGCTGAATGAACTCTTCCAAGGGCCTGACCTCCGCAGAAGGATGGCGGAGTTCTACACCGCGGGAGGGTCGCCGACAAGCGCAGCGGCGCTACCCTGCCAGGTGGTGTTGCCCTCATAGTCCTGTCCGGCCTCACTGGAACTGTAGAAGTCCCTCGCGCACGATCCCCCCGTCCTTCACGGTGTCGAGGTGCAACACCCGCTGGCCCAAGCGGTCCGCGGGGGCCTTACGAGGTTGCGGCCGAGGCCGGGCGCGGCACGTAACGAGCTGGCAGCTCAGGGGGCCCGTTCGCGGGCGACTTGCGCCCGCAGAGCGCCGAGGGCTTCCGCGCGGCGGAGCTCGCGGTCGTCCTCGCGTCCTCGCCGAGAGATCACGAGACCCTCTCGGGCCAGCGCGGCGAAGATCGCTTCCGGTGGATCGACGCGGCGGCGATACGTCCGCCCCTCTGCATCCGTGAACACCGGACACCCCGGTTCTACGCAGCTTCGTTCGACGTAGGCGGGCCGCCGATCCAGGTCCTTGTGGCCATAGACGTCCGCGGTGGTGAGGCGTCCGCGGGACATCTCCAGCAGGGTTCCCAGCAGCCAGGCCAGCGCGTGTGCCTGCGCCGGCGGGAACGGATCGTCCGCTCGCCCCGAATGCGCGAGCTCGATGCCGATCGAGTTCGAGTTACCGTGATGGAGGTGGGAGTAGACAGGCGCCGCCTGTATGGCCAGGCGGCGACGCGACTCCTCATCCGTGGGACCAGCCATGGGCAGGAACGAGGGATCCTCGCCGGGCCGGGGATCCCGTGGCCAGATCGAGCCGTCCGTCCAGACGATCCAATGCGCCCCGAACCCTGGACGCCAGAGTCGCTGCGTCTGCGGGGGCGTCAGAAACACCCAGCGGCGTCGAGGCTCCTGGTATGCTGCGTTGCCGAGCGCGTGGATCACGATGCGGCGCACACGGCGTGGCAGCTTCCACCCGTCCTCGGCGCGCGTCTCGAGGTGGCCGGGGGCCGCCATGCGCGCGAGGACGAGGACGAGCACGGTCGCCTGGCGGAGCGGGAGCACGCGCCGCCAGTATATGGGACTCAGTTCGACCGTCTCGCGGGAGGCGCCGGATCAGAAGCCCGCAAACATTGGCATCCCGGGAGCTTTCTGCTACAGTCCTGCGAGTTTTCGCGACCGCATCGCGGTTGCAATCTTTCGAGGAGATCAGGGCCATTTCGAACAAGGTGTTCGTGGGGAACCTCAGCTATGACGTGACCCGCGACGAGCTCATGCAGATCTTCAGCGCGGCGGGCAAGGTGTTGGACGCCAAGGTCCCGACCGACCGCGAGACGGGTCGGCCCCGAGGCTTCGCCTTCGTGGAGTTCGACAGCGACGAATCAGCGGCCAAGTCGATCGAGTTGTTGAACGGCAAGGACATGAAGGGTCGGCCATTGCGCGTCAACGAGGCCGACAGCCGCCCGCCCCGCCCAGCGGGGGCGGCCCCATTCCGGCCGGCTTTCCGACCCGACCGGCCGTCGTTCGGCCGGGACGGCGGCGGCGAGATGCCCTTCCCGCCTCCCGACGTCAAGGAGGAGAAGCGGGAAGGGCGCCGCTTCAAGCAGAAGCCGCCGCGCAACGTCAACAAGGCGGTTCCTACCCGGCGGCGCGGCGGCGGCTACGACGACTACGACGACTAGCTGGCTTGGCTAGCGCCAGACCCGCCCGAGCCGCGGCGCGACGAGGCACATCAGCCAGAACCCCGCCAGCGCAGCGATGACTGTCCACTGCACGGGCGGGAACATGCTGAGCCCGGGCCTGCCGCGGAACGGGGTCTGCGCATAGACAAGAGCCTGCAGCGACAGTACCGCGACCATCAGGCCCGCGCTCGACAGGCGCGCCTCCCGGGACAACCAGTCCATCGCCCGCAGCGACGCAGGAATCAGAACCGGCAGCGCATAGACCAGCAGTCGGTCCGTGTTGTTCGCAAACGCGAGCGACGCATAGGCCATCGCAACGAGCGCCACGTCCTCGGGATGCTGGCTCGCGAACCGGAGGATGCTTCCCGCGCGCGTGAGCAGCAGCGGGACCAGAACGCCGAAGCTTCCGAGCGTCGCGAAGTAGAGCTGGTTTTCGAGCCAGTGGCGCGCCCGGAAGGCGAGCATCTCCCACGCCGCTCCCAGCGCCGTCGGGCCGGCTTGCGGAACGATCCAGAGCCTCACGGCGACCAACGCCACGAGCGGCAGCCCGAAGACGGCGAGCCCGCGGCGCAGCGCGCAGCGCCATCCATCGACGCGGGTCCAGCGCACGAGCGCGTAGACGATCACCAGGAGCCACGTCTCGCGCGTGAGCAGCCCGGCGAGGGCGACGAGCGACAAGGCCACGTGAGGGCCGCGGAGCACGAGCTGCAAGCCGAGGACGACGAGAAACAGGCACGGCGGATCGGGCATCCAGTACTGGTAGGTGTACCAACGCACGGCCCCCGGCATCAGGCTCGCGAGTGTCGTGCCGAGGAGCGCCTGCGTCGCGCCGAAACCAAGGGCTGCGAGATACCGAAAGAGCGCGAACAGGAACAGGATCAGGAAGAGCATCGTCGAGGCCCAGTAGGCGAGATGCAGGTCGAGGCCGGCGCGCGTCGCTCCGTAGACGAGCAGCGGCGACAAAATTCGCCAGCAGAACGGGGCCTCGCGAGCCAAGGCACTTGCGGAGAACCCAGGAAGCTCGCCGGCCATCGCGATGTAACGCCGGTGATCGAGCTCGAGCACTTCGCGGGGCCGGTGCGGAGGCGGGCCGAGCGCCCGGGCGACCCACACGGCGTTCAGAGCCACGAGCAGCGTGGCCGCCAGGACCCCGAGGGCGGTCTGCCGCGCGGACGACACGCGACAGTCTAAGGGCGCCTCGCACGCCGAGCAATACCATGCGGCGTGCGGCGGGCTCGTGCCGCACTAGAATCACATGCATGAAGACGCTCGTCCGCGCGTTGTTGTTCGCGATGACGGCGGGGTCTGAGGAGCCCGCACGCGAAAGCTCGATGCCGTTCGCACGCGAGGTCCGACTCGTGATGGGCACGACGGCCGAGATCGAAGTCCACGGCACGCCGGAGCCCGGCTCCGCGCTCGCAGCCGCTTTCGCGGCGCTCAGCCGTGTTGATGAGGCGATGTCGCTCTGGAAACCGAGCGAGCTGCAACGACTCAACGACGCGGGCGAGGGCCAGCCCAGCCGTGATCTCCGCGTGGTCCTCGAGAGCGCGCTCGAGATCGCTGCGGCCTCTGGCGGAGCTTTTGATCCCACGGTGGAGCCTTTGGTCCGGGCGCGGGGCGGGCTCGGCACATCTCCTCTCAGCCTGTCGCCCGACGAACGCGCCGCGCTGCTGGCACGCGTCGGGCACCGGAAGGTTCATCTGGACCCTGACTCGGGAAGAGTGCGCCTCGAGTCGGGCACGCGGCTCGATTTCGGCGGCATCGCCAAGGGCCATGCTGCGGACTCGGCGCTCGCTGCGCTCCGCTCCGCGGGCGCTGAAACAGGGCTCGTGTCGCTGGGCGAGAGCAGCCTGGGGGTGTTCGGCAAGAGCATCGATCTCGAGGTGCGCGATCCAGAGGCGCGAGCTGGCGGGTGGGACCAACCCTGGGCAGTCTTTGGTGTCGGGGAGGGTGCGGTGTCGAGCTCGAGTTCCGACCAGAAGGGCGGGCACATCCTCGATCCGCGCACCGGTGAACCGGCACGCAGCATGCTGTCGGCCACCGTGCTTGCCGCCACCGGCATCGAGGCGGACGCGCTCTCGACCGCCGTCTTCGTGCTCGGCGCGGACGCCGGCCTGCGCCTGCTCGAGCAGCGAGGCGCCGCGGGCTTCGTCCTGCTGCGCGAATCCGGCAGGCGGGTGTTGCGAACGACGCGGGGCTTTGCTCGCCAGCACGCGCTCGAGCTCGCGCCCGGCGTGAGCCTGCGCGAGTGAGAGGCTCGGCGCGCTACTAGGGCTCGGGGGCCTCTTCGGCGTCGACGAAAGCGGCGCCATTCCTGCGTGTCGCCGCCTGGCTGCGCGCCGCGCCGAATAGAAACACGCCCAGCGCGAAGATCAGCAGAGCGATCGCGGACTGCAGGCCGAGAAAGCCGATCACCTTGAGCGGAGCGAACGCGGGGCTCACGAACCGGACCAGCCAGCCTCCACCCTCCTCGAGTACCGCCGATACGAACGCCGTGAGGATCAGGCCTACCCTGAAGCGGCGCGGGAGCGGCAAGAAAATCGCGAGGTGCGTGAGCAGGAGCAGCACCATGCCCATCGTCGGCAGGTGCATGTGCGTCGTCTCGAGCATCGAGGCGGCGGAGCGTGGTGGCCGAAAATCCGCTTCGGAGCCATTGTAGTAGGCCACCACCGAGCTGGGCTCGAGATCCATCCGCGCGAAGTACATCGCGATGTTCGTCGCCCAGAAGCCGACAAACAAGGCGAGCGTCAGCCCCAGCGTCAGCCGTATCAGCGGGTTGTTCTGGAAGCCGCCCTCTTGCATGTACTTCATGGCGCCGTCTCCAGGACGAGTTTCTCGATAGCCAGCGAGCGCCGCAGTGCCTCGGTGAGCGCCTGGACCGTGAGCGTGGATCCCGTGACCCGCCGCACGCCCCGCCCAGGCCACAGTTCGTCGTCGAGAGACTTGCCCTCCAGCGTCGTGAGCCAGCCCTCGCGCGGCAGGTAGTCCGGCGGCTCGCCAAACTGGAGGACGAGCGCTAGGCGCAGGGTCCCATCCGGTTCGACGACCGTGAGCAGGGTTTCCGGCATGGTACGGACCAGATGCGTGTCGAGAATAGCGCGCCCCTTCAGCTTTCCTTCGGCCCGCGCCTCGAAGACTGTGACGACCGCCGAGGGCAGCTTCGAGCGCGCGGCCTTCTCGACTTCGGCCACCTGCTCCACGGAGAGGAACAGGGTCTTCCGCTCGAGTGCGGCCCCAGGGAACGCCCGCTCCAGGGCGGCCTTCTCGGTCAGCATGACCTCGCCGCGCACCGGCCAGGAAAGCAGGGTTGCGAATGCCGCCGCGGAGCCGAGGCCGAGCCGCATCTAGAAGAGGTAACCCACCGCAAGGTTCCACTGGTTCACGCCGCTGCCGCCGTCGTTGCGTTGGCGCTGGAAGTCCGCTTTCAGGACTACGTTCGAGATCGGCTTCACCCCGAGGCCCGCGGTGAGCACATCGCGCGCGGTTGCAGGATCGTCCGCGAATCCCACGGGCACGCCATCCTGGGTGTCGAGGCTCTCATAGCGAACGAAGGGGGTGACGGACCAACTGCTCGAGGCTCGCAGTGTGGCCACATCGTAGGCGGCCTGCACGTACCAGCCGAACTGGTCGGTGCCAACCGAACGCGCCCCCGTGAGCGCATTGGCGGCGTTGATGAGGGCCGCATCGCCCACGTTTCCATGGGCCGCGAGCGCTCGGAGCTGCAGGCCGCGCCGCTCGTACTGCGCGTGGAGGTCGTACAGGCTCACGCGGCCACCGAGTCTCGCGCCCGATACCGTGGCGCCCTGGCCCGACTCGCCCGTAAAGAACGAGGCGCCGGCCAGGAGGCCGGGAACACCGGTGAAGTCGAGACGGCCGGTGATCCCGAAATCCTCCGACTTGCTGCGCGCACCGCTCTGGCGGGCGGCGCGGATCCCGGAGGCACTGATGCCAGCACTCGAGAGGCCCGCCACCACGTAGGCGCGGTACTGGAGCGGCCCGGCCTCGCCAAAGGCGCCTGCCCCGTTCTCGCGCCAGGTCGACGGGATGATGGCCGACTCCACGTCGGGCCGCCTGGCGCCGTGGAAGATTGGCGGCTCGTGGAGCTCGTTCAGGAAGCCCATGGGGACCAGGAGCATACCCGCTCTCAGGCCGAAGGCCTTGCGCACCTGGAAGTCCACGTAAGCGAACTCGACCGAGACCTCGCCGCCTTTGCCTGTCGAAGCGTGCTCGAACTCGACCTCCGAGTTGAACAGGATCCGATCGTTGAACTTGTACCCGACGTAGACAACCTGGCGGAGGAAATCGACCTGGTCGGTGCGGCCCGAGGCCGCGCCATCCTGGCGGGTGCTCGCGAAGTTCTCGTACACGGCCTCCCCGTAGCCGCCGATCGAGACGCCTTTGCCGGAGCGGTACACCTTCGAGGCCGCTGGAGCGAAGCCGAGGAGACCGCCCGACCCAGGGTCCACGTCCACGGCTCCCCCGGTGCGGATCTTCTCGAGCTCGACCGCCAGCAGGTCGATCCGTCTTTCGATCTCGGACAACCGGTCGCCCGACGCACCTTCCGCCTTGAGGCGTGCCACCTCCGTTTGCAGCGCTGTCAGCGCCTTTCTCAGATCATCGACCGACTCCTCCGCTCGGGCCGGAGCCGCCAGGAGCTGTGCCACTAGAATTCCGATCCAAATGAATATGAACTTGCTTTTCATATTCATAATATTATCGGCCCAGGCCCAGGCCTGTCAAGCGCTACGACCTCGAGGCGACATAGGATCCGCTGATGAAAGCTCAGAGCAGTTGCCTGGCCGTGGCGCTTCTGACCAGTGCTTCGAGCCTCGACGCCCACGATACCTGGCTGCGAGCGCGCGAGATCCTTGTCGCCCCCGGCGAGACGGTCCACCTTGACCTGACGAGCGGCATGACCTTCCCCACTCTCGACTACGAGATCGCACCCGAGCGGATCGCGAGGGCCGAGATGCGACTTGGCGACGAAGTTTCCAGGCTCACATCCAGGAAGCGTGGCGGCAAGTCGCTGGTGCTCGGAGCGACCCTCCCCCGTCCTGGCGTCGCTGTGATCGCGGTCGAACTCCTCCCGAAGCGCCTGACACTCGACGAAGCAGGTGTTGAGGAGTACCTGAGGGAGATCGGAGCGACCGAATCGGTCGGCCTGCTCTGGGCCCGGGAACCGAAACCCCGGCGCTGGCGTGAGACCTACCGCAAGCAGGCGAAGGCGTTCGTCCGAGCGGGCGAGCCCACGAATGAGTCGTCCTGGCGCAAGCCCATGGGCCTCGCTCTCGAGCTCCTCTGTGATGCCGACCCGACGCGGCTGCGCGTCGGCGACGAAGTGCGGCTGCAGCTGCTCAAGCGGGGCACGCCGCTACCGGGTGTCGCCGTCGGCGCAGTGCACTCCGCGCTGGCACACCGCAGGCTCTTGACAACGGACGCCGACGGCTGGGCGCGCTTCGTGTTCGACCACGCGGGCCCCTGGCTACTGGCGGCAACGGAGCTGCGGCGCCGCGCTGATGGCGAATGGGAGAGCGACTTCACCACCCTGAGCGTCGAGATCGCGGCGGCCAAAGCGCAATAGCCGACGCCGGGGCTCGTGCGCTGACCACGGAGCGCCAAGAACGCAGTATAAGATGCGGCGTTCATGCTGCTCGCCCTGCTGCTGGCCGCGTCCTCGGTCGTGCGCCCCTTCAGTGAGGAACGACTCCTTCTCGACCGGCGCCTCGAGACTCTGCGGCGAATCCTGCCCGAGGGTGCCAACCCCACGGGCGATGCCGCCCTGCTCCACGACCTCGCTGAAGGCGCGCGGTTGCTTTCGGTCGAGGCGCTTGCCCGCCCTCCGATCGAAAAAGGAGCGCGCGGAGACGTGCTCGTCGATGTTGCCGGCGTCGGCCGCTACGCCGAGATCGACCATTTCTTCCGGCAGGTAGCTCTCTCGCACCGGCTGCTCGACGTCGAGAGCCTCACGCTCACGGCAGCCCCGGGCGACGCGGTGCGGCTGACGGCGGTGATCCGGGTCCCGTTTCGACCACTGCGGGCGCCGCTGCCGCAGCCACCCGAGGGCACGCGGGCCCGAGCGACCGGAATGCCGCGGCCACAAGCCGACGCGTTCGTCGCGGATCAGGCGCTGGCCCTCGCGAAGTCGGAGACGATTGCCGCCTTGCGGCGCGCCCGCCGTAACCCGCGCGTGTTTTTGTCGGAACTGTCGGCGGTCGTGCGCGACCGGCCGGTGCTGCTGACCTCGGCCGCGCTGGGAGACGAGTTCTCGATCCGTGGCCTGACCATCGGCGATGCCTCGGCCCACGGGCTCGAGTCCCGGCTCGAGCGCGGTTTCTTCCGGCTCTCGCAGTTCCTGATGACCCGCCAGGGCGCTTGCCTGCGCTTCGAGGCGCGTGGCTCGAGCCCGGTGGCCGGGCCCGAGGCCGAGCTACCACTGCCAACGGAAGATCCCTTCGAAGAGCAGGATGCCTCCTGCGCCGTAGACCGCGACGCGGCGCGGATCGCCGTCGTGCGCGGGCCGAAAACCAAGACGCCGGGCCAGGGGCCGCTCACCCTGAGGCTGCGGGACACCGATCTTCCCGACGTCTTTCAGGTATTGCAGAAGCTCACTGGCCAGGGTTTTCTCGTGGACGGCGACGTCGTGGGCCGGGTCCACGTCGAGCTCGCGCGCGTGAGCCTCGAGGAGGCCCTTGCTGCGCTCGCGAAGAACGCCAATCTGCGCATCTCCGAGCCTGGGCTCATCAGGCGCGTCTCGAATGCGAATGGGGAGCATCCGCCCGCGAAGAAACCGGCGCCGAGAGGCGGCAAGCTCGCGCCCGTCGACGATGCGCCACCGGTTTCGACGGCCACGGCCAGTTTCGAGCTGAAGCGCGCCAGTGTCCGCGACATCCTGGCAGTGATGACCGACGTGGACCCGGCCCTCGCCTCGCTCGGGCCACCCGGCTTCCTCGGCCGAGCCTCTGTGTGGGTGCGAGACACGCCGCTTCAGACCCTGCGCCCAGCCGTCATCGAGTCCGCAGGCCTCACGGAGCGACTCGAGGAGGGTCGCCGCATCCTCACGCGCGCCGCAGACTCCGGGGAAACACTGCTGCCCGTGGCGGCGGAAAGCTCTCCGCCCCGCCTCGTCCTGCGCGCGCCTGATCTTTCGTTGCTTGAGTTCGAACCCGCCGGGATCGCCACCGGCGGCGCCGGCTTCTCAGTCTTCGCCTACTCGCCGAGTGGCGCGCTGCTCACGTACCGCACCGGCGAGCGGCTGGCGAATGCGGTCGTGAAGGGCGTCGAGACGACCGATGTGCTGCTCGAGACCGACGAAGGGGACTTGCGGATCGGCATTCCGCCGCTTCCGAAATAGCGACCAAGCCGGACACGAACCAAAAGAGGCCCGGAACCATTGGCTCCGGGCCTCGCGTCTATGGGGTTCATCAGAGCCCCAGACAGCGCGCCGGATAAGGCGCGCCCTTTGTCTTGACCAAGGCCGCTTCGGTGTCCGACAGCGACCCCGTCACCGGCCCGGCGGAGTGCCCTCCATCAAGCACCTCGTTAATTCGCTGACGGCCTCTCTCGAATACGCCTCCTGGCTCCAAATATCGTCCCGGGAGCCCCCGCTGTCAAGAAAAATCATTTCACTTCCCAGGTGTCGCCCGCGCGAAGCAGCTTGGCGAGGTCTCCGGCACCCTGCTTCGCGATGATCTCCTGGATCTGGCGCGTCGCTTGGTCTTCGTAGCGCGGCGCGTCCACGGCGCGCAGCACACCCAGCGGCGTCGGGAAGCCGGGCATCATCTCCATGCGCGAGAGCAGGAAGGCATAGGCCGGGTTCGGATGCCGTTCATCGTGGACGATCAGCTCTTTCTCGGTCGCGCCGTTCCCGAGACTCACAACTTCGAGGTTCAGGCCGCTGATCCGGATGCCCTTGTCCTTGTTCTTGCCGAAGATCAGCGGCTGGCCGTGCTCGAGGAGAAGCAGGTGGTCGTCCTTGACGTCCTTCTCCACCAGGGACTCCCAGGCGCCGTCGTTGAAGATGTTGCAGTTCTGCAGGATCTCGACGAAGGCCGAGCCTTTGTGCACCGCGGCCTTGCGCAGTGTCGTCTTCAGGTGGCCCTGGAACACGTCCACCGAGCGCGCGACGAAGGTGGCTTCGACGCCGAGCGCGAGCGAGAGCACGTTGAAAGGCCGGTCGACCGACCCGTACGGCGTCGATTTCGCCTTCTTGCCCATTTCGGACGTGGGCGAGTACTGGCCCTTCGTGAGCCCGTAGATCCGGTTGTTGAAGAGCAGGACCTTGAGCCCCACGTTCCGGCGCAGCATGTGGATCGTGTGGTTGCCGCCGATCGAGAGCGCGTCGCCGTCACCGGTCGCGATCCAGACCTCGAGCTCGGGTCGGGCGATCTTGAGGCCGGTCGCCACCGCAGGCGCGCGGCCGTGGATGGTGTGAAAGCCATAGGTGTTCATGTAGTACGGGAAGCGGCTGGAGCAGCCGATCCCCGAAACCACGACGAACCTCTCGCGCGGTATGCCCAGCTCGGGGAACACCGACTGGACCGCCGAGAGGATCGCGTAGTCCCCGCAGCCGGGGCACCAGCGCACTTCCTGGTCGGTCTGGAAGTCCTTCTTTGCGTAGACGGGCAGCGTTGCGGTCACGGAAGGATCTCCTCGATCTTGGCTTCGAGCTCCGACTGTTTGAACGGCTTGCCCTGGATCTTGTTGAAGCCCTGGGCATCGACCAGGTACTTCGCGCGCAGCACCCACACCAACTGGCCCATGTTCATCTCGGGCACGACAACCTTCTTGTAGCGCTTCAGCACCTCGCCCAGGTTCTTCGGCAGTGGGTTCAGGTGGCGCAAGTGGGCGTGGCCGATCCGCTTGCCCTTCTCCCGCTGCGCGCGTAGGGCGGCGGTGATCGAGCCGAAGGTCGAGCCCCAACCCACGAGCAGCAGCTCGCCCTCGGGATCCCCGATTGGGACGACGTCGGGCACCTCCTCCACCACGGCCGCGACCTTGGCCGCGCGCAGCTGCACCATGCGCTCGTGGTTGAGCGGCTCGTAGTTGATGTTGCCGCTGACATCCTGCTTTTCGAGACCGCCGACGCGGTGCTCGAGTCCTG
Organism: uncultured Acidobacteriota bacterium; assembly: GCA_964442185.1. GTDB lineage: Bacteria > Acidobacteriota > Vicinamibacteria > Fen-336 > Fen-336 > CADEEV01. The sequence goes on from CAYTWT010000226.1 coordinate 34,959, forward strand.
GCGTGCCGGGCACGGCCCAGGGTCGGGCCAGTGTCTCAGGGTCGCGCTGGTAAGGCATGAAGCCCTCGGGATCGGTCCGGAACTTCACCGGGAACTTCGGCAGCTCGTCGAGGCTCGGGATCTTCCACGGCTCGGCGCCGTTCGCGAGGTAGCCGTCGGAGAGGATGATGACAGGCACCATGTACTTGAGCGCGATGCGGCTCGCCTCGAGCGCGATCCAGAAGCAATCGCCCGGCGTTTGCGGTGCGAGCACCGGTACCGGCGCCTCGGAGTTGCGGCCGTAGAGCGCCTGGAGCAGGTCGGCCTGCTCGGTCTTGGTCGGCAGGCCCGTCGACGGGCCGCCACGCTGGATGTCGCAGATTACGACGGGTAACTCGACCGCGATGGCAAGACCGATCGCCTCCATCTTGAGCGCCATGCCGGGCCCAGACGTGGTGGTGATCGAGAGCGAGCCGCCATAGGCCGCTCCAATCGCCGAGGTCATGGCCGCGATCTCATCTTCGGCCTGAAACGTCACGACCCCGAAGCTCTTGAACATCGCGAGCTCGTGCAGGATGTCGGAGGCCGGCGTGATCGGGTAGCTGCCCTGGAACAGTGGCAGGCCGCTGCACCGCGAGGCCGCGACGAAACCCAGCGCGAGCGCGCTGTTGCCGTTGATGTTGCGGTACACGCCCGGCGCCAGCCTGGCCGGCGGGATCTCGTAGCTCGTCTGGAACGCCTCGGTCGCCTCACAGTACGAGTAGCCGGCCTTCATCGCCAGCTTGTTGGCCTCGATCAGGGCCGGCTTGTTCTGGAACTTGTCGTCGAGCCAGCGATCCGTCGCGTCCATCGCCCGGTTGTAGAGCCAGTAGCACATCCCCAGCGCGAAGAAGTTCTTGCTGCGGTCCATGCTCTTCGCGTCGAGGCCTAGGTCCTTGAGCGCCGCCCGTGTCAGCTTGTTCAGCGCGACCGGGAACAGCCGGTAGCCCTGGAGGCTGCCGTCTTCCAGCGGACTGATGCTGATCTGCGCCTTCTTGAGGTCGATTTCCCTGAAGTTGTCGGTGTTGACGATCAGGATCCCGTTGGTCTTGAGGTCCGCCACGTTCATTTTGAGCGCGGCGGGGTTCATGGCGATCAGCACGTCCACGGAGTCGCCCGGGGTATACACGTTGCCCGACGCGAAATGGAGCTGGAACCCCGAGACGCCCGGCAACGTGCCTGCTGGGGCGCGGATCTCGGCCGGGTAGTCGGGGAACGTGGCAAGGTCGTTGCCGTAGAGCGCCACGGTGTTGGTGAACTGGCTGCCGGTGATCTGCATGCCGTCGCCGGAGTCTCCGCAGAACCGGATCACGGCCTGCTCGATTGTTTCACGCCTTCTCGAGGGCGCCTCGGCAGTGGCCATGCTCTTACTTCACCTCCAAACCCTGATTATATAGGCGGAGCGGGTGCGATAGACTCGTGGCATGGTCCGCTCCCAGGGCGTCCGCGCCCGCCGGCTCGGCAACGCCAGCATCAAGACCAAGCTGCTCCTCATGATGCTGTCGCTCCTGGTCCTGTCCGTGTCCTCGCTGTTCTTCCTGCACCTCCTGAACGAGCGGCAACTGCTCTCCCAGGTGCGCGACTACACGGAAGAGCTGTCGACAACGATCGAGGTGGCCCAGGAACAGCCGGCAGGGCCGGGCGACCCGCAGGTGGTGCTGAAGGCCTACGCCGACAAGCTGACTTCGCTGGGCGTCAAGGACGTGTCGATCGCCGACGCGGCCGAGGAGGTGCAGGCCTCGACCAACCCGCTGAACGTCGGCAAGCCGCTGGTCCGCGCCAGCGTGAAGCGACGCGGGCCGAAGGAGTACGTGATCCGCGGCGTGCTCGGCGACGACTCGGGCCCGCCCGGCACGCAGAAGACCTCGACGCTGACGATCCCGATCGTCGTCGCGGACCGGCGCGTGGGCTACGTCGTGATCACCCGCTATCTGGACGATTTCTCGGCGCTCTCGAAGGCGGCGCTCGTCAACCGCCTGATCGCGACTTTTGCCGTCTTCGCCTTCGGGATCGCGCTCGCGCTGTATCTTTCCTGGTCCTTCAGCCGACCCCTCGAAAAGTTGACCGAGGCCTCACGATCGGTCGCGGCCGGAGACCTCTCCGTGCAGGTGCCAGCCCGGGGCAGCGACGAGATCGGGGCGCTCTCCCGAACCTTCAACGAGATGGTCGAGCGGCTGCGGGAAAAACGCCTGCTGGAGGAACGGCTTCACTTTGCCGAGCGCTCGACCGCGATGGGCCGACTCGCCACCGCGGTCGCCCACGAGATCCGCAACCCGCTCAACTTCATGAACCTCTCGATCGACCACATGCGCGAGAAACTCGCGCCTGAAGACGCCGCCCGCCACGAGGCCTTCGACCGCATCCTCGGCAACGTGAAGGCCGAAATCAGCCGGCTGAACCGGCTGGTCGGCAACTTCCTCTCGTTCGGCAAGCCGATGCGCCTCGACACCCGGCCGTGCCGCGTGGATGCGGTGCTGCGCGAAGTGGCGGAACTCGTGGATCACAAGGCCCGTGACCAGGGCATCGCCCTCGAGATCGACACCGAGGCCGAGTTCCCCGAGGCCCTCGCCGACCCGGAGCTGCTCAAGACCTGCTTCCTGAACCTGATGATCAACGCGCTCGACGCGATGCCCGAGGGCGGGGCGCTCTCCGTCAAGGCGCAGCGGGCGCGCGAGACCGGCGGCGAGGTCGTGCTGGTCACGGTCACGGACACGGGCCAGGGCATGACGCCCGAGGAGATTCGCACCGCCTTCGAACCCTACTTCTCGACGAAGGAGACGGGCCTCGGGCTCGGCCTCGCGCTGACGCGCAAGATCGTGAGTGACCACGGCGGCTCGATCGCGCTCGAGAGCGCGCCTGGCTCCGGCACTACGGCGCGCATCGTGCTGCCGCTGATCGCCCGACCGGTGACCGAAACGGCGAGCGGGGCCCTCGTCTCGTGACCGCGGCCGACCCGCGCGGGCGCGTCCTGGTGGTCGACGACGAGCGCCACCAGCGCGACATCTTGGAGACGATCCTGCAGTCCGAGGGCTACGAGACGGCGGCCGCGCGGAACGGCCGGCACGCCCTGCAACTCGCGCGCGACCAGCCCTTCGACGTCGTCCTGACCGATCTCAAGATGCCGGACATGGACGGGATCGCGCTGCTCCAGGAGCTGGGCCGCGCGCAACCCGGCGCCTGCGTCGTCCTGATGACGGCCCACGGTACGATCGACAGCGCCGTGGAGGCGATGCGCAAGGGCGCCTTCGATTACCTGACGAAGCCTCTGGAGAAGGACGTGCTGCTCGTGGTCCTGGGGCGGGCTTTCGAACGCTCGCGCCTGGTGCGCGAGAACCGCATGCTCCAAGAACAGTTGCGTGACCGTTTCCGCGTCGAGAACATCGTCGGCGCGCACGGCTCGATGCAGGACGTGTTCCGGATCGTCCACAAGGTCGCAGCCTCGAACTCGACAGTGCTGATCTACGGCGAGAGCGGCACCGGCAAGGAGCTGGTGGCGAAGGCGCTCCACCAGCAGGGCGAGCGCCACCTCAGGCCCTTCTACGCCGTCAACGTCGCGGCCTTGCCCGAGAGCATCTTGGAGGCCGAGCTGTTCGGCCACGAGAAGGGCGCCTTCACGGGCGCCGCCGCACGCAAGATCGGGCTCTTCGAGCAGGCCAGCGGTTCGACGCTGTTTCTCGACGAGGTGGGCGATCTGAAGCGCGACCTGCAGGTGAAGCTGCTGCGCGCGCTCCAGGAGCGCGAGATCCTGCGCGTCGGCGGCACCGAGCGCGTGAAGATCGACGTGCGGATCGTGGCCGCCACCAATCGCGACCTCGAGGCCGACATGCGCGCGGGTCACTTCCGCGAGGACCTCTTTTATCGGCTGAACGTGATCCCGATCCTGTTGCCGCCGCTGCGCGAGAGGCGCACCGACATCCCGCTGCTGGTCGAGCACTTCATGCGCAAGTACGCCGATCCCAAGCGGCCACGCGAGATGAGCGAGAAGGCGCTCGAGATCCTCACCGCCTACGACTGGCCGGGCAACGTGCGGCAGCTCGAGTCCGTGGTCGAGCGGGCGCTGCTGCTCTCCGAGGGCGAGACGATCGTGCCCGCCGACCTGCCGGCGGCCGTGCGCGCGGGTCTCACCGCGGCGCGCGGACCCCTCGGCCTCGAGATCCCGGCCGCGGGCATCGATCTCGAGGGCGTCGAGCGCACGCTGATCCTGAAAGCGCTCGAGAAGACCGCGGGCAACGTCTCGCGCGCGGCGCGGCTGCTCGGACTGTCGCGGCGTACCCTCCAGTACCGCCTGGAAAAGATCCAGGAAGCTGCCGGCGCACCGCGTAGCTAGCCGCTACTCCCCCGGCGTCGCGCGGCTGTAGAATCCTGCGGATGCAGCAAAAGGGGCTCGACTTCGGCGCCGGTCCGCAAAGGCAGGCCGCGGCGCGGCGGGCTCTCACCGTCGCCGAGCTGACCGACCGGATTCAAGGCACGCTAGAGGTGGAGTTCGCCGACGTCTGGGTCGAGGGCGAGATCTCAAACCTCAAGTTCGCCGACTCGGGCCACTGGTACTTCTCGCTCAAGGACGAGCGTGCGCAGATCCGCGCCGTCGTTTGGAAGACCGCAGCGCGAGGCATTCGCTTCAGGCCGAAGGACGGCATGAAGGTTCTGGCCCGCGGCGCCGTCCGCGTTTATGCGCCGCGCGGCGAGTATCAAATCGCGATCGAGGAGCTGGAAGTCCTGGGCAAGGGCTCGCTGCAGCAGGCGTTCGAGGACTTGAAGGAAAAGCTCGACAAGGAAGGGCTCTTCGATGCCAAGCGCAAGCGACCGCTGCCGATGTTGCCGCGTCGAATCGGCGTCGTCACCTCGCCCACCGGGGCCGTGCTGCGCGACATCCTGCGCGTGTTGCGCTCGCGCTATCGCAACCTCGAAGTGCTCCTCTACCCCGCGCGGGTCCAGGGCGAAGGCGCCGCGGCGGAGATCGTCCAGGGCATTCGTGCGCTCGGCAGCGTGGCGGGCCTCGACGTGCTGATCGTGGCCCGTGGCGGCGGCAACCTCGAGGACTTGTGGGCCTTCAACGAGGAGAGCGTCGCGCGAGCGCTCGCGGCCTCGCTCGTGCCGACGATCTCGGCCGTGGGCCACGAGACCGACTTCACGATCGCGGATTTCGTTGCCGACCTGAGAGCGGCGACGCCCTCGGCTGCGGCCGAACAGGTGGTGAAGGCCAAGGTCGATCTTGAGGCGCACCTGGGGGCGCTCGACAAGCATCTCCACTCGGCGCTGTCGCTGCGCCTGACACGCGTCCGCTCACGCGTCGCGGCGCTCACCTCGCACCGCGTGTTCGAGGCCGAACGCGGCCGCCTGCACAATGCAGCCCAGCGCGTCGACGAGCTCGTGCGCCGCGCCGAGAGCGGGCTGACGCGGACGCGCGAGCGCAGCCGAGACCGGCTCCGGCACGCGGAGAGCCGGCTCCCTGCATTCCGCTGGGAGCGTCAACTGAGCGACCGGCGCGAGGCCGTCACGCGTCATGTAGAGGCGCTCCGCTCGCGGCTCGCCGCGAGCCTCGAAGCAAGGCGAGCCGCGCTCGCTCAGAACGCCGCGCGCCTCGACAGCCTCTCCCCGCTGGCGGTGCTGAGCCGCGGCTATGCCTTGGCCTGGAAGGGCGATCGTCTGCTGCGCCACGCGAGCGAGGTGGCTGCCGGCGACTCGATTCGCCTCCGCCTCCATCAGGGGGCGCTCCACGCGACCGTGACGTCGAAGGAGAACGAGTGACGAAGCCCGAAGCCCCGCAGCCGTTCGAAGCCGCCCTGAAGAAACTCGAAGAGATCGTGCAGCGCCTAGAGAAAGGCGAGCTCAGCCTCGAGGATTCCCTGAAACTCTACGAGGAAGGGATTCGCCTCTCGCGGCTGTGCCATGCCAAGCTCGACGAGGCCGAGGGCCGGATCGAACAGCTTCTGAAGGACGCCCGAGGCGAGCTTCTGCTCGACGCCGAGGGCAAGCCCAGGACGACCCCGCTCACGCCCGCCGGGGATGACCAGGAGTTCTAGCGCCCGGGTGGCGCTCGAACAGAATCGCCGTGCGGTCGACGCGGCGCTCGACCGGGCCCTTCCCGGCGCAGCCGCCTGGCCAGAGACGATCCACCGGGCCGTGCGCTACAGCCTGTTTGCCGGCGGCAAGCGGATCCGCCCGCTGCTCGTCCTCGCTGCCTCCGACGCCGTGGGCGGCGAGCGCTGCGACGCCATGCCGCTCGCCTGCGCCGTCGAGATGATCCACACCTACAGCCTCATCCACGACGACCTGCCGGCCATGGACAACGACGACCTGCGGCGCGGCAAGCCAACGTCGCACAAGGTCTTCGGTGAGGCGATCGCGATCCTTGCTGGCGATGCACTGCTGACCCGTGCCTTTCACCTGCTGAGCGAGCTGTCGCCGGGCGAGGCTGTCGAACGCTTGCGACGACGGCTTGCGGCGAGCGCCATCCTCGGCGAGGCCTGCGGAACGACCGGCCTGATCGGCGGCCAGGTCATGGACCTCGAATCCGAAGGTCGGGCGATTCGGCCCGTCGAGCTCGAGCGGTTGCATCGGGCCAAGACCGGAGCGCTGCTCGGAGCCTGCGTGCGCGGCGGGGCGATTCTGGCGGGCGCCGGGCCAGAGGCCCTCGCACAGCTCACACGCTATGCGGATGCCGTCGGGCTCGCTTTCCAGATCGTGGACGACGTCCTCGACGCGACCGAGGCCGGGGAACAACTCGGCAAGACCGCGGGCAAGGACACCCGGGCGCGGAAGGCAACCTATCCGTCCATCGTCGGTCTGGAAAGGTCGCGGAAGATTGCCGGCGAACTGACCGCCAAAGCATTTGCCGCTTTGAAACCCTTCAAAGGCAAAGCCGTGGCGCTCGCCGCGCTCGCGGAATTCCTCCTTCGGCGGGACCGCTGAGGTCTTCCTGCTGTGAACGTGTGACAGGACT
>CAYTWT010000227.1:0-15396 GCA_964442185.1 uncultured Acidobacteriota bacterium
CGGCAAGATCAACGAGGTCTACGAACCCTACCAGACCGTCGACACGCGCTTCCTGGACGGGGCCGCCGAGTTCTTCCCGGCAGCCACCGAGGCCAAGCCCGAGTTCGAGTTCAAGGCTCCGCCCAAGCCCGCGGCGGCGCCCATCCTCACCAAGACGCTCTCGATCTACTTCCCCAGCGGCTCCTTCAACCTCGACGAGAACGCGAAGCTGGTGCTCGACACCCAGGTGGTGGAGCTGGCCGCCACCTTCGGCAACGCCTACCTGCGCATCGCCGGCAACACCGACAACGTGGGCGGTCGCGAGGCCAACATGCGGCTGTCGCGCCAGCGCGCCGAGGCCGTCTCGATTTACCTGGTATCCCGCGGGTTCGAGCGCAACAAGTTCGACGTGGTGGGCCACGGCCCCGACAAGCCGGTGGCCTCCAACGAGAGCGACGAGGGTCGCGCGAGGAACCGCCGCACGGACTTCGAGATCATCCCGCGGTAAGGCGCCTTCGGTTCCTGGGGATGGAGGTCCGCGGCTTCGTCACGAACCGCCGCAAGAGGAGCCTGGCTCTCTTCGGGCTGCTGTCCTTCTTCGGCCTGTGGTGCCTGCTCTCCTACGGCGGGCTGCTGCCGCGGATCATCCTGCCCTCGCCCAGCGACGTGCTGCGCGCCTTCCCCGTGCTGCACTTCGAGGAAGCCCTGGTGCGCAGCGCGATGGCGAGCCTGTACCGCGTCTTCGCCGGCTTTTTGCTCTCGGCCGCCGTGGCGATACCGCTGGGCCTGCTGATGGGCACCTTCCCGCCGCTCAAGCACTTCTTCTCGCCGATCCTCGACCCGCTGCGCTTCCTGCCCATCTCGGCCCTGGTGCCGTTGTTCATCGTCTGGTTCGGCATCGACGACCTGCAGAAGATCGTGTTCTTGTTCGTCGGCACCTTCGTGTACATGCTGCCGCTCGTGGTCGAGGCGGTCGAGAACGTGGAGGAGGTCTACTTGCAGACCGCCACGACGCTCGGCGCCTCGAAGACGCAGCTGGTGCGCCACGTGCTGATTCCCGGCAGCCTGCCGGCGATCGGCGAGGCGCTGCGGGTGATGAACGGGATCGGCTGGACGTACGTGATCCTGGCCGAGGTGATCAACGCGCGCTATGGCCTGGGCGCGCTCATCACCGTGGCAGGCAAGCGCTCCCACGTCGACCAGATCTTCGCCCTCGTACTGGTGATCCTCGTGGTCGGCGTCGTCACGGACCAGATCCTGCGGCTCGTCAACAAGCAGCTGTTCTCCTGGGCCGAGTGATGACCGACCCGCTGAGGCCCAACATCCTCGAACTACGGAAGGTCACGAAGAAGTTCACGCTGCCCGATGGCCGCGAGTTCGAGGCGATCCGCAACGTCGATCTGGTGATTCCCGACGATCCGGGCAAAGGCGAGTTCCGGGTCTTCCTCGGCCCCTCGGGCTCCGGCAAGAGCACGATCCTCAACATCGTCGCCGGGCTGTTCGCGCCCAGCGCCGGCGAGGCCCTGCTGCGCGGCCAGCGCATCGCCGGACCGGGCCCGGATCGGGGCATGGTGTTCCAGAACTACAGCTCCTATCCGTGGCTCACGGTGCTCGAAAACGTGGCCTTCGGGATGCAGCTGCGCGGTGTCTCACGCGAGGAGCGGGAGCGCGTGGCCCGCGCCTGGATCGAGAAGGTCGGCCTCAAGGGCCAGGAGAAGAAGTACCCGAAACAGCTCTCGGGCGGGATGCGCCAGCGAGTGGCGATCGCGCGGACTTTGGCGGTGAAGCCGCAGATCATCCTGATGGACGAGCCCTTCGGCGCCCTCGACGTCCAGACGCGGCTCGGCATGCAGAACCTGATCAACGAGCTGTGGGAGGAGATCGAGGGCACGATCCTGTTCGTGACCCACGACATTCCCGAGGCGGTCTATCTCGCCGACAAGATCCACATCCTCTCGGCGGGGCCAGGCGCCATCGTGGACGAGATCGAAGTGGACCTGCCACTGCGCCGGACCGAGGATCTGAAGCAGTCGGCGCGCTTCCGCGATCTCGAGACCGCGGTGCTCAACAAGATCCGCAAGGAGGCCCGGGGCGGGAACCTGCGGATCACCACGTGAGCCCCGGACGCGACGAGGACGAGAAGGCCAAGGAGCCCAACCCGCTCGTCGCGGCGCTCAAGAACCAGTACAACCTGATCGGCATCGGCACGGCGCTCGGCTTCGCGATCCTGTCCGGGAGCCTGTTCCCGCTGATCCTGGCCGCGGGTCTCGAGCTGACGCTGCTGCCTTTCATGGAGCGCTATCAGCGCTATCGCCGCGCCCTCGATCTCGAGGCGGAGAAGCGACAACGCAAGGAGACCGAAGGGGCCGACATGCTCCGGGCGCTCAGCCCCTCCGAGCGCCAGCGCTACCACGCCCTGGAGGTGCTCGCGGGCGAGATTCGCCTGAACTACAAGGCGCTCGACCCAAGCTCCCGGATCCTGCTCGAAGAGCTCTCGCACAAGCTCGACTTCCTGCTGATGTTCTACCTGCGCATGCGCTTCTCGCTTGCGCGCTACGAAGCCTACTTCGCGACCACGGATCCAAGGCGCCTCGAAGAGCGGGTCGAGGCCCTGGGCCGGGAGATTGCCAAGGGCACCGAGCGGGTCCAGGCCATCAAGGCGCGCACCAAGGCCGTGCTGCTGAAGCGGCTCGACCGCTACAAGAAGGCGCTCGAAAACCGGCAGCTCGTGGATGCGCAGACCGAGACGGTGCAGGAGGTCTTGCAGCTGCTCCGTGACCAGAGCTTCTCGATGCGCGACCCGCGCAGCATCAGCGAACAGCTCGACGGCCTCGTGTCGGCCGCCGAGGAGACCGAACGCGGCGTGAAGGACATGGAGGAGATTCTCTCGGCGGAGCGGGAGATGCTGTTGCCCGCGAACATGGGGCTCGAAGACCAGGAGATGACGCCGCTGCGCGCGACCGCAGAGGCGCTGCCGCGAGTCCAGCCTCGCCCGGGGCTCCCCGTGACATCTGAGGTGCCCGCGCCACACAAGAAGCTCACGCACTAGGAGGCCCCCTGCGCAGGACGCTGGCGGCTATCGTGCTGGCAGCCGGGCTGCTGGCGTGCCGCGGCCGGGAACAGCCTGGCGTGGCGCGGCAGATCGTGATTGGCCAGATAACCTCCGCGGTGACGCTCGACCCGCACGGCCACGACCAGGCGCAGACCTCGATCACGCTCTCGCACTTCTACGAGAGCCTCGTGACGTTCGGCTCAGAGATGGAGCTGAAGCCGCTGCTTGCGCAGCGCTGGGAGAGCCCGTCGGAGGCGGTCTGGCGCTTTCACCTGCGGCGCGGCATCCGTTTCCACGACGGCCGGCCTTTCGGCGCCGAGGATGTCGCGGCAAGCCTGCGACGCGCCAGCCGGCCGGAATCGCACCTGCGCCACTACGTCCAGGCGATCCGGGACGTGCGCGTGATCGACGATGCGACGCTCGAGGTCGCGACGCGCCATCCAGCACCTGTGCTCCTGAACAAGCTCGTCTTCGTCCCCATCGTCCCCCGCGACACGGGACCGGAGCCGATCACGCGGCCCGTGGGCACCGGACCGTACCGCTTCGTGGCCGGGCAGCCCGGGGGTAAGGTCGTGGGCCAGCGCTTCCCCGACTACTGGGGTGCTAGCCCCGCTTTCGAGCAGGTGACGATGCTGCCGATTCCCGATCCGCGCGAGCGCGCCACCGCGGTGGCGGCGGGACGCGCCGACATCGTGTCGCAGTTTCCCAGCCAGTACTGGGAGGAGGGGCTGCGACAGGCCAACGTGAGGCTGGTCTCGCGCCAGGGGCTCTCAGCCGTGCTGCTCGGCTTCTCGCAAAGGCCCGGCAGTCCGTTCGCCGATCCACGGCTGCGCCAGGTCGTCGCACTCGCTCTCGATCGCGATCGCATCGTGCGCGACGCGCTGCAGCGGCTGGGGGCGCCACTGGACCAGATCGTCCCGCCCTCGGTCGTCGGCTATGCGAGCGGCCTGCCACTGGTCCGGCACGATCCCGACGCCGCGCGCACGCTGCTCAAGCAGCTCCGCCTCCCCGCTCTCCCGATCGAGCTGCTGGTGGCCGACGCGCACCAGGAAGTGGGCACGGAGGTGGCGCTGCAGCTTCAGGAGCTGGGCCTGCCCGTGAGGCCAGTGGTCCTGCCCCAGAAGGAATTCTACGAGCGCTGGAGCCACGAGGAGTTCCCGCTTTCGGTGTTCGGCTGGTCCTCGACGACCGGAGACGCTTCGGGTTCGTACGAGCCGTTGCTGCACTCGCCCATCGAGGGGTTCGGGCGTTTCAACCGCTTCGCGTACTCGAACCCGAGGCTCGATCAGCTCATCGAGCTCTCCGACCAGGCGCAGAACCCCGAGGACCGGCGCAAGCCGCTCAGCGCCGCCGCCCGCATCGTGCAGGAGGAGCGGCCGATCCTGCCCCTGGCGCTGCGCTACGACCTGTACGCCGGCCGCAAGGATCTCGACTGGCGCCCCCGACTGGACCGGCGCATTCGCGCCTTCGAGGTGCGCCCGATTCAAAAGTCCCCGGCCCGGTAGACGGGCTTTCCGTCCATGAGCGTGAGCAGGACCCTGGTCTTGAGGAGCGTCTCGGGTGGGGTCTTGAAGAGATCCTCCGAGAGCACGACGAGGTCGGCGCGCTTGCCGACGCTGATCGAGCCCTTTTCGTTCTCTTCGAACGACGCGTAGGCTCCGTCGATCGTGTAGTGGCGCAGCGCACTCTCGAGGCTCACCTTCAGCTCTGGCAGCCAGCCGCCCGCCGGCGTGCCCTCGCGCGTCTTGCGGGTCGTGGCGCAATACAGACCCCGGAACACGTCGGACGTCACGACCGGCCAGTCGCTGCCGAAGGCGAGCCGCCCGCGCGAGGCCTCGATAGGGCGCCAGACCCAGGCACGCGACGCCCGATCGGGCCCCGCGTTCTTGCTCCAGACGTTGAAATTGTTCTGGTCGGGGTTGGCGTGGAGCGGCTGCATCGAGGCGATCACGCCGAGACTCTGGAAGCGCGGAATGTCCGCAGCCTGCAGCGTCTCGATGTGCTCGATGCGGCCCCGGCGGTCGCGGAGACCGTTGGCCTGGGCCGCGGCCTCGTGGGCGTCGAGAGCCATGCGCACGCCGCGGTCGCCGATCGCGTGCAGGTAGACCTGCAGCCCCGCCTTGTCTGCCGCGACCACGGCCGCTTTCAGGCCCTCCAGGGTCCAGTTGGGCAGGCCGAGGCCGAAGGCGGCATCGTCGCTGTAGGGCGCCAGCATGGCCGCGGTGTGGGCTTCGATGACGCCGTCCACGTACGCCTTCACCCGCCCGCAACGCAGCAGCGCGTCGTCGTGGAGAGAGAGAAGCCGCGTGGCTTCGGCGATGGGCTTCTCGTAGGCGCCGTCCTTCATCTGCACGGCCGCGGCGACGCGCACCGTGAGCTTGCCCTCGCGAATCGCGCGCTCGAGGAGCGGGAGGTCGCTCTGCAGGGTCGCGCTGTCGGTGCGGGCGTCCTGGACCGAGGTGATGCCCTGGGTATTGAGCTGGCGTAGGGCGCGCAAGAGCAGGCGATAGCGCGTCTCCTGGTCGGGCTCGGGAATCTTCGCCTTCACGAGGGCGCGGGCCGCCTCCTTGAGGCCGCCCGTGGGCTCGCCCGTGACGGGATCGCGGACGATCACGCCATTCTCGGGGTCCTTCGTGGCCTTCGAGATGCCGGCGAGGGCAAGGGCCTTCGAGTTGGCCCAGCCGGTATGGTGGTCGTAGCACTCCATGTAGGCGGGACGGTCGGCCACCACGGCGTCGAGCTGCGCCTTCGTGGGCAGGCCACCCGGGAACGATCCGTAGAGCCATCCATGGCCGCGCACCCAGGGCGTCGTCGGATCGGCGGTGGCGAAGGCCTTGATGCGCGCCTGCACGGCCTGCAGGCTCTGGTCTTCGCTGAGCTCAACCTCGTCCAGCGACAAGGCACCTTCCACGAGGTGGATGTGCGAGTCGTTGAAGCCCGGCGTCACCAGCCGTCCAGCAAGCTCGATGACCTCTGTCTTCGGCCCGCGCAGCGTCTTCGCCCTTGCGGCATCGCCCACGTAGACGATCCGGTCGCCACGGATCGCCACCGCCTCGGCCCAGGGCCTCGCGTCATCGGCCGTCCAGATCCGCCCGCCCGTCAGGATCCGATCGGCCGGCGCCTCGGCCGCCGCAGCGACAAAGGCGCCGACAAGCACCAGGAGCGTGGCCGCGATCCGCCTCATGAAGGGCCTCCTAGCCCTGAGAACCGGTGGCCATTCTATCCGCAGCGATACTCCGCGCCATGCCCCTGAAGAATGTCATCGCCCCCCCGCGCGCGACGGGCGACCTTGGTACCTTGGGGCTTCTCGCGGGCAGCGCTCCTGCGCTTCGCAGTAAAACCGTCGCTGGGACGCTGCTAGCTCGAGATCGCCGACAGCGTGCGGTCGTGGATGCGCGCCAGCAGCAGCAGGCCCGTGAGCGCACCCAGGGCGTCGAGCAGCATGTCCTTCTGCGCGTCCCAGGGATCGCCCTGGGAGCCCAGGTAGGCTTCGGCGGTTCCCGGTGCGGCCAGGACCGCGATCCACCACTCGGTGATCTCATAGAAGCCGGCAAACGCCAGCACGCCCGATGCGGCCAGCGCATTGAGCCAGGCTCCGCGCAGCGGCGTCTGGCGTCGCAGCACCTCGCGGAACGGGACCACGAGCAGAAAGCCGACGCCAAAGTGCGCGAAGCGATCATAGTGGTTGCGCTGGCCGCCGACCGCGTCGCGGATCCAGTCGAAGAGCGGAACCCGCTCGTGCGTGTAGTGGGCGCCCACGACCAGGAGCAGCGCTTCGCAGAACAGCAGCGTGTAGCTGAGCGTCGTGAAGCGGAAGCGCCCACGCGTCGCGGCCAGGGCCACGAAGGCGACGATCGGCACGGCGATCTCGATCGCGTAGTCGAGCGGGTCGAAGGGCGAGAAGGCGCTCCAGGCCACGGCCACGGCCAGGAGCGCCGCGAGCACTACGAATGGCTCGCGTTTCACTTGCCCAACCTCACGGCCTTGCGGGCGATCTGGTCGATCAGGCCCGGAGCGAAGAGGCGCACGAAGCGGCCCAGGCGCCCGCGCAGCGAGAGGATCGCGAGGCGCTGCCGCTTCGCCATGGCCCTTACGGTCAGTCGCGCGCACTCTTCGGCCGTCATGATCTTGGCCTCCTGCATCGGCGACTTGCCGAGCGGCTTGCCGTCGGGACCGAGCGCGCGCTTGTGGATCTGCGAGACCACGAAGTCCGGGCAGACGATCGTGACACCGACGCCGCTCCCGTGCAGCTCCGCACGCAGCGCGTCGAAGAAGCCGATCACGGCGTGCTTGCTGGCGCAGTAGCCGGTGCGGGTGGGGACGCCCGTCAACCCGGCCAGGCTCGCGATCGCGACGATCAGTCCGCCGCTGCGCGTGAGCGCGGGCAGCGCGTGGTGCGTGAGCCAGACGCCGGCAAGGTAGTTGACTCGCATCAGGCTTTCGTAGACGGCGAGGTCCTGGGTCTCGTCGAAGCGCGCGATCATGCCGGCTCCCGCGTTGTTCACGAGCACGTCGAGGCTGCCGAAGTGGGCCAGCGCGCGATCGATCAGCGCGTCGCAGTCGGCCTTGACCGAGACGTCGGTGGGCACCACCAAGGTCTCGGCGCCCAGCGCCCGGCACTCGGCGGCGACCGCCTCGAGCCGGCCGGCATCGCGCGCGGCGAGGACGAGCCGCGGGCGTTGCCGCGCGAGTTCCCGGCACAGCGCGTGACCGATGCCTTGCGAGGCGCCCGTGACCACGACGACCTTGCCCGCGAAGACGCTCATCGCCTGGGATCGGCTCCGAACTCGGGCGCCCGGAAGGTGTCCTGCCCGCCCATCACCGTGAGCAGCACCTTCGCCTTCAGGATGCGCTCCGGCGGCGGCTCGAGAATGTTCTCCGAGAGCACCACGAAGTCGGCCAGCTTGTCGACGCTGAGCGTGCCCTTGTCCTTCTCGTCGAAGCTCGCATAGGCCGCGTCGATCGTGAAATGGCGCAGCGCTGCCTCGGCCGGGATCCGGTTGGCCGGATACCACCCGCCGGCCGGCGTGCCCTCGGGGGTCGTGCGCGTGACCGCACAGTAGATGCCCTTCAGCGCTTCCATCGAGAACACGGGGAAGTCGCTGCCGAAGGCTTGCACGACCCCGGCGTCGTCCAAGAGCTTGAAGGCGTTGGCGTGCGAGGCGCGCTCCGGACCCAGCAGCACGGCATAGTTCTCGAGGGTCGTCTTGTCCGGGTTCGCGAATAGGGCCTGGGTCGAAGCGACCACCCCCAGCTCCTTGAAGCGCGGGATGTCGGCGAGGCGCGGCACCTCGATGTGCTCGACGCGGTGGCGGCGCTCGCGGTCGGGGTTCGTGCGCTTCACGAACTCGTAGGCGTTCAAGGCCAGGTTGATGGCCTTGTCGCCGATCGCGTGCAGCCAGATCTGAAAGCCGTTCTCGTCGTAGAACGCTGCGCTGCGGTTGAGCTCCTCCTGTGTCCAGTGGGGCGCGACGTTGCCCCCTCCGACATAGGGCTCGAACATCGCCGCCGTCTGCATGTCCACGACGCCGTCGAGCATGCCCTTCACCGCGCCGAACTTGAGCAGCGGGCCGGTGTATTTCTCGCGGAGCTGGTTGTAGTACGCGAGCTCCTCTTCGCCGATATCCTTGACGAAGGGCGTCGCGAAGGAGAAGCGAACTTTGAGACCGCCCTCGTCCATCACGCGCTCGAAGCTCGGCAGCTCGTCGCGGCTCCAAGAAGCGTTCTGGACCGACGTGAGACCGTAGGACGCCGCCCTGTCGAGCAACCGCTTGAGCGCCTGGTAGCGCTCCTCGGCGTTGGGCGGGGGGATCAGGATCTCCACCAGGTTCCGCGCGGCTTCCTTCAAGAGTCCCGTCGGCTCAGCTTTGTCGTCGCGCATGACGACGCCGTTCGGCGGATCGAGGGTCGTTTTCGTGATCCCCGCCAGCTCCAGGGCTTTCGAGTTGCACCAGGCGGTGTGCCCATCGCGATCGCCGAGGAAGGCTGGGCGGTCGGCCACGAGCGCATCGAGGATGCGCCGATCGGGGGCGCCTCCGGGAAAGGCGGCGGCCGCCCAGCCCCGGCCTTTGATCCATGCCTTCTCCGGATGAGCCTTCGCGTAGTCGGCGATCGCGCGTTTGATTCCGCCGAGGTCGTCGATCCCCGCGAGGTCGAGCGACTCCACAACCAGGAAGTGAAGATGCGCGTCGTTGAAACCTGGGAACACCCAGCCGCCCTTCAGGTTCGTCGCCTGCGTCCCGACACCCGAATGTCGCGCGATCTCGAGGTCGCTCCCGATCGCGAGGATGCGCGGGCCGCGCACCGCGAGCGCCGTGGCGATGGGCCGCGCCGGGTCGCCCGTCCAGACGTTGCCGTGCAGGAAGATGCGATCGGCGCGCGGCGGAGGTGGCTCCTTGTCCTTCTTGTCGATGCCGTGAGAGGAGAGCGCCAGCGCGGCAAACGCGGCGGCGAGCGCCGCCGGGCGCCTAAACACCCGCGGCCTCGGCCAGCGCGCCTTCGAAGACGGAGAGCCCCTCGGCCAGCTCCTCGTCCCTGATCACGAGCGGCATCAGGGTCCGGATCACGTTGCCGTAGGTCCCGGCGGAGATCGTCACGAGACCACGCTCGTAGCACTTCTTGGAAAGAGCGCTGGTCGCGTCCTTGGCGGGCGCCTTCGTGGCGCGGTCGCTCACGAGCTCGACCGCCCACATGGCGCCGAGGCCGCGCACCTCGCCGACGATCGGGAAGCGTTCCTTCCAGTTGGCGGCACGGGCGGCGAAGGCTTGTCCGATGCGGTTCGCCTGGGCCAGGATCTCGCCTTTCTCCATCTGGTCGAGCACGGCGTGGGCCGCGGCCAGCGAGACGGGATTGCCGCCGAACGTGCCGCCCAGCCCGCCGCTGCCGGGGGCATCCATCACCTCGGCGCGGCCCGTGATCGACGACAGCGGCAGGCCGCCTGCGATCGACTTGGCCGCGATCAGGATGTCCGGCTGGACACCGCTGTGCTCGATCGCAAAGAGTTTTCCACTGCGCCCGAAGCCGGTCTGCACCTCGTCGGCGATCAGCAGGATGCCGTGGCGCTGCGTGATCTCGCGCAGCTTGGGCAGGAACTCCTTCGGCGGCACGACGAAGCCTCCCTCGCCCAGCACCGGCTCGAGGATGATCGCCGCCACGTTCTCGACCGCGACATAGCGCTTGAAGTAGTCCTCGAGGGCGTCGGCGCAAGCGACGTTGCACGACGGGTACTCGAGGTGGTACGAGCAGCGGTAGCAATACGCATACGGCACGCGGTAGATCTCGGGCGCGAAGGGCCCGAAGCCCGCCTTGTAAGGATGCACCTTGGAGGTCAGGCTCATCGCCAGCAGCGTGCGGCCGTGGAAACCGTCCTCGAAGGCGATCACCGCTTCGCGACCCGTCGCGGCGCGCGCGATCTTGACCGCGTTCTCGACCGCCTCGGCGCCGGAGTTGGCGAAGAAGGTCTTCTTCGGGCCAGCGCCTGGCACCAGCGCGTTGAGCCGCTCGGCCAGCCGCACGTACGACTCGTAGGGCGCCACGTGGAAGCAGCTGTGCGTGAAGAGCCGGGCCTGCTCCGCGACCGCCGCCGCCACGGCATCATTGGCATGGCCGACGTTCAGGCAGCCGATCCCGCCAGCGAAGTCGATCAGCCGGTTGCCGTCGACGTCGGTGAGGATCGCGCCCTTGCCTTCCTTGACGAAGATCGGCGTGGCGTTGTACGGTCCGCGCGGCACGGCGGCCTCGCGGCGCGCGTAGAGTTCGCGCGAACGGGGGCCGGGAATCTCGGTCTTCAGGTGGATCGCGCTCATGGGAACCTCAAAGAGTAAAGGAGCTCTCGTGGCCGTGCTGGGTGGCGCCGGCGCCATGGGCCGCGCCACGGTTTTCGATCTCGCTCGTCAGGGCTTCCGGGTCCTGCTCCTCGACACCGACCTCGCCGCGGGCCGCCGCATCGCCGCGCGCTACGGCGCCGGGAGGACCGAGGCCGCCACGGCCGATGCTCGCGACCCTGAGGCCCTCGCCGAGCGAGTGAAGGGCGCCGCCGCGATCGTCAACTGCGGGCCTTACGTCTTCAACCAGACCGTGATGGACGCTGCGCTGCGGGCCCGCTGCCACTACCTCGACCTGGGCGGGCTCTTCCACACGACGCGGAAGCAGCTCGAGCGCGACACCGAGTTCCGTCGGGCGGGACTCCTCGCAGTGCTCGGCATGGGCAGCGCGCCGGGCATCATGAACGTCCTGGCCCGCGCCGCGGCCGATCCGCTGCGCAAGCTCACGGCCATCAAGCTCTACAACGGCGGCGCCGACTTCACGAAGTACCAAGCGCCGGTCGCGTTCGGCTTCGCGCCGGCCACGGTGCTCGACGAGTTGACACTCGCGCCGATGGTCTTCAGCAAGGGCCGCTTTCGCGCGGCAAAGCCGCTGTCGGGTGGCGAGGACTTCTTTTTCGAGCTGGGCCTTCAGAAGGTTCACTATTCGCTCCATTCCGAGGTCGCGACGCTGCCGCTATCCTACCGGACCAAGGGGATCCGTGAGTGCTTCTTCAAGATCGCGTATCACCCGGAACTGATCGCCAAGCTCAGGCTCCTCATCGATCTCGGGTTGACCGACCAGGACGCCGGCGCGCTAGGTGTAGCGCCCCGCGACGTACTTCTCGATTGCTTCAAGCGCCTACCGCCACCACCCGACGTGATCGACGACCGCGACGCACTCTCGGTCGTGGTCGAGGGCGAGGACGCGAGGGGCCTGGTCGAGATCCGCCACGACATCGTCGCGACGCCCCAGCGCCGGCCCCCGCTCTCGGCCGTGGCCCGCGACACCGGCTTCCCGCCCGCCATCGTCACCCAGATGGTCCTTTCGGGAAGGATCCGCGAGCGGGGCGTGCTGCCACCCGAGAAATGTGTGCCCGTGAAGCCATTCCTCGCGGCGTTGGCCGAACGAGGCATGCCGGCCAAGCTCACGACCCGCCGCCTCGCCTAGCAAACGCTAACCACCCTGGCTCGGCTCCCAGGCCAGGCCGAGCTTCACGATCTGCTGGAGCAGCGGGCCATACTCGAGCCCCGCGGCGACCGCGGCGTCGGCGAAATCCTCACCACGCGCGATCTGGGGATTGGGGTTGGCCTCGATCACGAAGATCTCGCCGGAGTCCGCAAGTCGCAGGTCGATGCGCGCGTAGCCGCTCAGGTAGAGGATGCGGTAGACGCGCTTGCAGACCTCCAGGATCCGGCGCGCCAGGACCTCGGGCAGTTCGCGCGCGGGGCCGCTCACGATGCCGTGCTTCTTCTGGTAGGTGAGGCTCCACTTGAGCCGCTCGGTCGCGATCTTGCGGGCGTCCTCCGGCATCTTCTCGAAGCTCAACTCCCAGATCGGCAGCGCCCGCAGCCGCTCGTTGCCCAGGATCCCGACGTACAGCTCGCGCCCCTCGATGTAGCGCTCCACCAGCGCGTCGGTGCCGATGCTCTCGTGGATGAAGCGCACCCGCTCCTGGAGCTTCTCTTCGCTCTCGACCACCGAGGCCTGCGAGATGCCGATCGACGAGTCCATGGTGAGCGACTTCACGAACAACGGGAAGGCCAGCCGCTTGGGGCGACGGAACACCAGGCCACGAGCCGCGATCGCGAACTCCGCGACACGGATGCGGTGGTAAGAAAGCAGCTTCTTCGCGAGGGCCTTGTCGCGGCCCAGCAGCATGCCGCGGGAATTGCACCCCGTGTACTTCGTCTTCAGCAGCTCGAGGTAGCCGACCACGTTCTGGTCCCACGTGGACACGTCGTCGAAGGCCTCGAGCAGATTGAAGGTGATGTCCGGCTTGAACTCGTCGATCGCCTTGCGGATCGGGTTCAGCTCCCCGCCGATACCCAGGGCCTGCACCTCGTGGCCGAGCCCGGAGAGACAGCGCACCACGTCGAACTCGGTGCGCCACGGCGCGCTTGCCGCGTCCTCGGTCCGCGCCCCAGCCGGAGGCACCAGGCTTTCGTGGACGAGAGCGAGCACACGCAGGTTCTTCACAGCGCCACCCGGTGCCGGCCGCTGTGGAGGTAGTTCATGGTCTGAACGGTGAGCAGCACCGCGAACTCCAGGCGTGCCTGCTCGGGCGGTGTCGCGAGGCGCAGGTTGAGCTGCCGGCAGCGCACGATCATGCTGTCGAGCACGCGGTCGATCGTGTACTGGTACTCGTTGGTCCAGCGCCCCACCATCTGTCTGATCTCTCGGCGGTTGCGCGAGAGAAAGCTGGCGGCGGTCGGCTCACGGGCATGCTCGGGATGCTCCGAGAAGAGGCGACGCAGGTCGCGGTCGTAGAAATCGGGGTGGTCGACGCCGTAGTGGGCGCGCTTGGCCTCGTAGTGCCGGCGCAGCGTCTTGCGCAGCGACACGAGTGGATCCACGGGTTCGCCCGGGGGAAGCGGCGGGGCCTTCCCGGCCAGGCTCGTCATCAGCTCGTCCATGTAGTCGAGTTTCTTCAGGGCCGGCCAGCCCTGGTAGCGCTCGCGCCATTGGGACTCTGGCGTCAACCAGACCGCGAAAGTCTCCGCGAAGTCCTCGTCGGGGTGGCTCTGCGCGTACCAGGAATCCAGGTGGATCACGAAGCTCTTGCTGTAGGGACGCGGCGAGTAGAACTCCGGATAGGGAACCCGGGTGCTGCCGAAGAGCTCACGGCGCCGGCGCCGGCGGCGCAGACGGAAAGCGTTCTCGATCGCGTGCCCGGCCTCGTGACGCAGGATCTTGAGACACCACTCCTGGGTGCCGCCCTCGACCTCCAGCATCTGGCGCTGCTCGAGGCGCGAAAGGCGTGGGTGGGCCAGGTAGAAAGGGATCGCGATGCCGGGGACGCCGTCGGGTGTGAACCATTCGTCCGACAGCCAGCAGTGCGGACGGAATTCGAGGCCGCGGGCAGCGAGCTCGGCGTAGAGTTGGCCGATACGCGGCTCCAGCTCGCTGCCCTCGAGGGGCAGCTCGAGGTCGCTGATGCGCAGCGAAAGGAGTTGCTTGTCGTCCCACGCGGCCCATTCGGAGCCTGGCAGGCTGGGACGGCGGCGGCGCTGTGCGCGCGGCACGCCGACGCCCTCCGCCTCCCCGCTCATGACGGCGGCCTTGGAATCAACCACGGCCGCCATTTTGACATTGCCGGCCGCGCGGCCCTACTTCATCTCCCGTGCGATCTCGTCGAAGACTCGCAGCATGTGGTCGACGTCCTTCTGCGTATGAAGGGCCGAGACCGTCCACTGCTCGTCGTAGCACTGGGCCTGGGGGATCACCCCGCGGTTCAGGTTCATGTGCCAGTAGCGCCAGAACGCGTCGAAGTCCTGGTCTAGCCACTCGCGGTAGTTCGTGGGCGGCTTCTTGCGCCAGAACACCGTGCCGTTGGCGCCCAGGTTCACGGCGCAGGCCTTGAGGCCATGCTTCTTGATGATCTTGTTGTGACCCGCGGCGAGCGCGTCGCCGAACTTCGTCACGCGCGGGAACACGTCCTTCGTCAGGACCTTGTCGAGCGCCGCGACGCAAGCCGTGGTCGCGAGCGGGTTGGAGGCGTAGGTGCCCGCGTGGAACGAGCGGAACGAAGCGATCTCGTTCATGATCTCGCGGCTGGCGCCGAAGGCGCCCAGCGGCAGGCCGCCGCCGATGGCCTTCGCCAGGCACACCATGTCGGCTTTCACCTTGTAGTACTCCTGCGCGCCGCCCCAGGCCAGCTTCGCGCCTGTCTTCACCTCGTCGAAGATCAGCAGGCAGCCGAACTCGTTGCAGATCTCCCGCAGCTCGTGCAAAAAGCCGTCGCGCGGGGCGAGCACCCCGACGTTCATCATGATCGGCTCCAGGATGATGGCGGCGACCTCGTTCTCGTTCTTCTCGAGCACCTGCCGCACGCTGTCGATGTCGTTCCACTGCGCGACGACGGTGTTCCTGACGGTGCCCTCGGGGATGCCGTGGCCGACCGGCAACGCCTTGGGATGCTTCAGGCTGCCGAGCTTGGCCTTGGGCGGCTTCACCGAAACGAGCGCCGTGTCGTGTCCGCCGTGGTAGGCGCCCTCGAACTTCAGCACCTTGTCGCGGCCCGTGTAGACGCGGGCGAGCCGCAGCGCGTGCATGGTGGATTCGGAGCCGGAGTTGGTGAAGCGCATCTGGCCGAGGCCGAAGCGTTCGCAGATCAGCTCGGCCGCCTTGACCTCGCGGTCATGGGGCATACCGTAGAGCGTGCCGTCGCCCGCCGCTCCGGTGATCGCCCTCACCATCGTCGGGTGCGAATGGCCGACCATCAGGGCCCCGAAACACATCGAGAAGTCGGTGTACTGCTTGCCGTCGACGTCCCACATTTTCGAGCCCTCGGCCCGCGCGATGTAGACCGGGTACGGCTCGTAAGTGCGGAAGTTGCTCGA
>CAYTWT010000228.1:0-10081 GCA_964442185.1 uncultured Acidobacteriota bacterium
ATGTCCTCGATCGGCATCAGGAACGGCTTGTCGATGTCCCGCTCCGGAAGCGGAATGTAGCTGTCCACCTTGTCCATCAGCTCCGTGATCGACTTCGCCGCGTCGTCCTTGCCGTTCCCTTCGAGCGCCTTCAGGGCCGAGCCCCGAACCACCGGGATGTCGTCTCCCGGAAACTTGTAAAGCTTCAAAAGCTCACGTACCTCGAGCTCCACCAAGTCCAAAAGCTCAGGGTCGTCCACCATGTCGCACTTGTTCAGGAACACCACGATGTGAGGAACCCCAACCTGACGCGCCAGGAGAATGTGCTCCCGGGTCTGGGGCATGGGGCCGTCCGCCGCCGAAACCACCAGGATCGCTCCGTCCATCTGCGCCGCGCCCGTGATCATGTTCTTCACGTAGTCCGCGTGACCCGGGCAGTCCACGTGCGCGTAGTGACGCTTCCCCGTCTCGTACTCCACGTGCGACGCGTTGATCGTCACCCCACGCTCCCGTTCCTCGGGCGCGTTGTCGATCTGGTCGTAGGCCTTGAACGTCACCTTCGGGTTCGTCGCCGCCAGAACCTTCGTGATCGCCGCGGTAAGCGACGTCTTCCCGTGGTCCACATGCCCGATCGTCCCGATGTTCACGTGCGGCTTCGACCGGTCGAACTTCTCCTTGGCCATCGCTCTTCCTCAGCCTCTCGTCAGTTTCGTGAGTGTTCCTGGGTCCGTACTTTCCGCTTTCACTTGGAGCCCACGACCAGATTCGAACTGGTGACCTCGTCCTTACCAAGGACGCGCTCTGCCGACTGAGCTACGTGGGCCCGGTGACTGCCTCATCTCGCCTCGCGGCTCACGGTCCCAATTGGAGCGGGCGACGGGATTCGAACCCGCGACATCCAGCTTGGAAGGCTGGAGCTCTACCAGCTGAGCTACACCCGCCTCGTCCCGGCTCCGGAGGTCCCTATTGCCCGAACATGTATGGTGGGGAGGGAAGGATTCGAACCTTCGAAGCCCCAGGGGCGACAGATTTACAGTCTGTTGCGTTTGACCGCTTCGCTACCTCCCCGCCCTTGCCGCTGCCGGTCCCCTCGGTTGGAGCTGGCGGAGGGAATTGAACCCCCGACCCGCTGATTACAAATCAGCCGCTCTACCGCTGAGCTACGCCAGCGACAAACGCCGACTGTACCAAACGGTTCAAGGCTATGCAAGGGGAATGCCTCCAGAAAGTTTCAGTGCCGGCGGCGTCGGCGTCGGCGACGGCCCTGCCCCCCGCCCCCGGACCCTTCGCCGGAGCCCGCGGGTGCTTCGGGAGGTGCGCCCTGCGCGCCGGATGCGGGCTTGAGAGGCGCCCCGCCCTGAGCCTCGGGACCGCCCGGAGGCCGAGCACCCTGCCCAGACGAACGCCCGTGGCCACGGCGGCGGGTGCGACGTCCGCCTTTTCCGGCCGGCGCTTCGCCACCGGCAGACGGCGGTTCGCTGCCGGCCGCGGGCGGCGGCGTGTGCTCGCGGGGCGGTCCTTCGCGCCGCGGCCCGCGCTCGCCACGGCGATGATGCTTGCCGCCGGGCCGGTTGCTACGCTGGTCGTGGTCCCGATGCTTCACGACGGTCGGCCCGCCCCAGGCCGCTTCTTCGTGGATATCGACGAGACCTCTCGTCGGCGTCTGGTCGTGCTCGTCCTCCTCGCCTTCGATCTCGTGCACGCGATGCGGCCGTACGGCGCGAGCCCCGGGGTCGGGCTCGGCATCGTCGGCGGCAGGTCCGACGATCGGCTCGGGGGCGTTCCAGCGCTTCATCGGGATCGGCTTCACATGGCTCGGCGCCGAGCCGCGCTGCCGCACGACCTCGTAGAGCGCGATGCCCGCGACTACGGAGACGTTGAGCGACGTGACGTGGCCGAAGAGCGGCAGCGACACGAGGTGGTCGCAGCGTTCGCGCACGAGGCGCCGGATACCACGGCCTTCGCCGCCGAGCACGAGTGCTGTGGGCTGCTTCAGGTCCACGGCGTCCCAGCGCTCGGTGCCCTCGGCATCGAAGCCGACGACCCAGAGGCCCTTCGCCTTCAGCTCCTCGATGGCCTGGGCCACGTTGCCGACGCGCGCCACCTTCACGTATTCGAGCGCCCCGGCGGAGGAGCGAGCGACGCTCTCCGACAGGCCCGCGCTGTGCCGTTCGGGCAGGACGACGCCGTCGGCGCCGGAGCACTCGACGCTGCGCAGCACGGCGCCGAGGTTGCGCGGGTCCTCGACCCCGTCCAGCACCACGACGAGCGCGGGCGCGCGGGCCTCGGCCACGAGCTGCTCGAGGGAGATCACCGGCTTGGGTGAGACCACCGCGATCACACCCTGGTGCGGCACGCCGCCGGACATGCGGTCGAGCGTCTCGCGCGCCTCGAAGCGCAGCGGGACGCCGATTTGGCTGGCGCGGGTGATGGCCTCGGCCACGCGCCGGTTGCGAATCCCCTTCACGACCAGCAACCGGTCGAAGTGGCGCGTGCCCGCAGCCAGCGCTTCGAGGACGGGGTTGATGCCGCAGATGAGATTCATGGCAGAGGCTATCCTTTCCGCCGCAAGAGGGCGGTGGCGAGGGCGGCGATGCCGTCGCCTCGGCCGAGCGCACCAAGCCCGTCGGCGCTCTTGGCCTTGATGGAGACGTCCAGAATGCCGATGCCCAGCGCGCGGCTCACGACGCGGCGCATCTCCTCGGCGTAAGAGGCGAGTGCTGGCGCCTGGGCGACGATGCTGGCATCGATGTTCTCGATCTCGAAAGCCCTCTCCGCGACCAGGCGGGCCGTCTCTTCGAGGAAGACGGTGCTCGCGACACCCTGCCAGCGCTGGTCGCTGCTCGGAAAGTAGCGGCCCATGTCGCCCGCCGCCGCGGCGCCCAGCAGCGCGTCGCAGATCGCGTGGATCACGCAGTCGCCGTCGGAGTGGCCTTCCAGGCCGCGGTCATAGGCGACGCGCACGCCGCCGAGCATCAGCGGGCGGCCGGGCACGAGTTTGTGCGCATCGAAACCGCTGCCGATGCGGAAGCCGCTCACGCCCGCGCCTCTTCGCGCAGCAGCGCCTCGGCCCAGGCCATGTCCTCGGGTGTCGTCAGCTTCCGGTTGCGGGCCGAGCCGGGCACCGCCACGACGCTCTCACCCAACCGCTCCACGGCCATCGCTTCGTCGGTCACGATGACGCGGTCACGGAATGCCTGCGCATAAGCGCGCCTCAGCAAGGCGAAGCGGAAGCCCTGCGGCGTCTGCGCGGCAGCGAGCCCGGCGCGGTCGATCGTCTCGACGACGCGCTCTTCCAGAAGGCGCTTCAGCGTGTCGACGACGGGCAACACCGGGAGCGCGGCGCCGTGAGCCGCGGCGGCGCTGGCCACCGCGTCGATCAACGCCGGTTCGACAAAGGGCCGCGCCGCGTCGTGCACGAGCACGACACCCGCAAACCCGTCCGGGACCTGCTTGATTCCCTCGAGCACCGAGTCCTGGCGGCGCACGCCGCCGGCAACCACTGCGCGCAGCTTGCTGAGTCCGAAGAGCATCGCGCGGGCCTTCTCGATTTCTTCGGCGGGCACGACGGCGACGATCGCGCCGACCGAGGCCGCCGCCTGGAAGGGCTCGGCGCTGCGAGATAGGAGCGAACGGCCGGCGAGGGGCAAGAAGGCTTTCGGGCCCGCGGCGCCCATGCGTTCGCCGCGACCTGCCGCGACGAGGATGGCGAGGCCATTCATAAAGAAGCGCCTGCTCGCAAGCAGGCGCGTGAAGAGAGCCTAAAGGGTCCCCCCCGCGAGGTCAATCCGGCTCGCCGACGGTCTCGGGAAGGCGCTCGGGAACGAGCCGGGATGCGGCATCGGCGATGCCGTCGCCTTCGGCGGAATGGAGCAGGCGGGCCGCCGTGTTCTGGGCCTCGAGGACGTGGCCACGAATCGCGTCGCGTGCGTTTTGCATCTGGACGAGGCCGCGCGACAGGCGGCTCTCGACCTCGTCGCCGATGCGGCGCAGCGAATCGTCGAGGGCACGCAGCCGGGCGGTCATCTGATCGGCATCGATGCTGGCGCCGAAGCGAAGCGTCAGGCGATACAACGCCAGCACGTATGGCAACGCCAACGAATACGGCACGATCAGGACGCCGTCGCGATAGGCTTCGCCATGGACCTCGGGCGCGGCGCCGTACGCCGCGTCGGGGACCGCCAGCACCGCGATCGAGAGCGTGCGTTCCGGGTCGAGGTACTTCGACATCTCGCGCGCCCGGTTGCGAAGATCCCGCGCGACCTGCTCCTGCAGCCGGCGGCGCTCTTCCGTGTCCACGGTCTCGGCCAGGCGCTGCAAAGCGGGAACGGCCGGCCACTTGCTGTCGATTGGGAGTAGCCGCCCGCCCGGAAGCCGCAGCGCGTACTCGACGATCTTGCTGCCGAAGGCGACGTTGATCTCGAGCAGATCCGGAGGGAGCTGGGTGAGGGCCTTGGCCAGGATGTTCTCGCCGGCGGCGCCTCGCGAGGACGACCCGGCGACCACAGCTTCGAGCCGCTGGAGCGACAAGGCCGCCTGTTCCATCTGGCTGGCACGACCCTGCTCGAGCGCCCTCATCTCCGCCAGCGCCTTCTGCGCTGCGCCGATCTCGCCCTTCAGCCCGAGCGTGGCTTCATGGATTTGTTTCAGCGACGACTCGCGGCTTTGCTGTACGTCGCGCTTGAGCTCGTCCTGGCCGCGCGAGGCCCGCGTCAGCTCTGACTGGATCTGGCCGAGGTTGCGGGAGACGGCTTCGAGCGTCTGCAGCGCCGCGGGGTCCTGCGCGGGCCTGCGCGCCAGCAGCACGGCCGCCACGACGATTGCCACCGCTAGCAGGCCAATGACCAGCTCCATGCGACTCCCTTCCCATCCCGGTCTCGGGCACTCTGCCACAGCTCGCTGTCGCAGGAGGCCCGTTCGAGGGGGATGAGCCTACAAGCCGGCGGCGCGCTCCAGGGCCTTCACGACCGCGGCGATGTCTGCCTGGCCGAGGCCCTGGGCGCGGGCAGCCTGGTGCACTTCCCGGATCGCGGCCAGCCCCGGCATCGGCGTCTTCTGCTTCGCCGCTTCGGCCAGCATCAGCGTCTGATCCTTCACGAGCAGGTCGATCGAGAAGTGCTGTTCGAAGTCGCGGCGGGCGATCGCGCCGCCCTTGAAGGCGAAGTAGGGCGAAGCGAAGCCCGAGGCCATGATCACTTCGAGCATCGTGTCGATGCCCAGGCCGGACTTCTGCCCCGCCACCAGCCCCTCGCACAGGCCCTCGAGCATGAACGAGATGACCGTGTTGCCGATCAGCTTCATGACCGCGGCCTGACCGGTCTCGCCACAGTAGATGGCCTTGGATCCGAAGACCAGCATCACCGGCATCAGCTCGTCGTGGGTCTCGCGGCGGCCGCCAGTCATCAGCAGCAGCGTGCCTTTCTCCGCGCCCAGCTTGGAGCCGGTGACCGGCGCCTCGAGCGCGTCGCCGCCCTGGGCGCGAAAGGCCTCGGCCACGCGACGCGACATCTCCGGCGAGATGGTCGAGGTGTCGAGCAGGCGGAAACCGGCCTGCGCGCCGGCGAGCAAGCCGTCCTCGGCGAAGACGAGCCGCTCGATCGCGGTGGGATCGGCGACGCAGGAGACGACGACGTCGGCCGCCTCGGCCAGGGCCTTGGGGCTGGCGGCCACCTTGGCGCCCGCCTCCGCGAGCGGGCGGCAGCGTTCCGCCGTACGGTTCCAGACCGTGAGCGGAAAGCCCTTGTCGAGAAAATGGCGGGCCATGCGGCTGCCCATCAACCCGAGACCCGCAAACCCGATCCGCTTCATTCGTTGTCCTTACCTCTGAGCCACCGGGATGACCATCTTGAGCCCGCTCAGCGTGTCCGAGATGCGCGCGACCTTCACGTCTACGAGACCGACGCCCGGGCCAAACGCGCGCACTTCGTCCTCACGGAACTCCTTCCGGCCCTTGGGCCAGACCACCCAGATCGCGCCGCTCGGCTTGAGCGCCGCGCGCAGGGCCTTGAGCCTCGCGAGATCGGCCTCCTTGGCCACCCTTATAATGATGATGTCGGAGCCCTTGGCCGCTCGGCCTTCGGTGACATCGCGCGCGCGGGCGCGCAGGTCGGCTCGGAGGGTCCCGTCGAACTCGCCGAGGACCGACACGCGCGAGTCGGGCGTAACACCCAGCTTGTCCATCAGGCTCCGGGGGTAACGGATCTTCAGCGCCCATTTCTCTGCCGCTTCTTGCGAGCCGAGCGTGAACGCCGCCGTGCCGCCCGACCAGGTCACGTGCAACTCGCCCTTCTTCGCTTCGACCGCCTTCACGTCCTGGAGCGGAATCTCGAGCGCGACCGCGCCGCGAACCTTGAGCGCCGACGCATCGAGGTGCACCCGGGCCGGACCTGTCTTTCTTCCGAAACGAACCTGGCTGTCGGCTTCGAGACCCATCAGCCCTCCGTTTCCGGCCCGCGTGCCGTGAACGGACAAATATCACGGAAGGCGCAGTAGCCGCACGCGTTCCACGAGGGTGTTGCCGGGAACTCGCGGCGCCGGATCTGGCGGGAGACGTCGCGGATCAGGCTTTCGGTCTCCTGCGCCTGCTCGGGCGTCGGCTGCTTGCCGCCGGCGATACCCGATTCGAGGAAGCGCAGCTCGACCCAGTCGGGCAAGCGGCCGGTGGTCTTCCAGTGCGCGAGCGCGTAGACGTCGAGCTGGAGGCTGTCCTTGGCGCGCTTCCTCGCCTTCTCCGGATCGTCCACGGGGCCGGTCTTGAAGTCGAGGATCGTGACGTAGCCGTCTTTCTCGATCACGAGGTCGTAACGGCCTTGGACCTTGGAATGCTCTACGTAGAACGTGAACTCCTTCTCCACGGCACTTGGCGTCCAGGGGTTCGCCGCCTCTTCCTCACAAAAGCGGCGGAGCGTTTCCTCCCCCGCCACCAGACGCCGCTCTTCGTGCTCGCGAGACAAGAAGCCTTCCGAGACCCAGGACCGGCGGAACGCGGCCAAGAGCTCGTCCTCGGAGAACGCGACCCCGGCGAGGCGCGCTTCGAACATCTGCTGCACAGCCTTGTGGATCGCACTGCCATAGATGATGCGATGGTGCGTGAGCAGCGGTACGCGCAGGATGTGCACGTAGCGATACTTGAGCGGGCAGGTGCGATAGTCGTCGATCTGCGTCGCCGAGAGCCGCAGCGTTTCGCCTTCCGGGATCGGGCCTTCAGCCGGCGGCAGCGGCTCGGGCGCCTGTCGATGCCGGGCCAGCGCCTCGCGCGGCTGGCTCTTGCGTGGGACCGGCGCGCTGGAAGGCAGGTCGAGGGCTTCGACCACGAAGCGCGAGAGCTTGCGCGCCCGCGTGGTGCCGTAGTCGGCGGCCGAAGTCAGGATCAGCTCGTCCTTCGCGCGCGTCATCGCCACGTAGAACAGCCGCCGCTCTTCGTGCAGATGGGCATCGGCCGGAGCCAGCGTCTCGCGCACCAGCGCCTCGGGCAGCGGGATCAGGTCGCGGCGGCGCTGGACCGGGAACTTCTGCTCGGCGCAGGCCACCAGAAACACGACCCCAAACTCGAGGCCCTTGGCCTTGTGCACCGTCAGAACGTGGACCGCGTCCTCGTCGGGATCGGCCTCGGCCACCGCCGGATCGTCGCCGGCGTCGCGCAGCAGGTCGAGATGCGTCACGAACGACGTCACTCGATCGTGCTCGGCGACGTCGCCATAGCCCTTCACGATGTCGAAGAAGCGGGCGATGTTCTTGACGCGGGCCTCGGCCACGGGCGTCGCCTCGCGCGACAACTTCGTGAGCAGGCCGGACTCCTGCAGGAACTTGTACAGCACTTCGCCAGTACGCAGGCGTGGCAGCTCGGCCGCAGCGCGATCGAGATCGGCAAGCAAGCGCGCCGCCGCCTCGCGCGTCGCGCCACCAACACCCGCCAGCTCTTCGTTCCTGGGAAGGCCGCGCAGGACCTCGAGCAGAGGACGTGACTTGCGCCGCGCATATTGATTGAGGCGCAGCAGCTCGGTTTCCGGAACCTGGTACAGGTCCGAGGCGGCGAGATAGAAGGCCGGCACCGAGTCGTCGGGGTTGGCCAGGGCGCGCAGGAACGAAACCAGAAGGCGGACCTCCTCGCGTGCGTACAGGCCGCGGCTGCCGCTGAAGCGATGCGGGATGCCCTTCACGTTGAGGGCGCGCAGCACCGCGTCGGCGTCGGCGTTGGTGCGTACCAGAACGGCCACGTCGCGCGGGCGAAAACCCTCGAGTAGCCGCTCGTCGATCAAGGACGCGACGCCGTCGGCTTCGGCCGAGCCGGTGTCGTAGTGGAAGTGACGCACGGCGACGCCACCGGGGCGCTGCGCCCGGAGCCGCTTGTCGATCTTCGCCACCACCTCGAGGCGATAGGGGTTGTTGTAAGAGATCAGACGGGCCGAGGCATCCAGGATCGGCTGGGTCGAGCGGTGGTTTTCGACCAGGACCACCTCGCGGCAGCCCGGATACACCTCGCGAAAGGCGAGCAGGTTGGCGGCCGCCGCGCCGCGCCAGCGATAGATGGCCTGGTCGTCGTCGCCGACCACGGTGATGTTGGGCGACTCCTCGCCGGCCAGCAGCCGCACCATCTCGAGCTGGACGTGGTTCGTGTCCTGGAACTCGTCCACCAGGATGTAGCGATAGCGGGCGCGCAGCTTTGCCACCAGCGTGGGGTTCTCACGAAGCAGCGTCAGGGTCCGGAAGATCTGATCGCCGAAGTCGACGACGCCGGCTTCGGCCAGCAGCGCCTGGCAACTTTCGTAGAACGCTGCCAACTCGCGTTGCTTATCGGCCTCTTGCAGTTGCTCCGGGGTCTTCGCGGCCGCAGCCAGGCCTTCGGCAAAGGCTTGATACTTCGACGGCGAAACATCCTCGTCCTTCGCGCGGCTCACGAAGGTCAGGAGCGCGTCGAGATGGCGGGTGGGATCGCCCAGCGGCCGAAAGCGCGACAGCGGCAGCCGGAACAGGCGCTCGCGCAGGAAGATGATCTGCTCGGGCTTGGTGAGGACGCGGAAGTCGGGATTGATTCCGGCCTCGAGCGCCGCCTCGCGCAGGATGTGATCGCCGAAGGCGTGAAAGGTGCCGATCCAGGTTTCGGCGTAGCCATACGGAATCAGTTGATCGACGCGCTCGGCCATTTCGACCGCGGCCTTTTCGGTAAAGGTGAGCGCCAGGATCTCTTCCGGCCGTGCGCGCTTGCTCGAGATGAGGTGCGCGATGCGGCGGGTCAGGACCGTGGTCTTGCCGGTGCCCGCGCCCGCGATGATGAGCAGCGGGCCATCACCGTGGAGCACGGCATCGCGCTGAGCCTGGCTCAGGCCCTCGAGGATGCGTTCTTCTGTCGCAGGGATCAGTTCGGCGGACGTCACCCCGCGATTCTAGGTGGAAGGACTGCTGGCGAAGGTCCGATCAGCCTGCGGGCAGAATGCTGCGATCGGTTCGCGAGCCGCCGCAGTGGCGTGTCAGCGTCGCTTCGGTCGCGTCCAGGACGCTGTTCAGGCGCGATGTCGGAAACGTTGACGGGGCATAGATCGTGACCAGGGCTCTCTTGGCTTCGAGGCTGATGCAGGTTCTGGCTGAGTCCGAGGTGGGGTTGCCGAACGGGCCGCGGGCATCGCTCAGAACCGGGCGGGCTTCGACATTGACCTGGCCCTTGCGAATCCCTTCGTAGCTCTCGCCCGCGCTGCCCTTACGCAGCAGGATCGGCGACTCGATGTGGTCCAGGTCGTAGAGGCCGAAGGGCAGTTGGGCGCGCAGCGAGCAGAGGTTCAGGGCATCGACCAGTGTGTTGATCCGGTACAGGGTTTCGCCCTTCAGGGCGCGCCGGGCCAGGGCTTCGCTCGCCGGGCGATTTTTCGTAGGGTCGAGGCCGAGGGCCTTGTAGAGTGAGCGGGCGTCGGCTGCGCCCGGGATTTCGGCGCTCTTGCCGTCGCCGAAGCGTTCGCGTAGTTCCTTGCAGTAGGCATCGACTTCCGCAGCCAGGGTGGTGTCGGCTTCGCGGACGGTGACGCCGTCCAGGACGAGGATGCCGAGACGGACGCGGCCGGCGAGGTCGGGGGCGATCGAGATTTCCATTGGCACGACTGACGATACACCA
>CAYTWT010000229.1:0-68869 GCA_964442185.1 uncultured Acidobacteriota bacterium
CGCTTGAGAATCGGGCTGGTGCGGATGTTGCGCCGGGTAAACGCGCGCAGGGGTTCGCGCACCTCGCGGTCCCAGGCCTCGGTCGGGATCGGCGTCGGCGCCTCGCGAAGGCGCGTGGCGAGGGCAGTGGCCAGGTGCGCCGCAGCGATGCTGCCGCCCGAAACCGAGCTGATCGTCCGAAGCTCGGGGCGGGCGAGCACGCCCAGCTCGTTCAGCCGGCGCAACGCGCCGAGGTGGAACAGCGTTGCACGGTAGCCCCCGCCCGAGAGACACAGGCCGATCCCCTGCCGCCTGGGTCGGGGCAGCGGCGCGTAGCGGGTTTCCTCGTCCGACGCGGGCGGGACCAGTGGTGTCGCCATGACGACCCGGGCATTCTAAACCCTGCAACTGATGATGCTACGATGCGCCGCTCACGACGCCTCGACCTCGCGAGCTTCGACCGGAGGACCCATGACGACGCCAGCAGGGACGGCAGTACGGTGGCTGGTCTTCGGCGCGGTGGTCGCAACGAGCGCCCCCGCCCGATCCGGAGAGGCCGCGCCGGTTCCCGAGGACTGGACGACACCCGCGGAGGCGACACTCTATCGCACGACGCCCGGCTACGACGAGACGCTGGCCTACCTGCGCCGGCTCGCTGCGGCTGCGCCCCGGCAGCTGCGGCTCGAGCGCTTCGGTCGCAGCGGCCAGGGCCGTGACCTGTGGGCGGTCGTGGTCTCCCGGGACGGCGTCTTCGATCCCGACGCGCTGCGGCGGGCCGGGCCGGGCCGCCCCGTCGTTCTCGTCCAGAACGCGATCCACGCTGGCGAGATGGATGGCAAGGACGCATCGCTTGCCCTGCTGCGCGAGATCGTCATCACGAAGACGCTCGCCCGCCTTCTCGAGCGGGCGGTGCTCGTCGTCATTCCTATCTACAACGCGGATGGCCACGACCGCTTCGGCCGCTGGAACCGCATCAACCAGAACGGCCCGGAGC
The DNA here is from genome assembly GCA_964442185.1 of uncultured Acidobacteriota bacterium. GTDB lineage: Bacteria > Acidobacteriota > Vicinamibacteria > Fen-336 > Fen-336 > CADEEV01. Next base: position 974 of record CAYTWT010000229.1, read on the forward strand.
AGACGGGCTGGCGAACGACCGGAGTGAACCTCAATCTCAACCGCGACTATCTCAAGGCGGACACGTTGGAGACGCGCGCCTTCCTGGGACTCTTCAACCGCTGGCGGCCCGACTTTTTCGTGGATGATCACGTGAGCGACGGCGCCGACTACCAGTACGACACGACCTATTCGTTCAACGACGGGCCGGACATGTTCCCGGCACTCGCCGACTGGATCAAGCGGAGCGCCGAGCCCCACCTGTTGAGGTCCGTGGGCGAAGCGGGCCCGGTGATCGGGCCCTACCTCACATTTGCCGATCCCAACGACCCCGGAAAAGGCGCGCTTGCGGCACAGAACACGCCGCGCTTTTCCACCGGCTACATGGTTCTCCAGAACCGGCCGGGGCTGCTGGTGGAAATGCACATGCTCAAGGACTACAAGACGCGGGTCCGCGGCAACTACGAGCTGCTGCGGGCGGTGTTGGAGGTCGTGAACCGCGACGCGGACCAGCTGCTGCGCATGAACAAGGAGGCCGATGCCGAGACCGTCGCGGCCCCGCGCCAGCCGGGAGCCCGCGTTCCACTGCGGGTGGAGGCGACGGGCCAGACCGAGCCCTACTCCTTCCGGGGCTTTAAGGCTCGCCAATCGCTGAGCGAGGTGTCGGGCGCCGTTCGCGTCGAGTACTCGCAGGAGCCACTGACCTTCACCCTGCCACGCCAGACGGAGCTGCACGTCACGTACGCCGTGGCGGTGCCCGCCGCCTACATCGTGCCGGCGCAATGGAAGGCCGTGATCGACGTCCTGGCGGCGCACGGGCTCAGGCTGCGGCGGACCGTGGCTGAATGGTCGGGCGAGGTCGAAACGTACCGCTGCGAGTCGCTCTCCTGGAGCGCGCGCCCGTTCGAGGGGCGCAACGTGCTGGCGCTTGTGGAGAAGGCGCCGCTCGAAACGGGCGGCGCTTTTCAGCTCGCCGCGGAGAGCGCGGCTCCGCCGGGCCGCTGCCGGTCCGTGTCGGAGCGGCTCCACTATCCGGCCGGCTCCGTGGTCGTGCCCATGGACCAGCGCGCCGCCAAGGTGGCGGTCCACTTCCTCGAGCCGGAAGGCCCGGACTCGGCGCTGGCTTGGGGCTTCTTCAACGCCATCTTCGAACAGAAGGAAGCACCGGAGCCCTACGTCATGGAAACGCTGGCGCGAGAGATGATGGCCAAGGACGCGGCGCTGAAGACGGAGTTCGAAGCCAAGGTGCAGGCAGACGCCGCGTTTGCCGCCAGCCCGGCGGCGCGCCTCGACTTCTTCTTCCGCCGCTCCCCCTGGTGGGATCCGCAGCAGGGCCGCTACCCGGTAGGGAGGCTGGGCTCGCTCGAAGGAGTGCCGCTCGAGGCCGTGCCGTGACGGGGCTCCAGTAGAATTGGGGCGTGGCGGACACCGACAAGGAAACGGGCGACCAGGTCCTCGAGAAGGCGCGGCCCAGGACCCAGAAACCGCAGCTGTATCGCGTGATCCTCCACAACGACGACTACACGACGATGCAATTCGTGGTCGAGGTGCTGGAGTCGATCTTCCACAAGTCCCCGGCCGAGGCGCATCGGATCATGATGCACGTCCACACGCGCGGGCACGGCGTGTGCGGCGCCTACACCCACGACGTCGCGCAGACCAAGGTGGCGCAAGTCCACGACCGCGCCCGGGAGCAGGGTTTTCCGCTGCGGGCGAGTGTCGAGGAGGAATGACCCTTACAATAGGAGTGTGTTCAGCGTAGCGCTCGAGATGGTCTTGAACGTGGCGTTCCGCGAGGCTGTTTCGCGCCGCCACGCCAACCTGACCCTCGAGCATCTGCTCTTTGCGGTTGCCAACGACCCCGGGGGCGAGGAGATCCTGCGCGCCTGCGGCGTCGACCTCGAACGCCTGCGCGGCGAGCTTCGCCGCCACCTCGAGGAACACGAGGAACGGCTGCCCAAAGGCAAGGACCACGAACCGGGCCAGACGATTGCCTTCAAGCGGGTGCTGCAGGCCGCGGTGCTGCACGTGCAGAGCGCCGGACGGGACGAAGCCAAGGTGGGCGACGTGCTCGCCGCCATCCTCCAGCACCCCAAGTCGCCGGCGGCACAGTTGCTCGCGGCCCAGGGCGTCAGCCGCCTCGACATCCTCAACTACATCTCTCACGGCGTCAGCAAGGTCCCGGGTGGCTCCGCCGACGAATCGCGTGTGCCCGCGGGCGACGGCGACGAAGAGGGGGCCCCGCACTCTGCCCGCGACCCGCTCATCGCCTATGCCGTCAACCTGACAGAGCGCGCCCGCAATGGCCAACTGGATCCACTCGTCGGCCGCCTTCCCGAGATGGAGCGGGCCCTCGAAGTGCTTTGCCGCCGCCGCAAGAACAACCCCGTCTTCGTGGGCGAATCCGGTGTCGGCAAGACCGCGCTCGTCGAGGGCCTGGCGCAACGCTTGCTGGCCGACGACGTGCCTCCGGTCCTCGCCGGCGCCGAGATCTTCGCCCTCGACAGCGGCGCCCTCCTGGCTGGCACGCGCTTCCGCGGCGACTTCGAGGAGCGCTTCAAGGCGCTGATGGGCGCCCTCATCAAGCGGCCGAAGCCGATCCTGTTCATCGACGAACTACATACGATGGTCGGGGCGGGCGCCACCACCGGCGGCACGATGGACCTCGCCAACCTGGTGAAGCCGATCCTGACCGAAGGCCGCCTGCGGCTGATGGGCTCGACGACCTTCGAGGAGTTCAAGCACATCGAGAAGGACCGTGCGCTGTTTCGCCGGCTGCAGAAGATCGCGGTCGACGAGCCTTCGCGCGAGGAGACAGTGAAGATTCTCGAGGGCCTGAAGGCGCGTTACGAGGAGCACCACAAGGTCCGCTACACGGATGCCGCCCTCGAAGCCGCGGCGCGCCTGGCTCAGCGACACCTGCGCGAGCACCGCCTTCCGGACAGCGCCGTGGATCTGATCGACGAGGCCGGCGCCGCGCTTCGCCTGCACTCGCCCGCCGAAGCCATCCCCACAGCCGACCTGGCCGAGATCGAGAGGGTCGTCGCCCGCATGGCGCGCATCCCCGAGAAGCAGGCGACGCTTTCGGAAAAAGAGCGCCTCCGGACGCTCGAGGAAGCGTTAGGCCGCGTCGTGTTCGGCCAGGCCGAGGCCGTGCGCATCGTGGCGGGCGCCATCAAGCGCTCGCGGGCCGGGCTCGGCCATCCCGATCATCCGGCCGGCTGCTTCCTCTTCACCGGGCCCACGGGCGTCGGCAAGACCGAGCTGGCCCGCCAGCTCGCAAAGCAGCTGGGCAACGAGTTCCATCGCTTCGACATGAGCGAGTTCATGGAGAAGCACTCGGTAGCTCGCTTGATCGGCGCCCCGCCGGGATACGTCGGCTTCGAACAGGGCGGCTTGCTGGTCGACGCCGTGCGCAACCATCCCTACAGCGTCGTCCTCCTCGACGAGATCGAAAAGGCCCACCTGGACCTGTTCGGAATCCTGCTGCAAGTCATGGATCACGCGACGCTCACCGACAACACCGGACGCAAGGCCGACTTCCGCCAGGTCGTGCTGATCATGACCTCGAACGCGGGCTCCCGCGAGATGAGCCAGAAGGCGATCGGCTTCGCCTCGGACAAGGCGAAGGAGGCGAAGAGCCGCGGCAAGCACGCGCTCGAGCGCCTCTTCAGCCCCGAGTTCCGGAACCGGCTCGACGCGATCGTCAATTTCAGCGCGCTTTCGCCCGAGGTGATGGAGACGATCGTCGAAAAGTTCATCCTGGAGCTCGAGGCCCAGCTCGCCGAGCGTCGCGTGGCGATCACGCTCACCCCCGAGGCGCGGGCCTATCTCGCCCGCAAGGGCTACGACCCGACGTACGGGGCGCGACCGCTGGCGCGCCTGATCCAGTCCGAGGTGCGCGATCCCCTCACCGACGAGATTCTGTTCGGCGCGCTGGAGAACGGCGGAACGGTCACGCTCGGCTTCGACGGCGAGAAGCTCACTTTTTCGACAACTTCCGCTTGACAGCCCGGCCCGAGCGCGTAGTATTGACGTTTGCTATGACGGTTCGACCCGCTGTTCGACCGCAGGCCCGCGCGAGGCGGAGCCCGTGTGTCCAGCGGGGAGTGCGCGTCTAGTCCCAAGCCCAAAGCAAACGGACTGACTCTCACCCGCTGGAGATGGAATCCAGCGGGTTTTTCCTTTTGCCTGCAAGGGCAGCGCGGAGGCATGCGGTGAACGAGGTCGGCGTCTTCGGGGCGACGGGATACGCGGGACGAGAACTGGTCCGGCTTCTCGCCTCGCATCCAATGGCCCGGGTTCGCTTCACCACGGGGACGGGCGTCGGCCATCTGCCCCACGAGCAAGGACTGGCGGAGTCGGCCGACTCGTACTTCCTGTGCCTTCCCCACGGGGTCTCGGGCGGCTATGCCGCGCAGCTGCGGGCGGAGAGACCACAGGCGGTGGTCATCGACCTGTCCGGCGACCTGCGCTTGCCGGATGCCGCGGCCTACGCCACCTGGTACGGCGACGCGCACCGGGCGCCCGAACTGCTGGGCACGGCGGCCTACGGCCTGACCGAGGTCTATCGCGAGCGGCTTGCCGGTGCGCGCCTCGTGGCCAACCCCGGTTGCTACGCCACGTCCGTTCTGCTGCCTTTGGTGCCGCTGCTCCGCGCCGGCCTGGTCGACCCCGGCGACATCGTGGTCGATGCCAAGAGTGGCGCCACTGGGGCGGGGCGTGCGCCGAAACAGGAGTTGCTCTTCTGTGAGGTCGCCGACGATCTCTCGGCCTATGCCCCGGGCCGCAGCCACCGCCACGTCGGCGAGATCGAAAGCGTCCTCGAGGAACGCACGGGCCATCGCGTCCAACTGACGTTCTGCCCGCACCTCTTGCCGGTCAAGCGCGGCATCCTTTCGACTCTCTATCTCCGCTCGCAATCGACACTCGAGGCGCTTCGTGCCGCGCTCGAACGCTTCTACGCCGGCGCGCGTTTCGTGCGCGTGGTCGACACTCCCCCACGCCTCTCGGACGTCGTCGGCACGAACGACTGCCTGCTTTCAGTCCACGCCGCGGCGCCGGGACGCGTCGTCGTCTTCTCGGCCCTCGACAACCTGCTGAAGGGCGCTTCGGGCCAGGCACTCCAGAACCTGAACCTCGCGCACGGCTGGGACGAGGCCGCCGGACTTCCCGTAGGGAGGGCCTCGTGACGGTGCGCGTGTACAAGCTCGGCGGTCCGGCCCTCGAAGACCCACGCCTGATCAGCCCGCTGGCGGCTGAGCTGCGGGCCGCTCCGGGCCACGCCGTCCTCGTCCACGGTGGCGGACGCCACATCGGTCGACTGCTGGCGACGCTCGGGATTGAGTCGCGCTTCGTCGGCGGACGGCGCGAGACCTCGCCGGCGGCGATGGAGGCGATCGAGATGGTGCTTTCCGGCGTGATCAACAAGGGCCTCGCCTCGGAGTTGACCCGGGCCGGAGTCCGCGCCGTCGGGATCTCGGGACGCGATGGCGGCTTGCTGAACGCGCGTGTCGCCGCCGGGCTGGGCCGCGTCGGCTGTGACGTGCGCGTCAAGCCGGAGGCGATTCTGGGATTGTGGAGCGCTGGCCTTCTGCCGGTCGTCTCGCCCGTCTCGAACGGGCCCGCGGGCGAGGCCCTGAACGTGAACGCAGACGAGGCGGCGCTCGCCCTCGCGACGGCACTCGGGGCTCGCTCGCTGTTCTATCTGTCGGATGTCGACGGTGTGCGCGTGGGCGAAGCGACCGCCGCCGAGCTCACGCCCCGCGCGGCCGAGGGATTGATCGAAGACGGCAGCATCGACGGCGGCATGGCCCTCAAGGTACGCGCCGCGCTGATCGCTTCGGAGGCCGGCATCGCCGAGGTCGTGATCGCCGGTCGCGCCCGACTCGAAGGCGGCTTCTGCGGCACGCGCATCATTGCCTCCCCCAGGGCGCAGGCCAGCGCATGAGCGCCCTGCTGGGCGTCTACGAACGCGACCTGGTGCTGGCGCGCGGCAAGGGCTCACGGCTCTTCGCCGCCGACGGCCGGGCTTTTCTCGACTTCGCCGCGGGCATCGGCGTGAACGGCCTGGGTTACGGCGACCCCCGGGTGCTGGCCGCGATCCGCAAACAGGCGGGGCAGTTGATGCACGCGAGCAACCTGTTCCACACGGAGCCCGCGTCGCGCTTGGCCAAGCGCCTCGCCGCGCTCGCCTTCCCCTCGCGTGTGTTCTTCTGCAACTCGGGCGCCGAGGCCTGGGAAGGCGCTCTCAAGTTCGCGCGCAAGATCGGGCGGGGCGCGGGCCGCACCGAGTTCCTGTGCTTCGAACGTGCTTTCCACGGACGGACCATGGGCGCCTTGGCGACAACCTGGAATCCGAAGTACCGCGAGCCCTTCGAGCCGCTCATGCCCGGCGTGCGCTTCCTGCCCTGGGAGGATCTCGGCGCCGTGGCCGAGGCGATCACCGACAAGACGGCGGCCGTGATGCTGGAACCCGTCCAGGGCGAGGGTGGGATACGGCCGGCGAGCGCCGGCTTCCTCCAGGGGCTGCGCGCGCTGACGCAAGAGAGGGGCACGTTGCTCGCCCTCGACGAGGTGCAGTGCGGGCTGGGCCGAACCGGACGACTGTTTGCCTTCGAGCATGCCGGGATCACGCCCGACATCGTCACGCTCGCGAAGCCGCTCGGCGGCGGCCTGCCGATGGGCGCCATCCTGCTTCGGGAGGAACTGGCCCCGGCCATCGCGATCGGCGACCACGGCAGCACGTTCGGTGGCAACCCGGTCGCGGCGGCAGCGTCGCTCGCCGTCCTCGACCGCCTGACGGCGCCGGGCTTCCTGGCGGGCGTGACCCGCCGCGCCGGCTCGCTTCAGCGCGGGCTGCGCAAGCTGGCGCGGCTGTACCCGAAGGCGATCGTCGAGGTGCGCGGCCTCGGTCTGATGCTGGGCGTCGAGTTCCACGGCGAGGCGGGTCTAGTTCTGGCCGGGCTTCGCGAGCGCGGCGTGCTCGCGACCAAGGCCGGTGACCGGGTGCTGCGCCTGCTGCCACCGCTGGTGATCAGGCCCAACGAGATTCGCCAGTTCCTGAGCGCGCTGGGCGCGGTATTGGCTGGAGGCGCCGGTGCGCCTGCGTAACGCCCGCGAGGCGGACGTCGCCCCGCTGCTCGCGCTCATCAACGCCTACGCCGATCGCGGCCTGCTGCTGCTTCGAACCGAGGCCTCGCTGCGGGCCCGGCTCCCGGATTTCGTCGTGGCTGAGGAGGCGGGCGAACTCGTGGCCTGCGGCGCGCTCACGGCCCTCGGCCCCGGCCTCGGCGAGGTTCGCTCGCTCGCGGTTCGCGAGGACCAGGCCAGCAAAGGCCTCGGCCACCAGATTGTCGAACACCTGCTCGAGTGCGCCCGGGATCGAGGCTTCCGCGAGGTGCTGGCGCTGACGCGCCGCGTCTCGTTCTTCGAGGCGCTGGGCTTCGAAGTCACGCGCCGCGAGCGCTTCCTCGACAAGCTCGCCGCCGACTGCCGTGCCTGTCCCATGAACCTGTGCTGCGACGAGACCGCGATGGTGCGCGGCCCGGCCGCGCCCAAGGCCGCATTCACCGCAAACCACGCCGCACCTCGCCAGGAAGGAGTGACGTGCGAATGAGCCTGAAGAAGGTCGTGCTTGCCTACTCGGGAGGCCTCGACACCTCCATCATCATCCCGTGGATCAAGGAGCACTACGACGGCGCCGAGATCGTCGCCTACTGCGGCGACGTCGGTCAGGGCGACGATCTCGAGGCCGTGCGCAGCAAGGCGCTCGCCACGGGCGCTTCGGAGTGTATCGTCGAGGACCTGCGCGAGGAGTTCATCCGCGACTACGCCTTCAAAGCGCTCTCGGCCGGGGCCGTCTATGAGGACAACTACCTGCTCGGGACCGCGCTGGCGCGCCCGCTGCTCGCGTATCGGCAGGTGCAGGTCGCTCTCGCCCACGGCGCCGACGCGCTGGCTCACGGCGCCACCGGCAAGGGCAACGACCAGGTCCGCTTCGAAGTGACCTACGGCGCCTTCGCGCCCCACCTCGCGGTGATCGCGCCCTGGCGCGAGTGGACGATCCGCTCGCGCGAAGAGGCGCTCGCCTACGCCGCGGCTCACGGCGTCCCGGTCGACCAGTCGCCGCGCGATCTCTTCAGCCGCGACGGGAATCTCTGGCACCTCTCGCACGAGGGCGGGAATCTGGAGGACCCCTGGGACGCGCCGCAGCGCGCCATGTTCAAGCTCACGGTCGATCCCGAGGACGCCCCGGACACGCCACAGTTCATCACGCTCGGCTTCGAGCGCGGCACGCCGGTGGCTCTCGACGGCAAGCGGCTGGGCCCCGTGGCGATGGTCGAGACGTTGAACCGCGTCGCGGGCGCTCACGGCGTCGGCCGGCTCGACCTCGTCGAGAACCGGCTCGTCGGGATCAAATCGCGTGGCGTCTACGAGACGCCCGCGGGCACCGTGCTGCATCTCGCCCACCGCGAGATCGAGCGCCTGGTCCTGGACCGCGACACGCTTCACTTCAAGCAATCGATCTCCGTGCGCTATGCACAGCTGGTCTATGACGGGCTGTGGTTCTCGACACTGCGCCAGGCGCTCGCCGCCTTCGTCGAGCACACCGAGGCCGAGGTGACGGGCGAAGTGAAGGTCCGCCTGTTCAAGGGCCGCGCCGAAGCCGTCGGCCGCCGCTCGCCGCGCAGCCTGTATCGTCAGGACCTCGCGACGTTCGGCGCCGGCATGGCTTACGACCACAAGGACGCCGCCGGGTTCATCCGGCTCTTCGGCCTGCCCGAGCGGGTCCGGGCCCTCACCCGCGAGCGCGTGCCCGAGCAGGTCAAGGCTTGAGCATCACGGCGCCGCTCGGCTTCCGCGCCGCGGCCACAGCCTCGGGCGTCAAGCAGGAGGGCCTCGACCTGGCGCTGGTCGCGGCCGATTGGGGCTGCTCGGCTGCAGCCGTCTTCACGACCAATCGCGCGCAGGCCGCTCCCGTCCTGGTGTCGCGAGAGCACCTGGCCGGGGGCCAGGCGCGGGCGGTGGTGGTCAATGCCGGTTGCGCCAACGCCGGCACCGGCGACGGGGGCCTCGCCGACGCGCGCGAGATGGCCACGCTGGTGGCCCGCGAACTGGGTTGCCGACCTTGCGAAGTGGTGGTCGCTTCGACGGGCGTGATCGGCGTGCCGCTGCCGATGCAGAGCGTCCGTGCGGGAATCGCTCAGCTGGTCCCCTGCCTTTCCCGCGAAGGCGGCGCCGACGCCGCTCGCGCCATCCTCACCACCGACACGCATGCCAAAGAGGTCGTCGTCGAGTTTCCGCTCGACGGCGCGACGGCCCGCATCGGCGCGATGGCCAAGGGCTCGGGCATGATCGCGCCCAACATGGCGACGATGCTGGCGTTCTTCACGACCGATGCCGCGATCAGCCCGCAGCTCCTGCGGGGCGCCCTGCGCGAAGCCGTCGGCGTGAGCCTGAACCGGATCACGGTGGATGGCGACACCTCGACCAACGACATGGCGCTGCTCCTCGCCAGCGGCGCACTCCCCGCTCGCGCCATTCTCGAAGACGGCTGCGACTACGACGCCTTTCGGGGGGCGCTCACCGAGGCCGCGCGACGGATCGCCGCGCTGATCATCCGCGACGGCGAGGGCGCCACGCGCGTGGCCGAGATCCGCGTCGAGGGCGCTGCCAGCACGCTCGATGCCGATCGCATCGCGCGGACCGTCGCTGAATCCCCGCTCGTGAAGACCGCGCTCCATGGAGGCGACCCGAACTGGGGCCGGGTGCTGGCGGCCGTGGGCCGCGCCGGGGTCGACTTGGACATGCACCGCGTGGATCTGTTCCTGGGCGACGTCTGGGTCGCCGAATCCGGCCGCGCGCGGGCGTACGACGAGGCGCGGGCGCGCCAGGCCCTACTCGAGGACCCGATCCGGATCCGCATCCGCCTCGCGGCCGGCCGCGAGTCGGGTTGGATGTGGACTTGCGACCTGAGTCATGGTTACGTCGACATCAATGCCCACTATCGCAGCTAGCCTCGTGGAGGCCCGGTGACGGACAAGCTGTGGGGCGGCAACTACAGCACCGAGCCCGACGCCGCCTTCTGGAGCTTCAACGCGTCCTTTCCGTTTGATCGGCGCCTGCTGCCCGAGGAGATCGCGGCCTCGCGCGCCTGGGTGCGCGCCCTGGAGCGATGCGGCGCGCTGCGGGGCGAAGAGTGCGCGGCGCTCGAGGCCGGCCTCGCGCACGTCCTGGACCGAGCCCGGGCCGACGCCAGCTATCTAGCGCTCGACGCCGAGGACGTTCACAGCTTCGTGGAGACGCGCCTCGCCGAAAGCGTCGGCGACCTGGCGGGCCAGGCGCATCTGGGCCGCAGCCGTAACGAGCAATCGGTCACGGCGCTGCGGCTGTGGATCCGTGCCCGGATCGACGCGTTGCGCTCCAAACTGGCGAGGCTCGTCGCGGCACTCGCTGAGCGCGGTCGCGCCGGTAGCCACGCGGTCATGCCGGGTTACACGCATACGCGGGCCGCCGAGCCGATTACCTTCGGCCACCTCGCGGCGGCTCATGCCTGGGCGCTGGTTCGCGATTTCGATCGTCTGGGCGATGCGCGACGCCGCGCCGACGTCTTGCCGCTGGGCTCAGGCGCCCTTGCGGGCACGGTCTTGCCGCTGGATCGGGACGCCCTCGCCCGTGACCTCGGCTTCGCGGCCGTGTCGGAGAGCGCGCTCGATGCCGTCACCGATCGCGACTTCGTCGCCGAGGTCAGCTTCGCGTGCGCACAACTCCAAGTGCATCTCTCGCGTCTTGCCGAAGACCTGATCCGCTTCTCCGGACCGGAGTACGGCTTCCTGTCGCTGCCCGAGGCGTTCACCACCGGCTCGAGCCTGATGCCCCAGAAGCAGAACCCCGACGCGCTGGAACTGGTGCGGGCCAAGGCCGGCCGCAGCGTCGGCCATCTGGTCGCCCTGCTGACCACGATGAAGGGTCTGCCTGCGGGCTATCAAAAGGACCTGCAGGAGGACAAGCAGGCGGTTTTCGACGCCGCCGACACAGCGCTCGCCTCGCTCACGATCACCACGGGCGTCGTGCAGGGAGTGACCCTGCACCCCGAGCCGATGCGCCGCGCCGCGGCGGAGCCCGGCCTGATGGCCGCGGGCCTGGCCGTTGCGCTCGCCCGTGACGGCCTGCCCTTTCGCAAGGCGCACGCCCTGGTGGGCGCGCTCGTGGCGGAAGCGCAGCGCGACAAGACGACGCTGCTGCAGGCCGCGCGCCAGCGCCTCGCGACGCTTGCGCCAGGTGTGGCCGGGGAACTCGACCGCCTCTTCGACCCGGATGCCGCGGTCGCGGCCCGGCAGGCCGTGGGTGGCACTGCGCCCACGGCGGTGCTGGCCTCGCTCGCTGCCGCGGAGGCCCGCGTGCGCGGCGGAGAAGCCGCAATCCAGGCGTGAGCGTCTACCGCCTGGATCGGCGTCTTGTCTTTCCGCACGCGAGCGAAGCCGACGCGAGCGGACTGATCGCCGTCGGGGGCGACCTACGGCCCGAAAGGCTGATCCTCGCCTATGCCTCGGGCATCTTCCCCTGGTACTCGAAGGGCCAGCCGATCCTCTGGCACTCTCCCGATCCTCGCCTGGTGCTTCGCCCAAACGCGTTGCACGTGCCGCGCAGCCTGCGCAAGGTCGCGCGCAAGGCGCCGTACCGCCTGAGCCTGGACACGGCCTTTTGCAAGGTGATCGAGGCCTGTGCAGGGACGCCGCGTCCCGGGCAGGAGGAAACCTGGATCACGCGCGAGATGAAGGACGCCTATACCGAGCTGCATCGTCGCGGCGTCGCCCACTCGGTCGAGGCATGGCGGGAGCAGCGGCTGGTCGGAGGCTTGTACGGCATTTCGCTGGGGGCGGCCTTCTTCGGGGAGTCGATGTTCGCGCTCGAGCCCGACGCCTCGAAGCTCGCGTTCGTGGCGCTGTGCGAGCAATTCGCCCTCTGGGGTGTAAAGGTCGTGGACTGCCAGGTGTACACGCCGCATCTCGCCCGCTTCGGCGCCGAAGAGTGGAGTCGGAGACGTTACCTGTCCGAGCTGCACAAGGCGCTGAGAGCCCCGACGCGTCCGGGGCCCTGGAGCTTCGACACGCCCACTTAGCAAGAAACCCGGAAGCGGTTCAGGGGCCCGCGTTGCTCTGACGCAGCCGCCGCGCCATCGCGCGCATGACTTCGAGCGCGAAGCCCGGCACCTGTGTGACGAGATCGTGAAAAGTCGCTTCGCTGATCGCGACCACGGAGCAGTTCTCGCCCGCGACGGCAGAGGCGCTGCGCGGGGCGGGGTCGACGAGCGCCATCTCGCCGAGGAAGCCGCCGGGCCCCACCTTCTCGACCTCGCTGCCGCTCACCTTGAGCAGGACGAAGCCCGAGCGGACGATGTACATGTCGCACCCCGGCTCCCCCTGCTCGAAGAGCACCCGACCTGGATCCAGGAAGAGCGGAGCCTCCTCCGCCAGCATCAGGGCCTCCATGTAGGTGTGAATCTCAGTCATCGCGCTTCGAGGCTAGCCCCGGACTTGTGAGCTGTCAAGGCACGAAAGCCCTCGGGCCCGAGCACCTCGCTTCGAAAGAAGGAGGCCTTGTAGCGCATCGTAGCGGCTTCTGCCACGTGATAGCCCAGGTAGAGCCAAGGCGCTCCTCGCCGCCCGGCTTCATCCAGGAGCCATAGCACGTTGAAGACGCCGGGCGAACGCGCCGCTTGCGCAGGGTCGAAGTAGAAATAGACCGCCGACAGGGCTAGCGGCGCCACGTCCACGATGCCCACGCCGAGGAGCTTCCCGCCCGCCCGGTATTCCACTTCGAGCGTGTCGATCCCGCTCGAATACAAGAACCCCTCGAACTCCTCCAGCGAGCCGTCCATCGAGCCGACGTGGCGGGCGTCGAGATAGGCACGGTAGAGCTCGAGCTTCTCGCCCGAGGGCTGCGGCGCACCGATCCGGACGCTGACGTCGTGATTTCGCTGCCGGGCCCGTCGCTGTGCTCGCGAGGGTGCAAAACCGGCCACCGGCACGCGCAGCATGCGACAGGCGGAGCAACTCTCGCACACGGGGCGGTAGAAGACCGGGCCCATGCGCCGGAAGTTGAGATCCATGAGCGCGTGATAGACAGGCGCCGAGAGCGGCCTGGGCACGAGCGTCAGATGACGCGCCTCGCGGCCGGGAAGGTACGGGCACGGGAAGGCCTCACCGGGTTCGGGACTCGCGCGCACGAGCGCGGCCTCGAGCATCTGCGTCAGCGCCGCGTGCCGCTCCAGCTCCCTCAGGCGATCCCGGCTCCGATCCGCGAAGCGGGCTTGCGTGGCCGCTGGAACCGGGAAAGAAACGGCGCGCAGGCCTTCTCGAAGCGCGCTTCGAGAAGCACGCCAGCCTCGCCGGGAACCGGGCCCAGACGGCGCCAGGCCTCACGCATCGACTCGACCTCGTCGGCCTCGGCCTTGCGCCGGGCGTCGGCGTCGGCCTTGCCGCCCATCGTATTGCTGGCGAGCGCTTCTTTCAGCCGGCGGGCCAGATCGTCTCCGCTCAGGCTACCGGGGTCCGGCGGCGCGGCCTCGGCTCGCGCTAGAAGCGCCTCCAGCCTCGAGAGCAGCTTCTCCTTGCGGGCCCGGTTCATCTCCGGATCGAGGTCGGTGCCCTTGAACGCTGCGGGCCAGGCCGCGACCAGCTTGTTCCGGGCCAGGGCAAAGCGCGCGGCAAAGGCGGCCTCCTCGATCGCCGGCAGGCCCGTCGCCTGCCGCGCCCGCACCTGGAGCGCGGCGATGGCGGCAGCCAGACCGTCCGGCGCAGCGGAGCCGTCGGGCTGTGGAGCGAGCGCTTCGATTTCGATACACAGCGCCTCGCGTTCGGCCCGCTGGCTGGCGGCCGCGATCTCGTCGCGATGCTTGTAGCGCTCGAAGACGGCGGCGCCGGCTTTTGCAAAGCGTTCCCAGAGTGCCTCGGACTTGCTGCGGCGCACCGCTCCGATGCCCTTCCATTCGGCCTGCAGCTTCTTCACTTCGGCGACCGCGGCTTCCCAGTCGGTGGAAGCGGCGAGCGCCTCGGCCTTCTCGATGAGCGCGGTCTTCGAGGCCAGGTTCGCGGTCCACTGTTCCTTGCGCTGCCTCAGGTCTTCCTGCTTGCGCCTGAAGAAAAGGTCGCACGCCGTGCGGAAGCGCTGCCAGGCCGCCTCTGCCCGCCCGCGCGGCGCAGGCCCGATCTCCTTCCAGAGCGCGTGCAGGGCCTTCAGCTCTTCGGCGGCCCTCACCCAGTCGGTGGATTCGGCGAGGGCCTCGGCCTGCTCGCACAGCGCCTGCTTCCGCTTCAAGTTCTCGCGCTCGGCCTGGTTCTTCTTCTCGAAGAAGGCGTCGAGCCGCTCCTTCAGCTTCGAGCGCACGGCCTGGTAGCGCTGACGCAGCGCCTCGGCCTGATCGCGCGGCGCGTGGCGCGCTTCCGACCAGCGCTGGTCGCACTCCCGCAGCTCGAGCGCGACCTTCTCGAGGTCCTCGCGCCCGGCGAGTCCTGCCACGCGCTCGCAGAGTTGCTCCTGGACCCCCGCGTTGCTCCAGCGCGTCCAGTCCTCGGCTTCGCGCAGCGGCTGGCTCTTCGCGAACACGGCCGCGCGCGCCGCCCGCACCCGCTGCGTCAGCTTCGGAGCCACCTTCTCCAGGTCCGCGTGCGCGATCCGGACCTCCCGCAAGGCGGCATCGGCGTCGCGGAGCGTGAGGCTCGCGCCCGCTCCCAGTGACTCGAGCCGCTGCGCGAGCGCCTCGATTCGCGCCAGGCGCTCTCGACGCTCCTTCTCCTGTGCCTGCCGGACCTCGGCGGCCGAGGGCCCCGCCGGAGCGGGCGCTGCGGCCTGGGAGACGAGCTCTGGCGTCGCGACTGCCAGCGCCTCGGCGAGCACGGGCGGGGCAGGCTCCGGCGCCTCGGCTGCGGCGGGCGGCGCTGCGACCGGGTCCGAGTCAGGGGTGGCCGCTTCCGTCGCCGGCGCTTCGGACAACGCTTCGACCGGCGCCACTGGCTCCGGCTTGGGCAGAAGGGCTACCAGCCGTGCGGCGGCGCGACGCGACGCCGCACCGTTCCTGGCCTTCCCGGCGAGGAGCCGCAGCGCTTCGAGATCGTCGATCCGGTCGACGGCCCCGATCGCGACATCCTTGTGCTCGGTCCTCTGGGCGATCTCGAGCAGCAGCCACGCGTCGGCGACGCGCGCGAGCGCCTCGCGTCGCACGGCCGGATCCTCGGCGCTCCTCGCTACGTTCGCGAGCGCGTGCTCGTCCGCAAGCCGGCCCGCCGCTTCGACTCGCAGTGCGGGAACGGCCGCTCCCTTCGCGAGTGTGGTCAGCGACCGGGTGTCCCCGAGCGCGCCAAAGGCCGTGCGGGCCGCCGCCTCGTCAGCTCCGCGCGCTACCTCCAGAAGGCAAGCCCGTGCCTCCTCGCGCACGCCCTCGTCGCTATCCGCGCGCGCCGCGCCGACGACGACGGGCAGCGCGGTAACCCGCTTGAGAGCCGAGCGCCGCACGCGGGCATCCGAGTCACTCCGGGCCAACGAGGTCAGGATCTCCTGCTCCCCCGACGCCAGCTCGCGCACCCCTTCGAGGCGTACGCTGGGGTCTTCGTGCTCCCAGGCCGGCCGCCGGCGGAAGCGATCGAGCAGCGTCACCGAGGTCTCACCACTGGCGTTTATCGTAGCCCAAGTGCAGCTCCAGAACTGCCGAACTCGGGGCCTCGGGGTAAGATCCTGCTCTCGTCCCTGGAGGCAAGGTGGCCAAGATCGTCGAGTGCGTCCCCAACTTCTCCGAAGGCCGCGACCGGGCCATGATCGACAAGCTCGCCGACAGCATTCGGAAGACGCCGGGCTGCAGCCTGCTCGACGTGGACCCGGGCGCCTCGACCCACCGCACGGTCTTCACCTTCGTGGGCTCGCCCGAGGCCGTCGTCGAAGGCGCCCTGGCCTCCGCCCGGCTCGCCCGGCAGCTCCTCGACATGCGCAAACACAGCGGCGGGCACCCACGAATGGGCGCTCTGGACGTGTGTCCGTTCGTGCCGGTTTCAGGCGTCACGATGGACGACTGCGTGGCATGTGCCCGGGAGTTCGGGCGGCGCGTCGCGGAGGAGCTGGGGATCCCGGTGTTCCTGTACGAAGCGGCCTCGCAACAGGCACATCGCAAGAGCCTGAAGCAGATCCGCGAGGGCGAGTACGAGGGCCTCGCCGAGAAGCTCCGCCAGCCCGAGTGGATGCCCGATTTCGGCCCCGCCAGATTCGTGCCGGAGTGGGGCGCGACAGCCACGGGCGCACGCGGTTTCCTGATCGCCTACAACGTCAACATCCTCGGCACCAAGGAGCAGGCGCATCGCATCGCCCTCAACCTGCGCGAGCAGGGGCGCGGACCGGGCGAGCCAGGCCGCCTCAAGGCCGTGAAGGCAATCGGCTGGTGGGTCGAGGAGTACGGCCTGGCCCAGGTCTCGATGAACCTCGACGACTACACGATCACGCCGCCGCACGCGGCCTTCGAAGCCTGCGTCGAGGAGGCGGCGAAGCTGAAGCTGGGCGTGGCCGGGTCGGAGCTGGTTGGGCTGATCCCGCGCGACGCGCTGCTCGCCGCTGCCGAGCACTACATCGCCAAGGAGCAGCTGTTCGTGATCGCGGAGTCCCAGAAGATCCGCCTGGCCGTGGAGCGACTCGGGCTCTCCGCCGTGACGCCCTTCGTGCCCGGCAAGCGCGTGATCGAGCAACTGATCGCAAGCCAAGGCGCTGAGCCGCTCGCCGGCCTGACGGTGCGCCAGTTCGTGGAACTGGTGGGCTCGCGCAGCGCCGCCCCCGGCGGCGGATCGACGGCGGCGCTGGTCGCGAGCCTGGGCGCCGGCCTCGGCGCGATGATGGGCTGGATGACCTACGGCAAGCGCAAGTTCGAGGCGCAGGACGCAGTGATGCGCCGGCTGATCCCTCCGTTACACCGGGCGATGGAGGAGCTGCTGCCGATGATCGACGCCGACACCAGCGCCTTCGGCGACTACATCGCGGCCCTGGGACTGCCGCAGGACACGCCCGAGCGCGCGGCGGCACGCGAGGCGGCGCTGCAGGCCGGCCTGCGCCAGGCCATCCTTGTGCCGCTGTCCACGATGCGGATCGCGGATCGTGCCTGGGAGCCGATGCTCGAGATGGCCCGGCTCGGGAACGTCGCCTCGCGCTCGGACCTCGAAGTCGGAGCGCGCTGCCTCGAGACCGGCATCTGGGGCGCGCACCGCAACGTCTTGACCAACCTCACGCAGCTTCACGACGAGGCCTTCCGGAAGGCGGTCTCGAGCGAGGCCGACACGCTGGCGGCGCGCGCGGGGGCGCGATCGAGCGAAGTGCTCGCTACCCTGGAGAAACGCTGATGCCGCCCGAGCCCTGGCTGCGCGGAGAGCTCGACGGGATCGACCCGTGGCTGATGCCGGTCGCCCACGCCTTCGTGCACGCCGGTGAGGAACTCGCGCGCGCTGCCGAGGACTTGTCCGTCGAACAACTCTGGGCTCGGCCCGGCGGCGCAGCCTCGGTCGCGTTCCACATCCGGCACACGGGCGGCGCGACCGATCGGCTTCTCGCCTACGCCCGTGGCGAGGCGCTTACGGACGCACAGAAGCAGGCCGCGGCTGCCGAAACACAAGAGCAGCCGCGCGGCGAAGCCGCGTCGCTGCTGGGCGAACTGACGGCGGCGCTGGCTCGCGCCACTGCTCAATTGCGCGAGACGCCCCGCGGGCTCCTGCTCGAGCCCCGCGGCGTCGGCCGCGCGCAGCTTCCGAGCAACGTCCTCGGACTGCTCTTCCACGCGGCGGAGCACGCGCAGCGCCACGCCGGCCAGGCCGTGACGACCGCCAAGATCCTGCGCGGCCTCTAGCTTCTAGCCCTCGAGCGCGACGTCGACCAGCGTCGGCTGTAGTACCCGGACCAGGTCGGCAGGCGTGAGACCCACCAGAAAGCCGCGACTGCCGCCATTGACGAAGACCCGCTGCAGCGACAGGATCGTGCGCTCGGCGAAGACCGCCAGCGTCTTGCGCGTGCCGAAGGGCGAAGTGCCTCCCACGAGATAGCCGGTGTGGCGGCTCGCGGCCTGCGGATCGCACAAGCGCAGGGAGCGGCGCTTGGCCTGGCGCGCGAGCGCCTTCAGACTCACCTCGCGATCGCCGTGCATCAGCATCAGGAGCGGCTCGCCCGCCTCGTCTTCCAGCACCAGCGTCTTGACGACCGCGTGCTCTTCCACGCCCAGGGCCTGCGACGATGTCGCCGTGCCCCCGCGCTCCTGGTATCTGTAGAGATGCTCGGTGTACGCGATCCCCGCCTCGCGCAGCGACCGGACTGCGGGCGTCGAAGGCGCACCTCCGCTCACGGCTATTGGCGACCGGCCTCGCGCAGGCGGGCCGAGATCCAGAAGGTTCTGTGCGCAGCGGTCAGGAACGTGCCCGCGGCGATGAGCGCCACGCTCCAGAGGACGATGCTCCCGGATGCGACCTCGAGCGCGCTCGAGAGCGGCGCATCCGCGAAACAGGCCAGGCAGGTCAGCACCAGACGCTCGGCGCGTTGCATCAGGCCCTCCTTGCACAGCACGCCAACGCTCTCGCCGCGCGCTCGCGTGTAGCTGACCAGCAGCGAGCCCGTGATGGCGGCGGTCGCGAGCAGGGGCCCCCACGTGAAGCCGCGCAGGAACACGACGAAGCCCAGGAACGCGAACACCTCGACGAAGCGGTCGAGGGTGCTGTCGATGAACTTCCCGTAGCTGGAGTCGAGCTTGAGGGCGCGCGCGAGCCGGCCGTCGAGGATGTCGCAGATGCCGCCCAGCGCGATCGCCCAGCCACCCAGCTCCAGATGCTCGGTCGCGATCAGCAGGCCCGAGAGGGCACCGAAAGCCAAGCCCGCGAAGTTGAGGGCGTCGGGGCCTGCGCCGATCGCGAGAAGGAATCGCTCAGCAGGCGAGATCACCCACATCAACCAGTGGACAAGGAAGTTCCCGATGCCCATCAGGAATTGGGCGCCCTTGCGCTCCGCGTCCGCGTCGCGCCGCCCGAAGGTCGCAAAGGCGAGCATGGACGCGGACGCGAGGCCGAGAGTCGCGATCAGCGCGACGAGAGAGGGGGTCAACGCCGTTTGTCCTTGTCACGAAGATACCGGAAGACCCGCGGCCAGAGAAACACGAGCGGGAAGCGCCGCTCGCGCGGCGCGAGAACGACCTTTTCGCCACTGTGCCGCTCCGCCTTGCGCACGATGTACTCGAGCCAGGCCTCGAAGGTCAGCACGTACTTCGCCCAACGGGCGGTGGCCCGGAACAGCGAACGCCGGAAATAGGCTTCGGCTCTGCTGCGCTCGTCTGACGCCACCGGTTGCGCGAGGGCATACCGCTCCGGACCTGCGCTGCGCAGCGCGCCGTCCTCGCGATACGCCTCCAACAGACGAGCGTAGAGCGGCACGAGTTCCGAGCGCTGTGCCTCGAAGAGCGCGCCTGCGCGGCCCGTCGCTTCGGGCCGGATCTCCCGCGACAGGGAGACGCTCAGCAGCCTACGACAGTACTCGGCCGCGTCGAAGCTCTCGGGCAGCCAGGGCCGGATCCAGTCGAGTGTCACGAGATGGGCGGAGGCCAGCGCGTCGAGGGCGCCAGCGTGCGCGCCTGCGTCGGCCGCGTACAAGAGCTCCGCCGGCTGGAAGAGCCGGCCGGCGCAGAAGTGATCGCAACGCGCCGCGGAGGTCTCCCGGGCGAAGGCCTTCTCGTCGATCACAGCGCACTTGCCGTGCAGGTCGCGGCCGTCTTCAGCCACGGCGCGAAAGGAGATCTGGTTCGGCGGCAGCCAGCGGTTGAGCCCGGCGACAAGCGCCGGCGAGCGCCGCAACTGTCCCGCTTCTCGAAGCCCACGATAGAAGCGCCCGTAGTCGCTCGTCAGGACGAAGAGATCGAAGGCGCTCCATTCGTTGCGCGCGGCCGCCTGGCTTCGCTGCGAGCCGAAGAAGACGACGGCTCGCACGGCCCCGCCCCCCGCGCTCGCGAGAGCCCGCGCGAGGGCAGCCGCCTCGGGCCGGACAGCTGCTCGGGACGCGCGCTCGCGGACGAGCGCCTGCGCCGCCTCACGCGCCGGCACGCCGCCGCCTCATCTCTCCCAGGTGCGCGACGATGCGCCCGCGGCATTCCTCGACGAAGCCGGGCAGGCCAGTCTCGTCCGCCGGTGGCAGAAAGGGGCCTAGCACTTCGGTCTCGCCGCGCAGTTTCGGAACGTTGCCGAGGAAGTCGACGAAGCGACGGCCCTCCCAAAGCCCGTCGAGCACCACCAGGTAGACCGGCAGCCGCCTTTCGGTCAGGGCCGCGACCGTGCCGGCGCTCCGGAACGGCCGCAGCTCTCCGTCAAGGCTCCGATGCCCCTCAGGAAAAACGACCAGGCCGTGTTGCTGCTCGCGGCCGGCGAGGCGCATCGCCTCGAGGGCTCCCTTCGGATCGCGTCGCGGGTCGACCACGGGACAGCGGAGCAACCAGATGGACGGCGCCACCAGCGGGATGTACCAGCGCGTGTACAGCACGCGCGGGACGAATGCGGGCACGTACGGGCGGCCCATCAGCACCACAATCGGGATGTCGAGCTGGGACTGGTGGTTCATCAAGACCAGCGCGGGGCCAGCGGTCGGCAGGACGCCCCGCCGCGCGAAGCGCGCACCGCCGAGCTCGAACAGGAACAGGATCCCGCGCGACATGTGACGCATGAAGAGCGACACGATCGTCCTTCGCCTGGAAGGCCAAGCCGCGCCCAGCGGCAGGGCGACCAGGTAGCAAAGCGGCGCATTCACGGCGAACCAGAGCACCACGCCGAGGAGCGACAGCGCGCCGCGCAACGGGCGGAACAGGCCCGCCGCCATCTCAGGCGCTCGCGGGAACAAGCACGTCGAGAGCCGCCGGCACGCTCTCGACGTCAAACTGGGTTGAGCCCGCGCGGTTCCACTCCCCGTCGGTCTCGTAGGCCGGCGGCTCCGGGAAGCTCAGCCTGAGGCGCCGAACCCGCGTGCTTTCGACGTGCGCAGAGGCGCCGTGCGTCCCAGCGAGCAGCCGCTGCATGATCCGGAGGCGGGCGAAGAAGCCCATGTTGCCGAAGGCGACGGCGTCGAGCTGCCCGTCGCCGAGATCGGCGGCGGGGGCGATCTGGAAACCGCCGCCGAAGACGCGCGCGTTCGCGATCACGAGCATCAACAGCTCCCGCTTTCGCGCCGGCGCAGCGTCGTCGGCCATCTCGACCGAAAAACCGGGGAACGAACCCAGCTGGCGCAGCGCACAGTACAGGTAGAGCAGCGGCCCTTCGAGGTACGCCACGTTCCAGGAGTCCTCGAGCACGGCCACGTCATAGCCGAAGCCGGCGATGTTCAGGAAGTGGCGGCTCTCGATCCGGCCCACGTCGATGCTACGGACATGGCCGTCGCTCACGATCCTGGCGCAGCCCCGCACGTCGCGCGGCGGGATGCCAAGGGACTTGGCGAGGTCGCAGCCCGTGCCGCCCGGCACGAGCCCGAGTCGCGCGCGCACGCCGGAGCCGAGGATCGCGTTGCCGACATTGCTCCAGGTGCCGTCGCCGCCGACCGCCACGATGGTGCGGTAGCCCTGGCCGATCGCCTCGAGGGTCAGCCGCGCTTCGTCGCCGGCCTTGGTGGTGAGCCCGTGGCCGACCTCGAGCCCCTGGCTCCTGAGCGCGTCCAGCACCGGGTCCACGAAATTGGCTCCGCGTCCCTTCCCCGAGCGCGGGTTGAAGACGACGAAGACGCCGCTCAGACGGTCTGCAGGGTGATGAGCGGGTCGAAGCTCTGCTGGCCGCCGCGCATCCACAGCTCTCGGAACGGCACGTCGTAGACGTCGGAGATCGCGAGGTCCTTGTTGAAGGCGTGCTCGTGGAGCACCAGCAGACCCTGCTCCTCCTCGTGCTCGCTCTGCTCCCCTTCCATCACGATGTTCGCGAGGTAGGCGCCCGCGTCGTTCTTCATGAAGGACTGATACAGGTGCGAGACCGGGGCCCAGGAATGGTCGGCGATCGTGAGATTGGCGACCGGAGCGCCGCCGGCCTGGACGTACGCGGAGAGCTTGCGGCCTTCCTTCACGAACTTCACGTCCACGTCTTCCATCCAGTGCGGCAGGTGCCAGCGCTCGATGGCGTGCTCGCGCGCCGCCTGCGTCGTGGTGGCCACCTGGTAGGGATAGAAGGCGGACTTGGGGAGCCGCTCACCCGGCTTCACGAGCGGCGAGACGATGACGGCCATCACCACCTCGCCGTACGCACCGACCATGCTCTGGTTGAAGTCGAACACGGTCATCGCGAAGATGCTCGTGCCATGGTGGGGCTCGACCGGCTCCAAGTGCGGCGGCAGGATGCGCCGAG
This sequence comes from uncultured Acidobacteriota bacterium, assembly GCA_964442185.1. Classification (GTDB taxonomy): domain Bacteria; phylum Acidobacteriota; class Vicinamibacteria; order Fen-336; family Fen-336; genus CADEEV01. The sequence goes on from CAYTWT010000229.1 coordinate 23,322, forward strand.
CGTTCTCGGTCGGGAACTCGAAGAACCCGCTGATGGCGTCGGCGTAGCCGTAGCGGGTCTTGCCGTCGCTCACGAAATGATCCCCTCCTCGCGCAAGACACCGGCGATCACCTGCGTCGCGAACTCGAGATCCTGCTCTGTGTGGGCAGCGGAGATCGAAATGCGCAGCCGCGACTTGTGCTTCGGCACGGCCGGGTAGGTGACGGGCTGGAGGAAGAGGCCGCGGTCCTGGACCTTCTCGGCCACGCTGAAGACCTTCGAGTCGTTGTTGACGAGCACCGGCATCACCTGAGAGGTCGACTTGCCGATGTCGATGCCCTCCTCGGCGAAGCGCCGCCGCATGTAGGCCACGTTGCTCCACAGCTTCGCGCGCAGTTGCGGTTCGTTCTCCGAGATCTCGAGGCCCGCCTTGAGACCGGCCGCGACCATCGGCGCCAGGTTGCAAGAGAAGAAGCGCGAGCGCCCGAAGGCGTTCACGTAGTCGATCAGGTCCTTCGAGCCGCACACGAAGCCGCCTTGTCCGCCCAGGCTCTTCGAGAACGTGCCCAGGTGGAAATCGACCTCGTTGTCGAGCCCGAAGTGCTCTGCGACGCCGCGCCCATTCGGTCCGAACAGAAAGGTCGAGTGCGCCTCGTCGATCAGGATCCGGGCGCCGTGGCGCTTCGCCACCTCGACGATCTCGGGCAGCGCGCACACGTCGCCGTCCATCGAGTAGACACCTTCGACGACGACCAGCTTCTTGCCTCTACACTTCAGGAGCTTGCGCTCCAGGTCCATCGGGTTATTGTGGCGGAAGAAGATGGTCTTCGACTTGGCGAGGATTGCGCCATCCACGATCGAGGCGTGCGAGTACTGGTCGAGCAGGATGTTGTCGCCCGCGCGCATCAGCGCGGAGATGAAACCGACGTTGGCGCTGTACCCGGTCGGGAACAGGATCGCGGCTTGCTTGTCCTTGAACGAGGCGACGGCCGCTTCGAGCTGCTTGTGGATCTCGAACGTGCCCGAGAGCATCGGCGAGCCCGAGGCGCCCAGGCCATACTTCAGGGTCGCTTCGATCGCAGCCTTCTTGACCTCGGGCCGGTACGAGATGCCCAGGTAGTTGTAGGAGGCCAGGTTCAGCAACTCGACAGGCTTGCCCGTCTTGCGGTTCTTGACCGTGACCCGGGTGGTGGGAGCGGTCAACAGCGGCTCCGAGTAGAGGTAGTACCCGTTGGGAATGGCCTCGGCGTACCACTCGGAGAACGGCTTCAGCAGGTTCAGGGGGTCATCCCCCGCCCCGTAGTAGAAGTTGCTGTAGTCGTACTCGGCGAAGGCCGTCGTGCTCGCCGCCTGCTTGGGAGCCGGCTCCATACTCTTCTCCTGGCGCCAGAAGCGTCGGCGCAGAACGATCCGCTGCCCCGGGTCGACTGGAGATGGTACCAGCCGGCGAGGGGTACTGGAAGGCCTGCTACGAAAAACTCAGTGGCCGGGTTCGAACAGCTTGGCCCCGACCTTGCGCACGAGCGCCCGCGGCAAAAAACATTGGGCGGCGAGCGTGACGCGGTTCAGGAAGCCGGGGACGACGCGCAGGGCGCCAGAATCGAGCCCGGCCAGGGACGCGGCGACCACGGCTTCGGGCGTCATCGCGCCCGTCTTGTTGAAGGCGACCTGGTCGGTGCCTGCCAGCTCCTGGAACTCGGTCGCCGTCAGGCCCGGGCAAAGCGCCTGAACACGCACCCCCGTTCCGGCAAGCTCGGTCGCGAGCCCTTCAGTAAAGGAAAGCAGGAAGGCCTTTGACGCGGCGTAGACCGCGAGATACGGCACCGGCTGGAAGGCCGCCGTCGAGACCACGTTGATCAAGGCGCCGCGCTTGCGCGCGACCATCCCGGGGACGAAGCGGCGGGTCAGCGCCACGGCCGCTCGATTGTTCAGGTCGAGCATGCCCAGGATCCGCTCGGGCGGCTCCTCGAGAAACCGGCCGGTGTGGCCAACACCCGCGTTGTTCACGAGCGTGTCGACGATGAGCCCCTGCGCCTCGACCGCCTTTGCGATCTCCTCCACCGCTCCTGCCTGGGTGAGATCGACGGGCACAACGGCCACCACGTCGGGTCCGCCCAGCTCCCGGGCCAGCGTCTCGAGCCGGTCGGCACGCCGGGCGACCAGGATCAGCTTGTCGCCGCGGCGCCGCAGCGCTCGGGCAAAGGCGGCGCCGATGCCGCTCGAAGCTCCGGTGACGAGGCTGCGCATGCGCCGCGCTAGCCCGCGAGAACGCGACCGGGCGGTGGCACAGGAGCGGAAGGCAAGCCTGGCGCCTTGGTCGGCAGCATCGTCAGCGCCTTCTGGGGTGAACGCCAGTTGTCGAGGATCGCTGTCTGCTGCACGCAGTTCACGGTGCAGTAGGCCGCGCAGGACTTCTGTGTCTTGTATTCGCGCTCGATGTCTGTCTTGCCATACTCGAGGAGCGGAATCCCCGGCTGCCCACGCTGTTGTGAGCAGTAGCTCACGAGCCCGGCCTCATCCACGTAGAGATAGCGAGCCCCTGCCCGGCAGCTCCAGTCGTTGCCGACGCCATGGGCGAGGTTGTCCTGAAAGAGGTGGTTGAAGCGCATGATGCTACGCCCGCTGAAGCTGCGTAACTCTTCGTAGACCTTCAGCTCGCGTGCGCCCAGTGGCTTCAGCTGGCCGTGGCCGTCGTGGATGATCCCGATCGAGCTCATGAAGCCGAGCTCACGCGCGCGCTTCGCCACGCTGAGCGCGTCCTCGGGGTTGCGGATCCCACTGCCCACGACCGAATTGATCGCCACCGTGAAGTCGGCGTGCTCCGAGAGCCACTTCAGCTTCGGTTCGAGCAGGCGCAGGCTCTTCATCGAGCTTTCGTCCGGCTCCAGGTTGTCGACGCTGATCTGCAGGTGATCGAGCCCCGCGCCGTTCAGCTTTTCGATCCGCTCCGGCGACAGGTAGTAGCCGTTCGTGATCAGCGTGACGAACAAGCCGCGCTCGCGGCCACGCGCGACCAGCTTGTCGAGGTCGGGGTGCAGCATCGGCTCGCCGCCGCTGAAGGTGAGCACCGCAGTGCCGAGCTCGGCGAGCCTGTCGATGCGCGCGAGCAACACGTCGGTCGCCACGGGCTTCGAAACCGCGTCGTACTCATTGCAGTACGAGCATGCCAGGTTGCAGCGCCGGATCGGGATCAGGTGGGCAAGGATCGGATGGTGGCGATCCAAGATCGCCCAGACGATCTTGCGGGCCATGCGAACGCTTCGGCTGAGCCTGGTCTTGCGCTTCATTAGGTTGTGGGGGCGGCGGCGCCGCGACCGGTCGGGATCATAGCAGAACTCCTGGCGAACCTTGCGCACGGCCCCGCTTCGCGGTTAACCTGCGCGCCTGGAGGTCGTTGCGAGAGATGGCGAACTTGGCCGCGGCCAACGTGATGCACCCAAAGACGCGGACGGCCGTGTCCGTGCTGGCCGCGGCGATGGAAGTCGCGATGCTGATGATCCTGAGGTCGGTCTAGGTCCATGTCATTCTTCGAGAAGGTCGTGGAGCGCGTCTCCGACAACCCTGTCCTCTTCATCTTCTTCCGCAGCCTTCTCGAGAGCGATTTCACGGCGATCCGCGCGCTGATCCGGCGCGAGCTGCGGCTTGGCAGGAAACTCAGCTGCCTCGATCTCGCGTGCGGGCCCGGCGCCTTTGCCGATCTGTTCGAGGGCGACGACTATGTGGGTGTCGACCTGAACGCGCGCTACATCGATCACGCACGCAAGACGCGCAAGGGCAGCTTCATCGTCGGGGACGCGCGCAAGGTCGAGCTGCCCGACGCGCGCTTCGACCAGATCCTGATCTTCGGCCTGCTCCACCACCTCGCCGACGACGACGCGCGGGCCGTGCTCGCGGAGTCGAAGCGGATGCTCAAGCCGGACGGCCGCGTGCTCGTGATCGAGGACATCCCGACACTCTCCCGGCTCAACCTGATCGGGCACCTGCTCCACGGCATCGAGAATGGCCACCACATCCGGCCGGCCGAGCAGTACAAGAAGCTCTACGGCTCGACGATGCGCGTGATACGCGAGGAGATCCTGCGCAGCGGGATCTGCGACTACTACGCGGCGGTCCTGGCTCCCTAGCGCTGGCCTCGTCCTCGGCGCAGCGCTCTGCGGCTACGGCGCACCGACGCTGGGCGCCTGGCTCGCCCGCGACGTCATCTTCAAGCTGGGCCCGAACGACGAGCCGCAACTGCGCGGCTTTCGCGACGACTGGGAACGCGACGGGCCCACCATCTTCCGCTGGACGAGTCCTTCGGCACAGCTTCAACTGCCGCTGCGCGCGAGCGGAGACGGCTTCCAGCTTCGATTGCGGGCACGACGGCATTTCGTTGAGCCAGCACAGGTTAGGCTGGCTGTCGAAGGGCGAACCGTGGCCTCGTTCGAGATCCAGGCCGAGGCGGGGGAGGCCTATCGGGTGTACTCGTTCCCGCTCCCCCGCCTCGAAGGTCGTCATCCCTTCACGCTTTTGATCGACGCGCCGTCCGACAACCCGCGGCCACTCGGCATCGCGCTCGATTGGGTTACGCTCGGGCGAGACGGAAGCGGACGCTTTGGCCTTTTGGATGGCGCGGCGTGGCGTGCCGGTCTCGTCGTCGCTGTCAGCGCGGTGGCGCCGCGGCTCGCGGGGGCGGGCCTGCTGCTTCCCGCCGCGCATGCGGGCCTCATGCTCCTGGCCATTCTCATTGGTACGGCGGTCGACCCGCTCGCCGCGGAGCGCATCCTGCGGGAAGGAGCCGGACCCTACGTCGTCGTGGCGGCTCTCGCCCTGGCACTCGTGCTGTGGCGTCGCAGCTGGGCAGGCCTGGCCTTCGGCGTGCCCGAGGCTCTTGCTCCGCGCCTCCGATCCGCGCTGGTCGTGATCGTTCTTTTCGCGCTGGCGCTGCGGCTCACCATGCTGCTGCACCCGCGCTTCTACTACCCGGACGTGCGGGTCCACGCGCTCTTCGTGCGCGAGTTGGCTCGCCAGGGCGTCGTGCCCTTCCTCGCCAATTTCACCGACAACCAGTTTCGCTACAGCCTCGGCTTGCAGTTCGAGAACGGGCACTGGTACGCCTTCCCCTATCCGCCGGTCTTCTACTTGCTGTGCGGCCCGCTGGTGAGCTTGTTCCGATTCTCGCCAGAGCTCGCGGTCTCGATCGTGCCGGCCGCGCTCAACAGCCTCGAGGCCCTCGTCGTGTTCGCGATCGCACGGCGGCTGCGACTCTCGCCGCCGGCGGCATTGGGTTCGGCTTCCGCACTCGTCCTGCTGCCAATCTTCCTCGTCCGTCTCTCGCTCGCCTATTTCCCCGCGCTCACCGGCCACGCTGCCGATGCGCTGGTCATCCTGGTCCTGCTTGCGTGCGCCGCGAAGACGGATCGCCCTCGGAACGTTCTCTGGCTCGCCGGGCTCGTGGCTCTGGCGCTGCTCACCTACACGCAGTCGGTCATCAACCTCGGGCTGCTGATGCCGCTCTTCCTCGCGCTCCAGATCACGTTCGATCGGGCCGCGGGTTCCTGGCGGCGGCATGCTGGGCTGGCGATCGCGGGCGCGCTCGGCACGACGCTTGCCTGCGGCCTCTTCTACGCCCGCTACGCGTCGGTCTTCCTCGACATGCGACGCGGCGTGGCGATGCAGGGCGAATCGATCGTGCTCGAACGCCTCGAGCGACTGCGCAAGGTTGCAGCCGAACCGGCCGTCGAGGAACACGACGACCCGTACGCGCAACCGACGACAGACCTGCTGCGCGGGGTGCGCAAGGCCGCGCACCGGCTACGGCTCTTCTACGGGCCATTCGCCCTCGTCGTGGCGGTTGGCTATCTAATGCTGATCAAGAGGTCCGAGCCAGTTGCGGCACGATTCGTGACGGCCTGGGGAGCCACTTACCTTCTCATCTGCCTCGGATCGGGCGGACTACCGGGCCCCAACCTCCTGCGCTACAGCAAGGAACTCGAAGTGATCGCGCCGCTGTGCTGTATGGCGCTGGCTGTTGTCGGCGTTTGGCTGTGGCAGCGCGCGCGGGTCCTGGCTGTCACGTACGTCCTGGCGGCGTGGGGATACGGCATCGCTCGCGGCCTCGGCGCCTTCACAGAGCGCCTGACGTTCCAGCGCTAGACTACCGGTCGTCGTTCATCAGGTCCTCGATGATCGCTTGAAGCGCTCGCACGATCTCTTCACGTGGGACCTGGGATTTCTTGAACTGGAGCGAGAGCGAGAAGCTCCTCTCCTTCGGCTGGTAGCGAAACGTGTAATGCTTCGGCCGGCCGCGTTGCACCTTGCTCTTGTCTTCCTTGGACGCCCTCCGGGCCGTCTCGCGGGTCGTGCCCTCAGCTTGAAGGCGTTCGATCAGCGCGACCATTTTCTTGGTATCACGCTGGCGAACTATCTGCAGTAACAATGACTTACCTTGAATGTCGGCCAGCCGACAAAGTTGTCGCACCGGCTCGGGCATGGCCGAAAGCGTGAGCGTTTCGGTAAGCGAGGTCCGGCTCTTGCCCAGTTTTTCGGCCATCTTCTCGTGGGTGTACGAGTACGTTTCGGCTAGGATTTTCAACGCGTCGGCTTCTTCGAAGGCGCTCAGGTCCTTGCGCTGCAGGTTTTCGATGAGCGCCAGCTCCATCGTCTCAGCGTCGGAGCTGTCACGCACCACGCAGGGGATCTCGGCGACGCCGACCTCCAGCGCAGCGCGATAGCGCCTTTCGCCGGCGATGATCTGGAAGCGGCTACCCACCGGCCGCACCAGAATCGGCTCAAGAACGCCCTTCTCGCGGATCGACGCCACGAGCTCGGAGAGATCGCCCATCGTCTGCCGCGGCTGGTTCGGATTGGGGTCGATGTCCTCGATCGGGATCAGCTGACCGAACGGTTGCCCGCCCGGTCGCGTGAGCTGATCGACGTAGTGCGGGTCGTGGCGCATGCGCAGCGTCTCGGGAAGGCCGGCGCGCCGGATGCTAGACACGTTCGATAACCTCCTCACAGAGCCGATAGTACTCGTACGCCCCACTCGACTGGGGCGCGAAAGTGAAGATCGATTCTCGATGCGCGGGGCTCTCCTCGAGACGGATGCTTCTGCTGATCGTGGTCTGGAAGATCCTGTCGCCGAAGACTTCGGCGATCGCCTGCTGGACATCGCGGGCGAGTGTCGTGCGCTTGTCGTGGAGCGTGATCACGGCTCCGAGCAGCTTGAGGTCCGGGTTCGGGCGCGAGCGGATCCGCTCCACGGTTTCGAGCAGATCGTCGGTGCCCTCGAGCGCAAAGTAGCTCGACTGCACCGGCACCAGCAGGTGCGTGGCCGCGACGAGCGCGTTCACGGTGATGAGCCCGAGCGCCGGAGGCGTGTCGATCAAAATGAAGTCGTAGCTCCCCTTCACCGCCTCGAGACGATCCTTCAGGCGAAAGTGCGCGTCTAGCTCGCCGACCAGCTTGGCCTCGAGCTTCGCGAGTGCTATGCGTGAAGGAGCGAGGTCGAGGTTGGGAACCGCGGTCGGCACGATCACTTCCGTGAGCAGGGCGCCATCACCGATCACGTCGTACATCGATTTTGGAAGCGCGCGGATATCGACGTACGTCATCGACGAGTTGGCCTGCGGATCAAGATCGATGAGCAGCGTTCGGCGACCGCGCATCGCGAAAGCCGCGGCCAGGTTGATGGCTGTTGTGGTCTTGCCAACGCCGCCCTTCTGATTCGCAATCGCGATGGCGATCACCGGGCCCTCGAGGAAGCGGGAAGCATGAGACTAACCCCGGATCTTAGGCAAAGCCGGCACGGCGGGTCAAGGCAGGAAGTCGAGGGCGGCGCGCCACGCGTGGCGCGGATCACATCTTGTATTTGCCGAGCTCGTCTTCGGACAGGCCCTCGAGCCACTGGCGCAGCCGCCCCACATCGGAGTCGCGGCTTGCCTCTGCACTGCTGGCGCCGTCGATCACCGCCTGCTCCACGAAGATCGGCGAGCGCGTGCGTAGCGCCAGCGCGATCGCATCGGACGGACGAGCATCGACGCGTCGATCACCGTCGGCGCCGCGCAGGTGAATCTCGGCATAAAACGTGTTCTCGCGCAGGTCGCAAACCACGATCCGCCGCACTTCGGCGCGCAGGTCGTCAATGACGTTCTTCAGCAGGTCGTGGGTCATCGGTCGCGGCGTCTGCACGTTCTCGATCTGCAACGCGATCGCGTTGGCTTCGAAGACGCCGACCCAGATCGGCAGGATGCGCTGGCCGTCCTGATCGCGCAGCACGATGATGGGCATGTTCGTGATGGGGTCGATCATCAGCCCCTTGATGGTCATCTCGATCTGCATGCCGCTGGCCCTCAGAGGAGAATATAGGGAACGCGGAAGCCACCGTCAATGAAGAGTTTGCTCGCGCGCGCTGCCGGTGAGCGAGTTCGGGCCGGCCCCCGTGACGTCCACGGTGAGGATCCTGCCGAGCCAGGCATCCGGCCCGTCGAAATGCACGATGCGGAAATGGCGGCTGCGGCCGGAGACACGGCCGCTGCCGTCCACGCTATCCACCAGGACTTCTTCGGCGGCCCCGACCCGCGCTTGGTTGCGCGCGGCCTGAAGGCGTTGCTGCTGGCTGTTCAACACCTGCAGGCGGCGTCGTTTTTCGACTTCGGGTACGTCGTCCGTGAGGCGCAGGGCGCCGGTTCCGGGGCGCGGCGAGTAGCTGAAGACGAACAACCCTTCCAAGCCCACCGCTTCCACGAGTTCAACCGTCGCCTGGAAATCCTCCTCCGTTTCGCCGGGATAACCGACGATGGCGTCGGCCGTGAGCGCCAGATCGGGCACATGGGCCCGCAGCAGCGCCACCTTCTCCAGATACTCGGCTCGCGTATAGCCCCGACGCATCGAGTCCAGGACAGGGTCCGAGCCTGACTGGAAAGGCAGGTGAAGGTAGGGGCACAGCTTCGGCAGATCGCGCATGGCTCGGGCGAAGCGCTCGTCCACGTGGCTCGGATGTGATGTCGTGAAGCGCAACCTGCCGAGGCCGGGGACCTCATGGACGGTGGACAGCAGCCCGGCGAAGTCGACGCCGTCGTGTTGGTACGCGTTCACGGTTTGCCCAAGCAACATCACCTCGCCATAGCCGCGCTCCACCAGCGAGCGGACTTCCTCTACGATCGCGGCGACAGGCCGGCAGACCTCGGTACCCCGCGTCCGCGGTACGACGCAGAAGCTGCACACGTGGTCGCAGCCCTCCATCGCCGTCACGTAGGCGCGCGCCGCGCTGGAATGCGCGACCGTCTGGTCCGGGATCGTGAAGGAATCCGCCTTCCGATCGAGGTCGACGGCCACGCCGCCACCTTCCAGCACGCGCGCGAGCAGCCCGGGGACCGAAGCCACGTTGTGGGTTCCGACCAGCAGGTCCACGTTCCCGGCGCGCTCTAGCACGCGCTCGCCTTCGAGTTGCGCCACGCATCCGCCGACCCCGATCCTGAGTTTGGGCCGTTGGCGCTGCAGCTTCTTCAGACGTCCCAGCGCGTGATACAGCTTCTGCGAAGCCTTCTCGCGAACAGCGCAGGTGTTGATGAAGACGAAGTCGGCGGCGCCAGCCGAGGCGGCGCGCTCGTGGCCCTCGGCGAGAAGCAAGCCGGCAACCTTCTCCGAATCGTTGACGTTCATCTGGCAACCGAACGTCTCGACGAAGAAGCGATTTTTCCTTTGCATTCTCGAAAGATCCGCCCTAGGAACGCAGACCCTGCTTGACCATCTCGCGCGCGTGACGACGCGCCGCGTCGGTAATTGTCTCACCGCCGAGCATGCGCGCCACTTCCTCCACTCGCGCGTCGCTTTGGAGACGCTCCACCTCCGCCACCGTACGGTTCTTGAGGGCCCGCTTCGTCACGACGAAGTGCGCCTCGGCGAGGGCCGCGATCTGTGGCAGGTGGGTCACGCACAGCACCTGGTGGCGCCCCGCGATCGCGCGCAGCTTGCGGCCCACGACCTCGGCCACGCGGCCGCCAATACCCGCGTCCACTTCGTCGAAGACCAGCGTCTTGCCCTCGGCTTCAAGGCCCGAGGCCGCGTTCAGGGCCAGCAGGATCCGTGACAGCTCGCCGCCGGAGGCGATGCGTGCCAGCGGGCGCGGGTCCTCGCCCGGATTCGGCGATAACAGGAACTCCGCAGCCTCGAGCCCCCGCTCTCCCCAGCACGACGTGTCGGAGGCGTCGGCTGGAGGGAGGTCCGGATCGAACTGGACACGGAACCGTGTGCGCTCCATGGCCAGCTGCGCGAGCTCGGCCTCGACTTTCCTCTGCAGGTCCTTCGCCGCAGCACGCCGCTTTCGAGACAGCTCGGAGGCCCGTTCGAAGTAGCGGGCCGCCGCCTGGCTCCGCTCCGCGCTCAGGGCCTTCTCTCGCTCATCGGCGGACCCCGTCGGGCCCAGCTCCACGCGGCAACGCGCGCCAAACGCAAGCACCTCCTCGACCGAGCCACCGTACTTCTTCTTCAGCCGCTCGAGGAGTGCGAGTCGCGCCTCGATCTCGTCCAACCGGCCGGGCGTCACTTGGAGCTTCTCGCGATAATCGCGGAGAAAGTAGGAGAGGTCCTCGAGGGGCGCCACCACTCCGGCGCGTCCTGCCCCGAGCTCGGCGAAGCGGGCGTCAATTGAGGCCAACTCGTCGACGCGTTTGTAGACCTGCGCGAGCCGGCCGAGCGCCGCAGCTTCGTCCTCGTAGAGCAGGCTGTAAGCCTCCGCCGCAAGTGTCGACAGCCGGCCGGCGTTGGCCTGGACCGTCTTCTCCCGCCGGAGCGCCTCTTCTTCGCCCGGCTGAAGCGCCGCCTGCTCGATCTCGCCAGCCTGGAACTCGAGCATCTCGCGGCGCCGCTCCCAGTCGCGCCGATCCCGCCGGAGCGTCTCGAGTTCGGCGTCGATCTCGCGGAGCCGGCTGTACAGCCCCGCCACCTCTTCCGTCGAAAGGCCCGCGTGCCGGTCGACCAGAGCGCGATGGGCTCCCGGGTCGAGCAATCCCTGCGGCTCGTGCTGGCCGTGGATCGTCACGAGCCGGCCACCCAGCTCACGCAGCACGCCCACCGGAACCAGCGCGCCGTTGACAGTCGCCTTGCCCTTCCCCGAAACATGGAGCTCGCGTCGGACCACGATCTCGTCACCTTCGATCGGCAGACCGTGGCCCTTGAGCATCGCCCCGGCCTCCGGCGTTTCGAGGAGCCCTTCCACGACCGCATGTTCCTCGCCGCTCCTTATCAAGTCGGGCGAAGCGCGCCCACCCAGCAAGAGCCCCAGGGCGTCAACCAGGATGGACTTGCCGGCGCCTGTTTCTCCCGTCAGCAGCGTCAGCCCTTCTCCGAACTCCATCTCGACCGAGGCAGCAAGGGCGATATTGTTGATTTTGAACCACTTAATCATCGGCGCGCGTGCGCCGAGGAGAATAGCACAGCGTTCGGCGTGCTGTAAATCACGTTCCTGCCGCCGGTTGTGGCTTTCTCGTTGACACTCCCCAACCTATTGTGGCATCCTCAATCGGCAGCGCTATTTAGAGAGGTCTTATTGCCCATTGCACTCCCCCTGACCCTGGCACAAGGCGCTTCCTTTTCCGGCGGCTTCGGAGGTTGGGTGGGCCACACCGGCCCGGTGGCCCGTGGGGTTCTGGTCCTGCTCGTGCTGTTCTCGCTGCTCTCGTGGGCCATCATCATCTACAAAGGCGTCGCCCTTGGCCGGGCCATGCGGGAGTCCCGGACCTTCCTGCAGGTCTTCCGCAAGAGCAGCAAGTTTTCCGAGGTGAATGCCGTCTGCGTTCAGCTCAAGGTGAGCCCACTGGTCGGCGTCTTCCAGGCCGGCTACCTCGAAGTCAACCAACAGGTGCGCGGGGCCACGACGCCCGGAGCCAGTGCCGCTGCGAAGCCGGTGGTGAAGAGCATCGAGTCGCTGACGCGAGCGCTCGTCCGCGCAGCGACCGGCGAGGTCACGCGCCTCGAACGACGCGTCACCTTCCTCGCCACCACCGCTTCGGTCACGCCCTTCATCGGCCTGTTCGGCACGGTGTGGGGCATCATGAACGCGTTCTCTGACATCGGCCGGATGGGCTCGGCCAACCTCGCGGTCGTGGCGCCCGGCATTTCGGAGGCGCTGATCACGACCGCCGCGGGACTCGCGGCGGCGATCCCCGCGGCCGTCTTCTTCAACTTCTACAACAGCCGAATCAAGGTGCTCGCGTCGATGATGGACGACTTCGCCCTGGAATTCCTCAACATCGTCGAGCGTAACTTCACGTAGAGATGCAGGCGGGCGGTAGTTCGGAAAGCGGCACCTCTCGCGCGGCGGCGGCCTACAAGGGCCTGCGCTCACGACACGCCACGGTCGTCATGGGCGACATCAACGTGACACCGCTCGTCGACGTGGTGCTGGTGCTGCTGCTGGTGTTCATGGTCACCGCACCGATGATGAGCCGAGGCATCGACGTGTCACTGCCGGTCGCGAACCAGCCGAAGAACGACCCCGAGGAGCGCGTCACGGTGTCGATCAACGCCCAGGAACGCGTCTACGTCGCCGATCGGCCGATCGCGATGCCGCTGCTCGAGCAGCACCTCAAGGGGCTGATGGAGGGACGCACTGCGAAGGTCGTCTACCTCCGCGCCGACGAGAAGCTGCGCTACGGCAAGGTGATCGAGGTCGTGGACCACATCAAGCGCGCCGGCGTCGATCAGATCGGCTTCGTGTACGTGCTACCCGGGGAGAAATCGAAGCCGTGAAGGAGCCGGTGGATCGCCTGCTCGCCGAGCGCGAGCAGATCGACAGGGGCTTCCAGGCGAGCGTCGTGCTCTCGGTGGCGGCGCATCTCCTATTGCTAGGCACCACCGTGGCCGCCGCGATCTTCGGATCGAAGACGCCGCTCCTGCAAGTGCAGGACGGCTTCGCGGTGCCCTTGCCTCCAGGCGGCGGCGGCGTTCGAAGCGCCGAGCCGCCGGCCCCGGCCAAGCCTGAGCCCGAGGTGTCCCAAGCCCCGCCTGCAACGCTGGCGCCTCCGCCGAAGATTCTCAAGCCACCGAAGGAGGACCCGAGGAAAGGCCTGCCCGAACTGGACGCGAAGAAGGGCAAGACCAAGCCGACTCCCCTGCCGGCGCCGCTGAAGTCGGGTGGTGTGGCGGGGGGCACGGGCCCCTCGGTCCAGACGCCGGGCCTCGAGTTCGGCCCTCCGGGCCCGGGCGTGCCCGGTGGAACCGACCCCCTCGGCGACTGGTATCTGGCGGGCGTCCAGCGAAAGATCTGGATGCTCTGGACGCAACAGATCCGCCCGTCGGCTCCGCAGCCCGTCACGATCAGTTTTACGATCACAACCGACGGCTCGGTCAGCGATGTGCGTGTCGTCCAGTCGAGCGGGATCTACCTGCTCGACAGCGCCGCTCAGCGCGCCGTCTACTCCGCGGGCCCGTTCGGCCCGCTTCCCAGGAACTATGGAACTGACCGGTATACGATCCAGGCCATCTTCAAGCCGACGAGTTAGGGCCCTGCTCGCGGCCGGGCTCAGTCTCGCCGTGTTCGCTATCGTGCCCTCTGGGCTGCGCGCGCAACAGCCGACGCCTCCTGGGGGCGTTACGCCCACGATCGTCATCGATGCCTCGGCGCAGCGCTTCGCGGTCCCGGACTGCCTGCCCAGGCGCGACGACCCGGCGTTGCGCGAAGTCTGCCGCAGCTTCAGCCAGGTGCTCCGCAACGACCTGAAGTTCGAAGCCCTGTTCCAGTTCGTGCCCGAGAGCCTGTTCTCTGCAATCCCGCCCCTCAACCCCGACAACCCGAACTTCGAAGACTGGAAATCGATCGGCACCAAGGTGCTGGTGGTGACCCAGGCGGACATCACGGGCAGCGATCTCAGCGTCGAGGCGCGCGTCCACTTCGTCGATTCCGGCCAGGCGATGCTGACCAAGCGCTATTCCGGCCGGGCCGACAACCCGCGCTCCTTCGCCCACCAGCTCTCCGACGACATCATGGCGCTCACCCAGTACCGCGGCGTCGCGCGCACCCGTATCGCGTTCGCCTCGGACCGCGACAGCACCAAGCAGAAGCGCACGAAAGAGCTGTACATCGTCGACTACGACGGCTTCAACCCGCGTCGTGTCACGGTCAATAGCTCGCTCAACATCCTGCCCGCATGGCGTCCCGACGGCCAGGCGCTTGCCTACGTCTCGTATCGGCAGGACCGTTCACCTCTCATCTTCCTCGCCGAGATCTTCGCCGGCCGCTCGAGCGGCAACATCACCGGCGAGCGCGCCGGCAGCCAGGCTTTCGCGCCCGCCTGGAGCCCGGATGGTAAGCGTGTCGTGTTCGCCAGCACTCGGGCGGGCAACATGGAGATCTTCTCAGCGAATGCGGACGGCGCCGAGTTGCGCCGCCTCACCAACTCCGCCGCCTCCGACACCGCGCCTTGCTTCAGCCCGACCGGCCAGGAGATCGCATTCACGTCGAACCGCACCGGCACGCCACAGATCTACCTGATGGACAACGAGGGGCTGAACCTGCGGCGGCTGACGACCGTCGGCAACTACAACGACGCGCCGGCCTGGAACCCCTCGAAGCAGTACAGCGAGATCGCCTTCACGTCGCGGATCGAGGGTGGTTTCGAGGTCGCAGTGATCGACCTCGCCACGCGCCAAGTGCGTCAGATCACCGAGGGCCGCGGCAGCTGCGAGTACCCCGCCTGGGCTCCGAACGGCCGGCACCTGGTCTTTTCCTGTAACCGCGGCGGCACCTGGCAGATCAGCGTCGCCGATCGGGACGGTCGCGAGGTGAGCTTTCTCGCCACCGGGCCCGGCAACAACGTACAGCCCGATTGGGGACCCTGAGAACCATGAAGAAATCCCTTGCCCTCCTCGTGATCCTGACGCTCGCCGCGTGCGGCGGCACCAAGCGGCCGCCGCTGGTGGCGACCAGCGCTGGCGGCGCTTCGGGCTCCGGCCCGCGAAACACAGCTTCAGCGCCGCCAGAGGTCGTCTCTGAAGGCCCAGACATCCAGGCCGTGGACGGCGCTGGTCTCGGGCAAGAGGCGCTCAGCGACGAGTCCGGCGAAGGTGGTCCGCTCGCGGATATCCACTTCGACTACGACCAGTCGTCGCTCAGCGACGAGGCGCGCGCGACGCTCGGGCAGCACGCCAACTGGCTCCAGGCCCACCCCGGGCTGCGCCTCTCGGTCGAAGGCCATTGCGACGATCGTGGCAGCGTGGAGTACAACCTCGCTCTTGGAGAGCAGCGAGCCCGCACCGCCTACGAATATCTCGTCAGCCTCGGCGTTCCCAAGGACCGGCTGAACACGGTGTCGTACGGCAAGGAGCGGCCTATCGATGTCGGCGTCAGCGAAGCCGCCTGGGCCAAGAACCGGCGGGCCCACTTCGCGCTCTCCCGCTGAAAGAGCGGCCCGGCGTCCGATACCGGCGTTATATGATGGGTCTTGGCCCTCCGAGGGGCCCACAGCAAGTCTGGAGGTCCATCGTGATACGTCGCCTCACGGCATTTCTCATTGCCGCCTGCTTCGCCGCTCCAGCCTGGGCAGCGAACAAGGACATCGAGCGCCTGCAGATCCAGATCGCCAACCTCCAGGCCCAGCTCGCGGAGCTGCAGCGCAGGAGCGACGATGGCCTCAACGAGATCAAGCGGCTCAACGAGCTGCTGGCCGACCAGGCCGCCCAGGCCCGCAAGAACGCGATCGAGCGGCAGACCAGGGACGAGGCGTGGCAGTTGGCCCTGAAGGACATCACCGATCGCCTGGGCGAGATCAGCGAGAAGCTTTCGGCCCCACCCCAGGCGGGTGCCGCGCCAGGCTACGCTGCAGCCCCAGGCCCAACGGGAGAGCCGTCCGCGGGAACGACCGCGCCCTCCATCCCGACCGGCGGTCCCGTGGCGATGGCGCCCCCGCTTGGGGCCACGGCGCCCGCCCCGCGCGAACTGTACAGCCAGGCCTATGCGGACTACGCCCGCGGCAACTACGACCTGGCGATCCAGGGCTTCCAGGAATATCTCCGGACCTACCCGAACACCGAGTTCTCGGACAACGGCCAGTACTGGATCGGCGAGTGTCTCTACGGAAAGCAGAAGTACGCCGAGGCGATCGAAGCGTGGAACGTGCTGTTCCGCGATTTCCCCTCGAGCGACAAACTGCCGGACGCGCGCTTCAAGAAGGGGCTCGCACTCGAGCGACTCGGACGCCGCAGCCAGGCCCTGGTGGAGTATCGGTATGTCGTGGATCGCTACCCGAACTCCGAAGCCGGGCGCAAGGCGCGCGAGAAGCTGAACGCGCAGTAGAAACGAGAAAGGAATCTCCATGGCGAGCGTCAACAAGGTCGTCCTGATCGGCAACCTCGGCAAGGATCCCGAGATCCGCTACATGCAATCGGGCGAACCGATCGCTAATTTTTCCCTGGCCACGAGCGAGCAATGGACCGACAAGGGCGGCCAGAAGCAGGAGCGCACCGAGTGGCATCGGGTCGAGGTCTTCGGCAAGACCGCCCAGGTGGTCCGCGACTACTGCTCGAAGGGCAAGCAGGTCTACATCGAAGGCTCGATCCGCTACGACGAATGGACCGACAAGGACGGCAACAAGAAGTACATGACCAAGATCCGCGTCAGCGGCCCGAACTCGCGGCTGGTGCTGCTGGGCTCGCGCGGCGAGGGCGGCGGTGGCGGCCGCGCTGGCTCCGGCCCTCCGTCCGAGCAGAAGGAGTCGGGCCCGCCCGAGGACTTCCAGGTCAGCGACGAAGACGTGCCGTTCTAGCAGCGCCGCTTCGTCCCCGCATTCATGCCGACTCTGCTCGCTGTCGAGCGCTACCTCCCGCCATTCCGCTACGACCAGGAAGTTGTCACGGACTGGGTGCGCCGTTGGATCGAATCGAGCGGCGATCCAGCTGCGACGAAGCGCTTGCTCTCGGTCTACGCCGCGGCCGGCGTCAAGACGCGCGCGAGCGTCGTCCCGATCGAGGAGGTCTTCAATCCGGGCGATTTCGAAACCCAGAACGACCGATACCGCTCGATCGCCCGCTCCGCAGGCACCGAGCTGGCACGCCGGGCGCTCGACGTCGCCTGCTTGCGGCCCGCCGACATCGACCTGATCGTCAGCGTCTCCTGCACGGGCTTCATGATCCCGGCCGTGGACGCGTTCGTGGCCGACGCCCTCGGGTTCGGCCCGCGCCTGACGCGCCTGCCCATCACCCAGAGCGGCTGCGCCGGCGGCGTCGTCGGCCTGGCGCGGGCCGCGGACTATCTGCTGGCGCATCCCGAGCGCGCAGCCATCGTCCTCGCTCTCGAGTTCTCGAGCCTCACGTTCCAACGCTGGGACGTCTCGGCCACGAACGTCGTCTCCACGGCGATCTTTGGAGACGGCGGCGCCGCAGTCGTGATGGTCGGGGCCAAACACCCGCGCGCCCTTGCCGGCGGCCCGCGCCTGGCCCGGCTCGTCGACGCCGACTCGATTTTCTTTCGCGACACTACGCAGCTGATGGGCTTTCGGCTTCGCAACCAGGGTCTCCAGATCATCCTCGACCGCGCGCTGGCCCCGTTCGTGCGGCGGGAGGTCGTCGGGGCGGTCGAAAGCTTCCTGAAACCGCGCCAACTCGAGCGCGAGGACGTGACGCGCTGGGTTCTTCACCCCGGAGGCAAACGCATCATCGAAGTCATGGCGGAGAAGCTGGGCCTCTCGAAGGCCGACTTGGCGCCGACCGAGGCCGTTCTCTCCGAGCATGGCAACATGAGTTCGGTCACGGTGCTGTTCGTCCTCGACGAGATCTTGCGTCACGCCGGCGTCCGGGCCGGCGAACGGGGCGTGCTCGGGGCCTTCGGTCCCGGCTTCGGGGCCGAGTTCGCGCTGCTCGAATTCCTCTGATGGCAGTCGACCTCACACGGCGTGCCACGGACCCCGAGTGGCTCGACGAGGGCGTGCCCGAGGACGAGGCGCTCCGAAGCCTGGGCGACCTGCGCTTCGTCAACCGTTGGCTCGGAGGCCGGCGCAGTCTGCTGGAGGCAGTCCTACCGCATCTTCAGGGACTCCCGCATCCCAGCCTGCTCGACGTCGGCTGCGGCTCCGGCGATCTGCCGGGACTGGTCCGCGGCGCGCTCGCCACGCCCCCGCTCGCGGTGGGAATCGACATCAAGCTCCTGCACTTGCAGCAGGCCCCTGCCGGAGTCGAACGCGTCGTGGCCGACGTTCGCGCCCTGCCGTTCGCGCCTGGCAGCTTCGATGTCGTCACGGCCTCGCTGTTCCTGCACCACTTCGACGGACCGGAGGTGGCGAGGGTGCTGCGCTCGCTGTTCGGCCTCGCCCGGCGTGCCCTGATCGTGAACGACCTGCGGCGCGCGCTGGTGCCCTACGTCTTCGGCCGCGCGATTTTCCCCTGGCTGTTCCGTTCGCAGGTGAGCGTGGCCGATGGCCTCTTGTCGATCCGCCGGGCCTTCACGCAGCCGGAGCTGGCTGCTGCCTTCTCCGAGGCCGGCATCCCCGACGTAGGCATCGTGTGCCGCTTTCCATATCGGCTCGTAGCCGTGGCCAGGAAGGCCGCGTGAACCCGCGCGACGTCGTGGTGGTTGGCGGCGGCCCGGCCGGCACGGCAACGGCCTTGTTCTTGCGCCAGCAGGGTCGAGACGTCCTGCTCATCGACGAGGCCCGTTTCCCACGCGACAAGCTTTGCGGTGAAGGCGTCTCCCCAGAGGCGTGGCGCCTGCTCGACGCACTGGGCGTGGCCGAGCGGGTTCGCTCCCTCAACCCGTGGCCGCTACGTGGGATGGCACTGACTTCGCCCTCGGGCGTGTCCTTCACGGGCCGCTACCGTGGTCCGCGACCCGCCGGCTTTGCAGTTCGGCGAAAGGCCTTCGATCGCACTTTGCTCGAGGCCGCACGCGATGCCGGTGTGGAGGTGCGCGAGGGCACGCGCGCGCTGGACCTCATTTTCGATTCCGGCCGCGTGTCGGGCGTCGTCTGCCAGGAGGGCGCAGCGCCGGAGACGCTCGCCGCGCGCCTCGTGGTCGGCGCGGACGGTCGGCGCAGCGTGGTGGCCCGCAAGCTCGGGCTGCTGCGCGAGCACCCCTCGCTGCGCAAGTTCGCCTTACGCGGCTACTGGGAAGGCATTCAGG
The DNA here is from genome assembly GCA_964442185.1 of uncultured Acidobacteriota bacterium. Classification (GTDB taxonomy): domain Bacteria; phylum Acidobacteriota; class Vicinamibacteria; order Fen-336; family Fen-336; genus CADEEV01. The sequence continues at coordinate 42,388 of CAYTWT010000229.1, forward strand.
GACTCGGCGAGCACGGTGAGATGCACGTGGGGGGCGGGGGCTACTGCGGGATCGCACCGCTCTCCGCCACGAGCGCCAACGTCGCCTTCGTGCTCGACCGTGCCCGGATCAGGCCGGCGGCCGGCGACGTCGATGGCTTCTACCGTTCCTCGCTGCAACTGTGGCCGCGCATCGCCGAGCGCCTGCAGGGCGCCGTACTCCTCGAGCCCCCGAAGGCCATCGGCCCGCTGGCCCTCGAGGCCCAGCGTGTGTCCGCCCCCGGCGCGATGCTGGTCGGCGACTCGGCTGGTTTCTACGATCCCTTCACCGGTGAGGGCATCACGCTGGCCCTGCGCAGCGCGGAACTCGCCGCCCCGATCGCTCACGAGGCCCTTGCCTCTGGGAAGCTGGACGGACTTGGCCGCTACGATCGCGCCCGGCACGCCGCGACGCGCGACAAGTTCCGTCTCAACCGGCTTCTCCAGACGACGGTGTCGTGGCCCAGCCTGGCCGATTCCGTGGCCCGCAAGCTCTCGCGCCGGCCCGATCTCGCCGATCGCCTCGTCGGCATCGCCGGCGATTTCGAGCCCGCCCGCTCGGCCCTGAGCCTCGGCTTCGCCTGGGACCTGCTCCGGGCTTAGGGACCTAGATCAGCAGCAGCATCTCGCGATACTTCGGCAGCGACCAGAACTCGTCCGCGACCGATTCCTCGATACGGTCGCAGGCCTCGCGGACCGAGGCCATCGCCGGCACCGCTTCGTCTGCCAGGATATGCGCCTTCTTCTCGAGCGAGCCCTCGCCGGTCGCGTGGTCGCTCGCGAGCTGCAGTTCCGCCATCCGGCTCAACACATCGTCCATGTTGCCGCCCAGGCGCTCCAGCGCCACCGAGATCGCCTTGCGCGCACCGGCGCTGCTGAGCAGCGAGTGCTGCCGGTATGCGGCCGGGAGCACGTGCGTCTGCACGATGCTCTTCAGCGCTTCGACCTCGATCTCGATGTCCTTGATATAGCGCTCCATCTTCACGTGGTAGCGCGCCTCGACCTCGGAGCTGGAAAAGACCCGCATCCGGGCCAGGAACTCACGGGTTTCGGGCTTCATCATCTCCGCCAGCGCCTCGGGCGTACGGCGCAGGTTCGGAAGGCCGCGGCGCGCCGCCTCTTCCACCCACTCCGCCGAGTAGTTGTTGCCCTCGAACCGGATCGCACGGGTCGAGACGACCGCTTGCTTGACGACGTCGATCACCGCCTCGGCAAGACTGATCCCGCGCTGCAGCCGTTCCATCAGGGCTGTCTCGAACTCGCCCAACGCCTCGGCGACGGCGGCGTTCAGGAAGGCGACGGGAATCGAGATCGAGGCGGCCGACGACACCGCGCGGAACTCGAACTTGTTACCCGTGAAGGCGAACGGCGAGGTGCGATTACGGTCGGTTTGGTCGCGCGCGACCTCGGGCAGCTGCCGGATCCCGAGGACGATTCTCTCGACGCCCGCGCTCCCGCTGATCTCGCCCTTCTCGATCGCATCGAGCACGCGCGTCAACTGATCGCCCAGGAACACCGAGATGATGGCCGGTGGCGCCTCGTTCGCGCCGAGCCGATGGTCGTTGCCCGAGGTTGCGATCGCGGCGCGCAGCAGCCCCGCATGCCGGTGCACGGCCCGGAGCGTGGCGGCGAGGAACACCAGGAATTCGAGGTTCTGCTCCGGGGTCGCGCCCGGCTCCAGGAGATTCCGCCCCTGCGAGTCCATCATCGACCAGTTGCAGTGCTTGCCGCTGCCATTGACCCCGGCGAACGGCTTCTCGTGCAGAAGGCAAGCGAAGTTGTGGCGCCGGGCCACCCGCGTCATCGTCTCCATCACGATCTGGTTGTGGTCCGAAGCGACGTTCGCCTCCTCGAAGATCGGCGCCGTCTCGTATTGGCTCGGGGCCACCTCGTTGTGCCGCGTCTTGATCGGGATCCCGAGTTTGTAGAGCTCGTGCTCGGCTTCCTGCATGAAGGCGAGGACGCGATCCTTGATGCTGCCAAAATAGTGATCCTCGAGCTCCTGGCCTTTGGGCGGCCGCGCCCCCAGCAGCGTCCGCCCCGCGCTGACCAGGTCCGGCCGCAGCGAGTAGAAGGCGCGATCGATCAGGAAGTACTCCTGCTCCGGACCCAGCGTCGGCACCACGCGCACGGAAGTCTTGTCGCCGAACAGGCGCAGGATCGAAAGGGCGCGCTCGGACAACACCTCCATCGAACGCAGGAGCGGCGTCTTGTTGTCGAGCGCGTCGCCGTGGTAGCTGATGAAGACGGAGGGCACGCACAGCGTCTTGCCGTTCGGACCCTCGACGATGAAGATCGGGCTCGAAGGATCCCAGGCCGTATAGCCGCGGGCTTCGAAGGTCGTCCGCATTCCGCCGGACGGGAAGCTCGAGGCATCGGGCTCGCTCTGGATCAGCTGCGCGCCGCTGAAACGCTCCATCGGCAGCCCTTCGTCGTCGAAGGTCAGGAAGGCGTCGTGCTTCTCGGCGGTGAGGCCGGTCTGCGGCTGGAACCAGTGGCAGAAGTGGGTGGCGCCCTTCTCGAGCGACCACTCCTTCACGGCGTGGGCGACCTCGTTCGCGATGCCGGCCTCGAGGCGACTGCCCCGCCGAATGGTTTCCTGCAGCGACTGGAACACGGACTTCGGCAGCTTCTTCTTCATGGCCGCCGTGTCGAAGGTGTTCGAGCCGAAGCTCTCGGCCACTTTCACGCCCCGCGCCATCTCCGGCAACGACCGGATCGAGCGCGACGTCACCTCACGAATCGCCCAGAGCCTGCCCGACGCCTCAGACATCACTTCCTCCCGTGAAACACGCCGGATTATAGGCGGCGCGGAGGGGCCGACAAGGCTTTTCTGAGCGACCGACAAAAAGGTCTAGGGTGACGACCGGGCGACAATTTTGTAGTCCAGACCCAGTTCGTTCTTGACCTTCACGACCCCCGCCACGGACACCGGGCTGAGCCCAAAGTCCGTCTGCTTCAAGACCACCTGGCCGGTGGCCGTGAGTACGCCCGCTGCCAGGTTGACGCGCAGGGGCAGCACCAGGCTTCGGCGGACGCCCTTGATCGTCAGGTCGCCCGTGACGCGCAGGTTCCACGAGCCGTCGGGCACGAGGCGCCCCTCGACGCCGGTCGATTGGAACGTGATCTCCGGGAACTTGACGACGTCCAGCACGGCGGGGCCCGCCATCTTCGCCTGGACCTTGGGCACATCCTCAGGCGGCTCGCCCTGCCCGCCAACCTTCAGGCCGCTGGTGTCGAAGCGCAGGCTGACCGAGGACCGCGCCGGCGCTTCGCGGTTCGCGACGATCACACCCTCGATGCCGGTGGCCCGGACCTCGTGCTCATGGCCCGCGAAGCTGAACAGCCCACGCTTGCCGACGCTGATCCGGAAGTCGCTGGCGGCCGGGTCGACGACGAAGCTCTCGTCCGCGCTCGCGGCGCCGGCGCCCAGCACCCAGAACGCAGACAAAGCGACGCCACGTCCCCTCACCCCCAACGCGAGTCTCCCTGAGAGGCGAGTCTACTGCACGAGGCCTCGAGCGGTATGCGTATAGAATGGCGCTGCTTCGCCGGAGGACTGCTTTCTTGGCTACAAGCTCGATCCAAAGGCTGCAGGGACTCGATCAGGCGACCCTCGTCGGCATCTACCGCAACATGTACCTGTCGCGCCGAATCGACGACAAGGAGATCCAGCTCAAGCGCCAGAACAAGATCTATTTCCAGATCAGCGGCGCCGGCCACGAGGCGGTGCTCACGGCTGCGGGCCTGGTCCTCAAGCCGGGCCACGACTGGTTCTACGGCTACTACCGCGATCGCGCCCTGATGCTGCAACTGGGGATGACGCCAAACGACATGTTCCTCGCCGCCGTCGGCGCCAAGGACGATCCCAGCTCGGGCGGGCGGCAGATGCCCTCGCACTGGGCAAGCCCCAAGCTCCACGTCGTGACCAAATCGTCCCCCACGGGCACCCAGTTTCTGCAGGCGGTAGGCTGCGCCGAAGCCGGCCTGTACCTCGGGCGCGGCAACGCCGGAGGCAACCCGGGCCTGGCGTTCCAGGACGATGAGCTCGTCTACTGCTCGACCGGCGAGGGCACCACCTCGCAAGGCGAGTTCTGGGAGAGCCTCAACACGGCCTCGAACCGACGCCTGCCGGTCCTCTACCTGGTCGAGGACAACGGCTACGCCATCTCAGTCCCCGTCGAGCTCCAGACCGCGGGCGGGAGCATCTCGAAGCTGGTGCGCATGTTCCCGGACCTGCTGGTGCGCGAAGTGGACGGTTGCGATCCGCTGGCCAGTTTCGCCGTGCTGCGCGAAGCCGCCGCCTGGTGTCGCGCCCGCCGCGGCCCGGCCCTCGTCCACGCCCGCGTGATCCGCCCCTATTCCCACTCGCTGTCCGACGACGAGGCCCTCTACCGTGCCGCCGCCGAAAGGGACAAGGACGCCAAGCGCGACCCGCTCCGGACCTATCCGAAACTGCTCGTCGCCGAGGGCCTCGCCACGGAAGAGGAACTCTCGACACTCCGCGAGGGGATCGACCGCGAGGTGAACGCCGCGGCCGACGCCGCCTGCGCCTCCGCCGTGCCCGTTCCCGAGAGCGCGACCCTCCACGTCTACTCCCGCGACGTCGATCCCACCTCGCGCGCCTTCGACACGGCGCCCCAAGCCACGGGCGACCTCAAGACCGTCGTCGACCTGCTGAACGCCTGCCTGCACGACGAGATGCGCCGCGACCTGCGTATCGTCGTCTTCGGCGAAGACGTGGCCGACTGTAGCCGTGAACAGAGCCTCGCCGAGGTCAAGGGCAAGGGCGGCGTCTTCAAGGTCACCTACAACCTGCAGCGGCGCTTCGGTTCCGAGCGCGTCTTCAACTCGCCGCTGGCCGAGGCCAACATCGTCGGTCGCGCGATCGGCATGGCCACCCGCGGCCTCAAGCCCGTCGTCGAGATCCAATTCTTCGACTACATCTGGCCGGCGTACATGCAAATCCGCAACGAGCTGGCCCTGATCCGCTGGCGTTCGAACGGAGCCTTCAAGTGCCCGGTCGTGATCCGCGTCACCTACGGCGGCTATCTCCAGGGCGGTGCCGTGTACCACAGCCAGTGCGGCGAAGTGATCTTCACCCACGTCCCCGGCCTGCGCGTGATCATTCCCTCGAACGCCCAGGACGCCAACGGCCTGCTCCGCACCGCGATCAGGAGCGACGACCCGGTGCTCTTCCTCGAACACAAGCACCTGTATCGGCAGACCTACAACAAGGGTGTCTATCCTGGCCCGGAATACATGATCCCGTTCGGCAAGGCCGCGACGCCGCGGCCCGGCAACGACCTGACGATCGTCACCTTCGGCGCTCTCGTGCAACGCTCGCTGGTGGCCGCCAAGAAGGCCGAAGAGGAAGGCATCAGCGTCGAGGTGATCGACCTACGCAGCTTGTCCCCCTACGACTGGGACGCCATCGCCGCCAGCGTCAAGCGCACGGGCAAGGTGATCGTGGCTCAGGAAGACAGTCGTTCCTGGGGCTACATGGCCGAGATCGCCGCCCGCATCGGCGAAGAGCTCTTCGATCACCTCGACGCGCCCGTGAAACGCATCGGCGCCCTGGACACCTTCGTCGGCTACGCGCCGGTCCTGGAAGACGCGATCCTTCCGCAGACCGAGGGCCTGCTGAACGCGATCCGCGACCTGAAGCGCTACTAGTGCGCCAGGGCGAAACCTTCATATAGAGCCGACGTGTTATTCATGGAGTACAGGTTGAAATACACGGCTTTGCCATCCCGGCTCCAGCCCAACCCCTCGTCCGCTGCAACGCGTTCTTCTACGACGCGCGATCAGGAGGCCTTGCGAAGCGAAAGCCGGACGATCCTGGGGACTTCCACGGCAGCGAACCAATCTGCCGGGTAAAGGTAGCCCTCGCCGTCTTCGTCAATGACGCGAACCAGGCTATCAGCGGCAGCCTTGCGATCCGGAAGGACGACGTAGATCTTGTTGCGTTCGAGGGACGCCTCGTTGCCGGCGTTCTTGATGCAGACGCCGTACCGTCGCGAGACCTGCTTCTTGGCGCTCATGGATTTCAATCGGTGTACCGCTTGTACTCTCATGCGAAGGATCGGCCGAGAAGGGCGGCGGAAGGAAACCAGGAACGGGCCTGAGCCGCGTTGGGCTGCCTCGCCCTGCTACCTGGGCACATCCTCGAGGCGATACTCGAACCAGTCCTCGTCAGTCGCAAAGCCGATCAGCACTCCCGCTGGCCGGCCGTGCCGCGTGATGACGATCTCTTCGTCCGCCGCCAACCTCAGGTACCGAGAAAGGTCATCCTTCACCTTTGCCAGGGCGACCCGCTGCGCTTGGGGTGCTCGCTTCTTCGAGCCACTCCTGCGCCTTCGACTTGGGGACGATGGCGAGGACTTCGACTGTCTTCTCACTGACGTCATAAAACACCCTTACCTCTTCCACCCTCAAGCGGTACTGCGGGCGCTCGAGACCGCGAAGCCGCTTGCTGACCTTCCGCGGCTCGTGCCGCAGACGTAACTCGATCGCATCGCGGACACGTTCAACCGCTACGGCTTGCTCGTCCCCTGCCGTCCGTACCGATCCTCGAGCCTGACCACGTCCTCGAGCTCCGGCGTCGAAACCTCGACGATGTCGCAGTCGGTCAGGGCAGTCATCCGATGCACCGTGCCGGGCGTAATGTGGAACACGTCGCCGGGATTCATCTCGATCCGCCGAAGCTCGCCCGAATCCCCGGCCGGCTTGGTCTCGAACAACAGCCGCCCGGATTGGATCAGGATCGTCTCGTCCTTCACGTTGTGGTACTGAAGCGAGAGGCTCTCCCCCGCCTTCACGTGCAGGATCTTGCCGACGTAGCGCTCGGTTCGCGCCCACCAGATCTCATGCCCCCACGGCTTCTCGACCTTCTTCGGCCTCTCGGACAAGGTGCCGCTCCTTCTATGATTGGACGGGCAGGGCCTCGGGCAACGCATGCCCCAGCGCGCGCCGCAGATGCTCTTCGATGGCACGGGCGTTCGGCAAGCGCAGCGCGATCACCGCCGCCTCACGCGCGGCCTCGACCGAGGTAGCGCGCAGCGCGGCCTTCACGCGCGGAATCGCAGCCGGACTCATCGACAGCTCCCGAACCCCGAGCCCCACGAGCAGCAGCGCCTGAAGCGGATCCGCCGCCATCTCGCCGCAGACCGAGAGCGGCCGGCCGTGCGTCGCCGCGGACTCCAGCGCATGCCGGATCGTGCGCAGCACGGCCGGATGCAACGCCTCGTAGTGCGCGGCGACGCGTGGATCGGCCCGATCGACGGCGAGCAGGTATTGAACCAGATCATTCGTCCCGATGCTGAAGAAATCGACCTCGGGCGCCAGCAGATCGGCGCTGAGCGCGGCGCTCGGGATTTCGAGGGTCAGGCCCAGCGGCACGTGCTCGACAAAGGCCAACCCCTCCCGCCGCAAGCTCTGACGCGCATCCGCCACGAGCTGCTTCGCGAGGCGCAGGTCACCCGGTCCCGCGATGAACGGGAACAGGATCCGAAGCTCCCCCTGGACGGCGGCGCGCAAGAGCGCCCGGATCTGGGTAAGGAACGGCTCCGGATCATGAGCCAGCAGGCGCAGTGCGCGCTCGCCCAGGGCGGGGTTGGAACTGCTCGGGCCGCCTGGGGCGAGATCCTCGCGGCCGACATCCCAGGTGCGAACGGTGACGGGGTGCGGTCGAACGACGTCGAGCAGCGAGGCGTAGACCTCCACCTGTCGCGCCTCGCTCGGAAACGCCCGCGCCCGCCCGAGCAGGTACTCGGACCGAAACAGCCCGATGCCTTCAGCCCCGTACAAGAGCGCGGTCGCCGCCTCCTCCGGGAACTCGGCGTTGGCGCGCAGGCACACTCGCACGCCATCGCATGTCACCGCGGGCAGCCCGCGCGTCTCCTGCAAGCGCACTTCCTCGACGCGGGCCTGCTCCTGGCGCACGCGGTATCCCGCGAGGGCCGGCTGCGAAGGCTCGACGATCACGACCCCACGCGTCCCGTCCACGACGACGAGCGCCCCCGCCGGAATCCTCCTGGTCGCCTCGCGTAGCCCCACCACCGCGGGCACGCCCCGCGAGCGGGCGAGGATTGCCGTGTGCGACGTGGCCGAGCCCCCGTCCGTCACCACGGCCAGCACCCGCTCCCAGTCGAGATCGGCGGCCTCGGAAGGCGTGATCTCGCCGGCCACCAGCACGTGAGGGCGCGGCAGCCGCGAGAGCGTTGGGGCGTCGGCCGCGCCCAGCAGATTCAGGTGGATGCGACCCGTCACGTCGTCGAGGTCCGCGCTGCGTTCCTTGAGATAGGCGTCGCCGAACTCGCCGAAGAGCGCGTGCAACTGCTCCGAGACCGTACGCAGGGCCCAGGCCGCGTTCACATGCTCCTCGCGAATCACCGCCAGGCTGCGGTCGAGCAGGAGCGGATCCTCCAGCATCAGCAGCTGGGCGGCGAAGATGTAGGCGTGCGGGCTGTCCACTTCGCGCGCGAGCCGCTGCTTGATCCTCTGCAGCTGTTGTCGGGACTCTTCGACTGCGCGCATCAGGCGCTTTACCTCGGTCTCGACCTGGTCCGGCGGCAGCAGCAAGCGGAACACCGTGATCGACTCGCGCTCCAGGACGAGCGCCTCACCGACCGCGATGCCCGGCGAAACGCCGGCCCCTGAGAGTTCCACTTACGCTTCCCCGAAGCCGCTCTCGACCAGCGAGACGAGCGTCTTAATACAGGCGGACTCGTCGTCGCCGTCGGCGGCGAGCAGCAGTCGCGTGCCCCGAGAGGCGGCCAGCAGCAGGATGCCGAGGATCGACTTCCCGTCCATCGTCCGCTCGTCCCGCGTGACGCTCACCCGCGACCGGAAGGCGGCCGCCGCCTGGACGAAGCGCGCCGCCGCCCGGGCGTGCAACCCGAGCCGGTTCCGAATCTCCACCTCACACTGCTTCACGCCTGCTTCTTCTCCAGCAGCTCACTCGCGACGTAGATGGCGCCCCTGCCCTGGTCCCGGATCACCCTGGCGACCTCGAGCAGATCACCCTCGCGCAGGGTACTGAGCTTGATCAGCATCGGCAGGTTGACGCCGGTCACGATCTCCACCTCGGGTGAAAGCAGCGGCAGGCTCACGTTCGTGGGCGTGCCTCCGAACATGTCGGTGAGGATCAGCGCCGGCGCGCCTCCGACCGACTCTAGCGCCTCGTCGATTGCGCTCCGTGCCGCCAGCATGTCGTCGCTCCAGCCGACCGAGACCGCCGCGGCCCGCGGCATCTCCCCGACGATCTCTCGGGCCGCCTTCAGCAGCTCCACCGCCACCTGTCCGTGGCTCACGACGAGGATTCCGATCATGCCAGCCTCATGTCGCGATGCCGCACCTTTGGCGCGTAGCCGCGGGCCACGAGCGCGTCGCGTAGCGCGTTCGCGATCATCACCGAACGATGTCGACCGCCGGTGCAGCCGATCGCGAGCGTGAGATAGCTCTTGCCCTCGCGCAGGTAGCGCGGCAGCACGAAGTCGAGGAACGACACGAGCCGCTTCATGAAGCGGGCGGTGTCCGCCTGGGCCCGCATATAGCGCACCACCGCGGCGTGGTTGCCGGTGAGCCGCTTGAGCCCGGCTACGAAGTTGGGGTTGGGCAGGAAGCGCACATCGAAGACCAGGTCGGCCTCGGAGGGCACGCCGTACTTGTACCCGAAGGACAGGATCGAGACGACCGTCTCGCTCTCGGCTCCCCGGTGGTCGTACTGATCGCGGACGTACTCGCGCAGCTCGTGCACCGTGTAGCTTGAGGTGTCGAGGATCCGGTCCGCCATCTTGCGGATCGGCGCCAGCGCCTGGCGTTCGTCCTTGATGGCTTCCTTGACGGGCTCGTTCACCGCCATCGGGTGCGGCCGCCTGGTCTCGCTGAAGCGGCGCTGCAGGACCTTCTCGTCCGCCTCCAGGAACAGCAGCGAGGCCCTCACGCCCTTGGCGCGGATCGCGCGATACACCGCCGGAAAACGGCGCACGAAATCCCGCTCGCGTACGTCCACGACCAGCGCCGAACGGCGCAACTCCTCCGAGCCACGGAGCAGCTCCGCGAAGCGCGGGATCAGGGCCGTGGGCAGGTTGTCGACGCAGAACCAACCGCCATCCTCGAGGGCCCGCATCACGTGCGTCTTGCCCGAGCCCGACAGGCCCGTGATCACGAGGATCTCGGCCCCCCGGCGTTTCTCGCGGCCGGCGCGCTTGGGGCCGCTCACGGCTCGCCTCGCTGGATCAGGGCGTCGACACGCTCCGCGAGGCGCTGCGCCGCGTCGTAGCCGCGCTCCTTCAAGAGCTGGTTCCGGGAGGCCACCTCGACGAGCAGGGCGATGTTCCGGCCGGGAGCGACAGGCATGCGAATCAGCGGAACCGGGAGGCCGAGGATGTCGTGGCTCTCGGCGCGCAGCCCGAGCCGGTCGTACTCACGGCCGCTCTCCCAACGCTCCAGGTTCACGACCAGCTCCAAGCGCTTCGAGAGCCGGATCGCCGAGACGCCGTACAGGTCCTTGATGTTCAGGACCCCGAGCCCGCGCAGCTCCATGTGATAGCGTGTGAGCTCCGGCGAGGAGCCAAAGAGCGCGTCGCCCAGCTTCTTGATCTCGACGACGTCGTCGGCGACCAGCCGATGGCCACGGTCGACCAGGTCCAGCGCGCACTCCGACTTCCCGCTCCCGCTCTCCCCCGTGATCAGCACGCCGAGGCCGAACACGTCCATCAAGACCGAGTGCTGATGCACGCGCTCGGCCAGCCGCTCGTCCAGAAAGGCCGAGAGTTGCTTGATCAGGCGCGTCGACTCGAGCCGCGTCGCGAGCAGCGGGATGCCGCGGCGCTCGGCCTCGTCCAGAAGCTCGGCGGGCGGCTTGAGGCCCTTCGTGACCACGAAGCAGGAGACCTTGCGGCGACACAGCTTGCGCAAGATCGCGGCTCGCGCGTCGGGTTTGAGCTTGCGCAGGAAGCTCATCTCACTGCCACCCACGATCTGCACCCGTCCGTAGCGGATGTAGTCGGTGTGGCCGGTGAACGCCAGGCCCGGACGCTGGACGCGCGAGAGCAGGATGCTGCGCTTCACACCGGCGCTCCCAGCCACCAGGCGCAGGCCCAGCCCCGTGGCCTCAGGGCCGATCAGCTCTTCGACCTGGAGGCTGGGGGCTTTGCGGGCGAGTGGCGGCCGCCGGCGAGCCACGCGCCTCAGGCCTCAGGCTCGATCAGCCCCAGCTGGCCGTCGCGGCGTCGAAACAGCACGCTCAAGCACTCGGTGCCGGCATTGCGAAAGACCAGCAGCCCGTCGCCGCTGGCAGCGAGCTGGAGCGCTGCTTCCCGGAGCGTCATGGGCTTCGCCACGAAGCGCCGGCTCTTGACGATACGTGGCAAACGCTCGCTTGCCTGCTCGCGGCGCGGGGCACCCTCTCCCACTTCCCACTGGCCCGCGCCCCGCACCGGCCCGCGCCGCTTACGTTCCTGGCGCTTGCCCATCTGCCGCTGCGCCTGCCGAGTCAGCTTCTCGATCACGGTCGCGAGCGAGTTGCCGGGGTCGGCCGAGGCCTCGGTCGCCGCGAGCACCAGGCGCGGCGAGCGCACGCTGACTTCGGCAATGTGCTGGCGCTTGTCGGCCGCCAGGACGACGTGGGCATTAGTGATCCCGTGCAGGACGCGGGACAGCTTCTTGAGCTTTTTCTCGGCCAGTGCGCGCAACTCGCTCGGCACCTCGGTCTGACGCCCCGTGTACTCGATCTTCATCGTGCCAGCTCCGCCTTCGTGCTTCGAACTAGTGGACCGACCTGCGCAGGTTCGAGGGAGGGATGCGCAGCTCTTCACGGTACTTCGCGACGGTGCGGCGTGCCAGCGGCAGGCCGCCCTTCCCCAGCGTCTCGGCGATCTGAGAATCCGACAGCGGCCGCGCGCCGTCCTCGTCCTCGATCATCGTGCGGATCGTGTCCTTGATCGTGACCGAGCTGATCGCCTCGCCCATCTCGGAGGTGATCCCGCTGTGAAAGAAGAAGCGCAGTTCGTAGACGCCACGCGGCGTGTGCATGTACTTGTTCGCCACCACGCGCGAGACCGTCGACTCGTGCATGCCGATGTCGTTCGCCACGTCGCGCAGCACCAGCGGCCGCAGCTGAGCGACGCCGTGGTCGAGGAACCCGCGCTGATGCTTCACGATCGACTCCGAGACCTTGTAGATCGTGCGCTGGCGCTGATCGACGCTCTTCAGCAGCCACAGCGCGCTGCGCAGCTTGTCCTTCACGTAGTTGCGGGTTTCCTCGGAATTGCCCTCGCGGTTGTCGAGCATGCGCCGATAGGTGGAGCTGATCCGCAGCCTGGGAAGACCGTCGTCGTTCAGGACGATCTTGTAGTTGTCGCCCTCCTTTACCACGTAGACGTCGGGCAGCACGTAAGTCGAGGCATCGGGGCTGTACTTGCTGCCGGGCTTGGGGTCGAGGCGCTTGATGATCTCGAGGTGATGCGAGACCTCGTCCAGCGCGAGTCCCATCTGGCGGCCGATCTCGGCGTATTGATGGCTCTGAAGTTGCTTCAAGTGGTCCCGGACCATGATGTCGGTCGGCGAGCCTTCGAGCCCGAGGCGACCCAGCTGCAGCCGCAGGCATTCGGAAAGGTCGCGGGCCGCTACCCCGGGCGGGTCCAGCGCTTGCACGACGCGGAGCGCCTTCTCCACCTCGGGCATCGGAAAGGGCCCCATGCTCGCGATCTCCAAGGTCGAGGCGCACAGCATCCCGTCCTCGTCGAGGTTGTGGATGATGGCCTCGCCAATCTCCAGGATCAGCGGGTCGGAGACCGACATCCGAAGCTGCCACGACAGGTGGTCGTAGAGATCGGGCGACTCCGTGAGGGTGTTCTCGATCGCAGGCATCTCCGGGATGTCGGCGCTTCTCGGCCGACGATCGCCGCGGTCGTCGAGATAGTCCTCGAAGAACTTCTCGATGTCGAGGTCCTTCAGGGGATCGGTGCGCTCCGCTTCCTCCCCCGCCTCCTGGTTCGCCACTTCGTCGGCGGAGAGCTTCTCCTCGACCGGCACCTCCTCGAGCAGGGGGTTCTCCATCACCTCCTGCTCCAGCACCTCGGCCAACTCGAGCGTCGTGAGGGGCAGCAACTTGATCGCCTGCTGCAGCGAAGGGGTGAGGATCAGCCGCTGCGACAGGCGTGCCGAAAGACCCAGTTTCTGTTGGATGGCCAAGGGCTAGGTTTCCTTGCTTGCCTCGTCCAGTCGGAACGACTCGCCCAGGTACACCCGACGCACGTCTTCGTCGGCGGCGAGCTGTTCCGGAGTTCCGGAGCGAAACACCTCGCCGTCCGTGAGGATATAGGCGCGGTCGGTGATTTTCAAGGTTTCTCGCACGTTGTGATCGGTAATCAGGACACCGATCCCGCGCTTCTTGAGATGCTGGATCAAGGCCTGGATGTCGCCCACCGCGATGGGGTCGATGCCCGCGAAGGGCTCGTCGAGCAGCATGAACGAAGGCGAAGTGGCGAGCGCCCGGCAGATCTCCAGCCGGCGGCGCTCGCCGCCCGAGAGCGTATACGCCGGCTGCTTCGCGATCCCCTGGATGCCCAGCTCTTCGAGCAGCGCCCGTGCTCTTTGACGCTGTTCCCCCGGCGGCAGGCCCAGCGTCTCGAGGATGGCCGTTACGTTCTGTTCGGCGCTCAGTTTGCGAAAGACGCTGGCCTCCTGTGGCAGATAGCCGATCCCGGCGCGGGCCCGCTGGTACATCGGCAGCGCGGTGATGTCGTGCTCGCCCAGGAAGACCCGGCCGCTGTCGGGCCGCGCGAGGCCCACGACCATGTAAAACGTCGTGGTCTTGCCAGCCCCGTTTGGACCGAGCAGGCCGACCACCTCGCCGTCGCGGATGCCGAGGTCCACATGGTTCACCACGACGCGGCGGCCGTAGGTCTTGGTGAGGGCGCGGGCCTCGAGGAGGCTCACTGCGGAGCCGGCTCCGTCTTCAAGATCGTCTCGGTGCGCCCTTCCTCTTCGCCATCCACGAGGATCGTATCGTCGCCCACCTTGAAGGTCAAAGAACGGCCCTGGCTCTGGCGGTTTCCGTCGATCAGCGTGACGTGGTCGCCCGTCAGGACCATGGTCTCGTTCCCCGGGGTGTAGACGCCGCGCCGCCCGTTCGCCCTGCGGCGTCCTTGCACGACCTCGACCGGTTCGCCGGCCACGAGCTTCTCCATCCCAGTCCCGTCGGCGCTGAGCGTGATGGTGGCCTTCGGGCTCTTCGTGGCGATGTCGCCCTGGCGGATCGACACGTCCCCGTTGTACTGGATCCGGCCGGGAGCCTCGTCATAGACCATCGTCTCGCCGCGGCCTTCGATCGCGGCCGGCTCCGGCGCACCGGGCTTGCCGGGCTTGGGATGCAGCAGCGAGACGACACCCTCGGTACCCGTGAGCCGACGCGAGCCCTTGGCGTCCTCTTCCAGGAGCAGTTTCGGCGCCCGGACCTCGTCGCGGCCCGCACGCAGCAGTGCGCCAGCCTCGTAGTGGGCGGCGTGCTTCGCGGACTCGTACAAGAACACCCCGCAAGTTACGAGCGCCGGCGCCTCCTGGCCGGACAAGAGCCCGGTCCGTCCCGTGCCCGGCCTGCGGCGCAGCAGGTGCCGCACGTCGCCGCGGGCCTTCACGTCTCCCGTCTGCGTGCCCACGTCGATCGCCCTGGCCGTCAGGTCGCCGCCCTCCTGCTGGATCTTGGGCTCTCTCTCGAGATGCAGTTCTCCGTTCCCGGTATAGCGGGCGAAGCCGGCGGTCGCCTTCTCCCCCTTGCGCTCGAACGACACGTTCTTGTTGAAGTCGATGCTGGTCGCCTGACCCGTCTCGGGGTCGAGCCGCGCATGGAACGCGTCGGCGCGGACGGTGCTCGCTTCGCCCGGCTCGCCGATCGGCTCCGAGACCATCACGCACTGCTTCTGGCCCTTCACACGCACAGCACGGCCCGCGTCGTCGAACTCGAAGCTCAGTGTCTGCGCCTGCACGCGGCGGCGTTCGGGGCGCTGTCCGGAGCCTGGCACCACGCGCAGATCCGCATCGCCCGAAGCCACCACCCGGCTCAGGCTGCGGTCCGCGCGGAAGTCCATCACCAGGCGCCGCGAGCGTAAATCTCGGAACGATGGGCCGACGCCGAGCCCGAGGGGGGCGCCTGGCAGCAGAGCAGCGCCGCTGGTCTTGAGGCTCACGTTCCCGTGCGCCGTGGCGCGCCTCAGAATCCGGGTCGCCGGGTCGAAGCTGAGGGCCAGATCCTCCGAGCGCAGCTGGTCGGGTCCTTGGTCCACGGCCGCGTCGCCCTGGAAACGCAGCAGGCCGCGCTTCCGGAACGCGACCGCGTGCCGGCTGGTCACCAGGGCAGGCGGCTTCCCAGGCTCGCCCTCGATCCGGAAGGAAACCTCGGCCGGCATCACAAGCCGACCGGATTCGGCATTGTACTCGACGCCCTTCGAGCTCCCCGAGAGATCCTGGCGCTTGTAGCGCGTCGCCGCCTCGCTCTTCGCGACCCCCTGGTCTCCGCGGTAGTTGAGGCTGTCGGTTTCGACCTCGAAGCCGTCCTCGGTCGTGATCTTCACGTTGCCCTTGAAGCTGAATTTCTCCTGCGCCTCGTTGTAGACGCCCTGGTCTGACCGGATCGTGACCGTGCCCTCCTCGCCATCCGCGGTATACAAGGACTTGGCGCTGACGCCCTTCAGGTGCATCGCCTCGCCCTCACGCCCGACCATCGCCTCGGCCTCGATCGTCACCCGCTCTCGGCCCTGCTTGAAGATCCGATAGACGAGACCGCTTTGCCGCGTCTCGGTGGCCGGGCGGTTGGGCGGCCGGGGTGGCGGGGCCGGAGGCGCCGCGGGCCGGCGCAGGCTCAGTAGGACCGTCACGATCAGCCCGACACACAGGGCGACGAGCGCCACGCGCACGGTCTTCATATTCATCCGCTTCCGATTCTACCGTGCCGGCCGCCGAAGCTGGTTCCGCTCGGCACGCCGCCAGACGGACGCGGGACAGCGAGGCGGGGGACTACTCGGAGACCGGCCATGCACCTCGTCGACCGCGGCTCACGCCTGTTCGAGGAACTCGCGGCCGGCGCGTCCCATCTGGCGAAACTTGTGGTAGCGGGAAGCTCGCAGCGAGTGAGGATCGACAGCCATCAGCTCTCGAAGCTGGCGCTCCAGGACGGCGTCGAGGCTCTTGAACAGCGCCTCGTGGTCCGAGTGCGCGCCGCCCGGCGGTTCCGGAACGATCTCGTCGATCAGCTCGAGGTCCAAGAGGTCGGCGGCGGTGATCTTCATCGCGGCTGCGGCCTCGGAAGCCCGGCCCGAGTCGCGCCACAGGATCGAAGCACAGCCCTCCGGCGAGATCACCGAGTAGACGGAATGCTCGAGCATGTTCACGCGATCGCCCACCGCGATGGCGAGCGCTCCCCCGCTGCCGCCCTCGCCAGTGACGGTGACGATCACCGGCGTCTCGAGTCGGGCCATCTCGCGCAGGTTCCAGGCGATCGCCTCGGCCTGGCCGCGTTCCTCGGCGTCCAGGCCGGGGTAGGCGCCGGGCGTGTCGACCAAGGTGAAGATCGGCCGACGAAACTTGGCCGCCAGCTCCATGGCACGCATCGCCTTGCGATAGCCCTCGGGCTTGGGCATCCCGAAGTTGCGGTAGATCTTCTGCTTCGTGTCGCGCCCCTTCTGGTGGCCCATCACCGCCACCGGCCGATCCTTGTAAAGTGCGAAGCCGCAGACGAGCGCTGGATCGTCGGCAAAGCGCCGATCGCCGTGGATCTCGGTCCACTCCGTGAACAGCGCGTTCACGTAGTCGAGCGTGTACGGCCGGTTCGGGTGACGGGCGACCAGGGTTTTCTGCCAGGCGGTCAGCTTGCCGAAGATCTCGCGCCGCTTCTGGTCGAGCTCCTGGGCCAGCGCCGCCGCCTCCTTCTCCTTGCTCGGGTCGCCCGGGTAGGCCCGTAGTTCTTCGAGGCGCTTCTGCAACCCGAGTAACGGCGCTTCGAAATCGGCTTCGGCCACTAGACGCCTCCGTCGCGTTCAACGCCGTTCGTGCGGGCGAGGATCAGGGCGCCGGGTCCCAGCAGCGACTCCAGCTCGTCCTTCAAGAGCGTGTCCGGGCGAACCCTATAGTAGGTGCTTGGGGCCACAGCCACCGCGTACGACCCTGGGCGGAACAGTTCTAGCGTGACCGGGCAGTCGCCGCGGTGCGACTCCAGTATGTCCCTGAGCCGCTCCCCCTTGCCGCGACTCCACAATCCGATCGGGACGCGGATCGTCACGTAGCGCGCTTCGGCCAGCTTCGCCTGCTCGAGCGGCATCAGCTCCGAAACAAGTAGGCGCGGTTTGCCCTCCTCGGGCGCCTCGGCCTTGGCCTTCACGAGCACCACCTGGTCCTCGGCCAGACGCGCCGCGACCTTCCTGTAGGTCTCCGGGAAAACCAAGGCCTCGGCTCCGCCCTCGAGGTCCTCGAGAACGAACGAGGCCATGCGGTCGCCCTTCTTGGTCTTGATCAGCCGGAGGGCGGTCACGATGCCCCCGATCGTCACTTCGGGCAGCTGGGTGCACTCGGCCAGCGTGCTCGTCGTCGCAGTGGCCCATTGCAGCAGCTCGGCCCTGAAGCGCTCCAGCGGGTGGCCCGTGATGAAGAAGCCCAGCGACTCCTTTTCGAAGGCGAGGCGCTCACCCTCACCCCATTCGGGCACAGCTTCGAGCCGCAGTCCGCCCGATTCATGCCCCTCGGCAGACGCGAGCATGCCAAACAGATTCGACTGTCCCGCTTCGCGATCCCGCTGCTGCTTCTGCCCGGCGTCGATCGCGCGCTCGAGGCTCGCGAGCAGCGCCGAACGGTGGAGGTCGAGCGAATCGAAGGAACCACTCTTCACGAAGCTCTCGATCACGCGCCGGTTGACGGCCTTGAGGTCGACGCGTTCGCAGAAATCGAAGAGCGACTTGAAGCTCCCGCCGGCCTCGCGTGCGCCCAGGATCGCCTCGACCGCGCCCTCCCCGACGTTCTTGATGGCCGCCAGCCCGAAGCGAACGTCGTCGTGAGCCGGGGGGGGCTGCGCCGCCCCCCCCAGACCCCCCGCTCGCTCCGCGGGAGTGAATCCCGCTTCGCTCGCAGCCCGCTCCACTGCCGCCGCCGTCCGTTTCACTACCGTGAAGAACATTGCGGATTCGTTCACGTCGGGTGGCAGCACGCGGATGCCCATCTCGCGGCATTCGCCGATGTAGTGGACCATGCGGTCCGTGTTGGCTCGCTCGGAGGTGAGCAGGGCCGCCATGAAGTAGGCCGGGGCGTTCGCCTTCAGGTAGCCGGTCTGATACGCGACCCATGCGTAGGCGGCCGAGTGCGACTTGTTGAAGCCGTACCCGGCGAAGAGCTCCATGTGGTCCCAGATCTTCGCGGCCTTCTTCTCCGGCACGCTCCGGGCCTGGCAGCCTTCGAGAAACTTCTGCTTCTGCGTGGCCATCACGTCGGCCTTCTTCTTGCCCATCGCCTTGCGCAGGATGTCGGCCTCGCCGAGCGTGTAGCCGGCCAGCGCCGAGGCGATCTGCATGACCTGCTCCTGGTAGACCATGATCCCGTAGGTCCCCTGCAGGATCGGCTCGAGCTGCGGCACTTCGTAGCGGACCTTGGTCTGCCCGTGCCGGCGCTTGATGAAGTCGTCGATCATCTGCATCGGCCCAGGGCGATACAGGGCGTTCAAGGCCGTCAGGTGATCCAGATGGTCGGGCTTGAAGCGCTTCAGGATGTCGCGCATCCCGTCGGATTCGAACTGGAACAGGCCGCTGGTCTTCCCGGCCGTGAACATCTCGTAGGTCTTTGCGTCGTCGCTCGGGAAGCGGTCCGGATCGAGCTGCGCTCCAGTCTGCGCCGCGATCATCTTTACGCAGTCGTCGATCAGCGTGAGCGTGCGCAGGCCCAGGAAATCCATCTTCAGCAGGCCGATGCGCTCGACGCCCTTCATGTCGTACTGGGTCGTGATTTCCGCCGTGTTCCCCTTGAACAGCGGCACGAGATCCGTGAGCGGCACCGGCGAAATCACCACCCCGGCGGCGTGCGTCGAGGCATGCCGGGTCGTCCCCTCCAGGCGCCGCGAGATGTCGATCAGCTCCTTGACCTTCGGGTCCTTCTGGTACGCCTCCTTGAGCGGCGGCGATTCCTCGAGCGCCTTGTCCAGGGTCATCTTGAGGTCGAACGGGATCATCTTCGCGATGCGGTCGGCATCGGCGTAGCTGATGTCCATGACACGTGCGACGTCGCGGATCACCGCCTTCGCCTTCATGGTTCCGAAGGTGATGATCTGGGCCACGTTCTCGCGCCCATACTTGCGCGTCACGTACTCGATCACCTCACCCCGGCGGTTCTCGCAAAAGTCGATGTCGATGTCGGGGGGGCTGATGCGCTCTTCGTTGAGGAAGCGCTCGAAGATCAGATCACCTTCGATCGGGTCGATGTCGGTGATCCGCAGCGAGTAAGCGACGAGGGAACCGGCGGCCGAGCCGCGCCCGGGGCCCACGGGGATGCGCTGGTCGCGGGCGTAGCGGATGAAGTCCCAGACGATCAGAAAATAGCCTGCGAAGCCCACACGCTGGATGACGCCGATCTCCTTCTCGAGCCGCTCGCGATAGCTCGCGATCGGATAGCGCCGCTTGCCGGTCGCGAGGAGCGGCTCGAGCAGCTTGCGCCGTTCCTCGAAACCGTCGCGCGTCACCTTCTCGAAATAGCTATCGGTCGTGAAGCCGACCGGGACGTCGAAGGCCGGCAGCGAGTCGACACCCTTCAGCGTGAAGTCGCACATCTCCGCGATCTCCAGCGTCGCGCGCAGCGCCTCGGGATGATCCGGGAAGAGCCGGGCCATCTCCTCTGCGGTCTTCAAGTAGAACTCCTGGGTATCGAAACGCAGGCGCTCGGTCTCGTGCAGCTTCTTGCCGGAGCCGATGCACAGCAGCACGTCGTGCGCCTGGTGATCGTCCTTGTGAAGGTAGTGCGAGTCGTTGGTGGCGACGAGCGGCAGGCCGGTCTTGTCCCGCAACCGCAGCAGGCCGCGGTTCACGCGCTGCTGCAAATCGATGCCGTGGTCCATCACCTCGAGATAGAACCGACCCTTGCCGAAGATCTCCGAGAACTCTGAGGCGCCCTGGAGCGCCGCGTCCTCGAGACCGTTCTGCAAGTTGCCGGCGATCTCGCCCGCGAGACAGCCAGAAAGGCCAATCAGGCCGCCGCTATGCTTCGCGAGCACGTCCTTGTCGATGCGTGGCCGGTAGTAGAAGCCTTCCAGATAGCCGATCGAGACCAGCTTCACGAGGTTGTGATAGCCCTCGTCGTTCGTCGAGAGCAGCGTCAGGTGATGGTAGGGCTCGTCGCGGCCGACCATCGTCTTCTCATGGCGGCTGCCTGGCGCGACGTAGATCTCGCAGCCGAGGATCGGCTTGAGCCCGCCCTCCCTGCAAGCGTCGTGGAACGCCACGGCCCCGAACATGTTCCCGTGGTCAGTGATCCCGACCGCGCGCATCTTCAGTTCCTTCGCGCGCGCCACCAGCTCGTCGATATGCGACGCGCCATCGAGCAGGCTGTACTCGGTGTGGAGGTGCAAATGAACGAAGTCAGGACTAGCCACGGCTGCCTCGGCCATGTCGCAGGGCCCGCATCCGTTGCCTGGTGCCATTGCGTGTCAGGTTCGTTTCCCTGGACCGATCAGTCATCGCCCCCCCACCCTATCCCTCCCCACGTCGGGGGAGGGAACCGCTCTTCGTCTAGATCGACGACCGCCGCTCCCCCGCTTCGCGGGAGGGACCGACGGCGGCTCGCGTGCCCCGCATTCCGTGGCTCTATTCCCATTCGATCGTGCTCGGGGGCTTGCTCGAGACGTCGTACACGACGCGGTTGATGCCGCGCACCTCGTTCACGATCCGGTTCGAGATGCGGGCGAGCAGTTCGTACGGCAGGCGCGCCCAGTCGGCCGTCATGCCGTCGGCGGATTCGACGGCGCGGATCGCGATCGTGTAGTTGTAGGTACGGAAGTCGCCCATCACGCCCACCGAGCGCACCGGCAACAGCACCGCGAACGACTGCCACAGCGAGCGATACAGCCCGGCGCCCTTGATCTCCTTCACCACGATGTCGTCGGCCTCGCGCAACTGGTCGAGACGTTCTTTCCGGAGCGGGCCGAGACACCGGACGGCAAGACCCGGCCCCGGAAACGGCTGGCGATAGACGAATTCCTCCTCGAGCCCGAGCTCCAAGCCTGCGGCGCGGACCTCGTCCTTGAACAGCTCTCGTAGCGGCTCGACCAGCTTGAATTTCAGGTTCATCGGCAGCCCACCGACGTTGTGGTGGCTCTTGATCACGACAGACGGTCCGTGCACCGAAGTCGACTCGATCACGTCGGGATAGAGCGTCCCCTGCGCCAGAAACTCCGCCTTGCCCGCCTTGCGACTCGCTGCCTTGAAGACCTCGATGAACTCCCGCCCGATGATCTTGCGCTTGCGCTCGGGGTCGGTGGCCCCCTTCAGCTTGGAGAGGAAGCGCCTGGACGCGTCTACGAACAACACCTTGAGCTTGAGGCGCTCGGCGAAGCGCTGACGGACCTGTGTTGCCTCGTCCTTGCGCAGCAGCCCGTTGTCCACGAAGACGCACGTCAGCCGATCGCCGATGGCCCGATGCATCAACAAGGCCGTCACCGAGGAATCGACGCCGCCCGAGAGCGCGCAGATCACCCGTCCGGCGCCGACCTGGGCCTTGATCTTGCCCGTCGCCTCGTCCACAAAAGAAGCGGCGTTCCAGTCACGCCTGCAACCACAGGCGTCAAGGAAGTTCGCGAGCACCGCCGTGCCCTCATCTGTGTGTTTCACCTCGGGGTGGAAGAGCAGGCCGAAAAGGCGCCGCTCCGAATCTTCGATGGCGGCGACGGCGTTGCTGCCGCTCGCACCCACCACGCTGAAGCCGCTCGGTGGCCGCAGAATCGAATCGCCGTGGCTCATCCAGACCCGCGTCGGCGATGAGACGCCGCGCAGCAGGCGCGACTCGCCCTTCTTCTCGAACAGCGCATGCCCGTACTCGCTGCGGTTCGCCTTCCGCACCTCGCCGCCCAGCATCTGGCTCATCAGCTGCATGCCGTAGCAGATCCCGAGCACAGGCACGCCGATCTCGAAGATCTGTTTGTCGCAGCGCGGCGCCTTCTTGTCGTGCACGCTGTCGGGCCCACCGGAGAGCACGATCCCGCGCAGCGGCCGGGCCTTGAGCGCAGCCGGTCTGGTTCCCGGAGGCAGGATCTCCGAATACACCTGCAGCTCGCGAAAGCGGCGCGCGATGAGCTGCGTGTACTGCGAGCCGAAATCAAGGATGGCGATCGTGTCTCGATCCATCTTCGCGCGGGGCCCTCCGGGAGCCGGCGATTATACCGCCGCACCTCGATGGTATAGTTCCGGCTCCTTGACGAAGCGTCTTGCCACGGCGCTGGCCGCAGCTCTTGTCGCGGCCTGCGCCGTCAAGCTGGCACCTCCCCCGACATTGTTCCCCGTCACGACCGCCTGGAGGGCCGCCGTGGGCGGCCTGATCGAGCCGCCGCTCGCGACCGATGGCACGCGCCTGTTCGTGGCAACCCGCGACGGGCTCGTCGCGCTAAGTGTCGCCGACGGCCAGCAGCTGTGGAAGACGAGGGGACGCGGCCGCATCTCGGCGCTGGGTGAGATCCTGCTGCTCCGCGAGGACGATGGCCGCGTGCGCCGCCTCGACCCGGCAACGGGAGCGGAACAGTGGCGCTCCGCTTCGGGTGTCAGCGGCGAGTTGCCAGCCGTCATCGACGGCGACCTTGCATTCGTAGCGGGCGATGGACTGGCGGCGCTCTCCGCGGCGGATGGTCAGCCGCTCTGGACCAGCCGGGAGAAGATCAGCAGCCTGCCAGTCGCCTCCGGGGCGCAGCTTCTCACGGGCGGGGAGGACGGAACCGTGCGTAGCCGCGAGCGCGCCACGGGGGCGTCCCGCTGGAGTTTCGCTTCGGTCGGGGCAGTCCAGGCGCCCGTCTTAGTCGATGGCGACCACGTGCTCGCCGGCACCGCCGATCGGCGCTTCCTGGCGCTGCGCGCCGCGAAGGGTACGCCGCGCTGGCGCTGGAAAGTCGGCGCCGACGTCGCCCAGGCGGCCGTCGTGCTGGGTCCGGCGGTGCTGTTCGTGTCCTACGACAACATCCTGTACGCCGTGGGCCGGGGCAACGGTCATCTGCGCTGGCGCGGCGCCTTGCCCTCGCGGCCGCTCTCCGGCCCGCTCCTTTTGGGCAACGCCGTGCTGGTCGCCTGCCTCGAAAGCGACATCCTCGGCTTCGACGCCCGCAACGGACGGCGCCTGGGTGTTCTCAAGACGCCCGCCGAGATCCGCACAGCTCCGCTCGTGATCGGCGATCGACTCTACGTCGGATTGCGCGACCGCAGCGTGATCGCGCTGGCGCTCGACCAGACGCCCGCGCCCGAACAGGCCCCGACGCCCTCTCCCGCGCCGGGCGCCCCAAAAAAGGGCAAGGAAAACCCGGTTCCCCTTCCTTGACAAGCGAGGATGCCAGCGACGAAACTACAGGGTCGCCGTTTAACCTGAGGAGCTGACGTCACATGTTCTTGAAGCCTCTTGCGAAACTGGTCCTTCTGGGTGGCCTGCCCTTCGCCGCGGCCTGCGGCGGTGGCGAGGCCCCCAAGTCCGCCGAGGCTCCTGCCGAGGCCCCTGCGGCGGCTCCGGCGGCCGCACCCGCGGGCGGCTCCGGCTCGATCGGTGGCAAGATCGCCTTCGACGGCGCCGCCCCGGCGGCCGAAAGGGTCAAGCTCAGCGCCGATCCGAAGTGCGCCGCGATGCACAAGGGCGGCCTCGAGCGTCAGCTGATCCACGTCAAGGACGGCGGACTGGCGGAGGTGCTCGTCTACGTCAAGAGCGGGGCCTCAGGCAGCTACCCGGCACCGGCCGAGCCCGTGCTCCTCGACCAGCGCGGGTGCGACTACACACCGCACATGCTGGCGATGGTCGCGGGCCAAAAACTCAAGATCCGCAACAGCGACGACACGCTCCACAACATCCACCCGCGTCCGCAGCTCAACACCGAATTCAACATCGGCCAGCCCCGGCAGGGCATGGAGTCGGAGCGGGGCTTCGACAAGCCGGAGATGCTGATCCCCGTCGGCTGCGACGTCCACCCCTGGATGCGCGCCTACATCTCTGTCCTGAGCAACCCGTTCTTCGCCGTCACGGGTGAGGACGGCACGTTCGAAATCAAGGGCTTGCCGGTCGGCGAGTACGAGATCGAGGCCGTTCACGGCAAGCTCGGCAAGGACAAGGCTGTCAGCGGCAAGGTCACGGTCAAGGCCGGCGAGGCCGCAAAGCTCGACCTCTCACTCAAGGGCTAGCCCCCTTGTCTGCGAACTCCGGGGCGGATCCCCGCCGGCAGCCTTTGGGGTCGTCCCGGAGTTCCTCGCCTTGCTATCGCCCCTGGCGCCACCGCCTGGCGCTGCTCACGGCCGGCGCGACGCTTTGCTTGATCTTCGCTGGGGGCCTGGTCACGAGCACGGGCTCTGGACTCGCGGTCCCCGACTGGCCGCTGTCCTACGGAATGCTCATGCCCCCGATGGTCGGCGGCATCTTCTATGAGCACGGCCACCGCATGTTCGCGAGCGCCGTCGGCTTCTTGACGCTGCTGCTCGCCCTATGGACCGCCGTGGACGAGCCGCGGCGCGGCGTGCGTCGGCTCGCCTGGGCTGGTCTGCTCGCCGTCGTGGCGCAGGGTGTGCTGGGTGGCCTGACGGTGCTCTATCTGCTGCCAACGCCCGTCTCCGTCGCGCACGCCTGTCTCGCTCAGACCTTCTTCTGCATCACCGTCGCCCTGGCTTATGTGATGTCGCGCGAGTGGCTCGCGGCGCCCGAGCCGCGCGGAGACGCGGCCGGGATTCGGGGAGCAGCCCTGCTCGCGACCGCCATCGTGTGGCTTCAGCTGCTCTTGGGCGCGGTGATGCGACACATGGGCGCGGGCCTCGCGATCCCGGACTTTCCCCTGGCCTTTGGCCGTGCCATCCCGGCTTTCGAAAGCGCTGCGATCGTCGTGCACTTCGCGCATCGACTTGGCGCCCTGCTCGTGCTCGTATTCGTCGTGCGGCTCTCCCTCGCAGCCCGGCGTTCATCCGAGCCCCTGTTCAAGCGGCCAGCCAGCCTCGCGCTCGGCCTGGCCCTCGTGCAGATCGGCCTGGGCGCGACTAGCGTCCTGACCGCGAAGGCCGTGACACCCACCACCTTCCACGTCGCCACGGGCGCCGCACTCCTGGGCAGTTGCTGGTTCGTGGCCCTGCGCGCGATTCGCCACGCTCGGCCGGCGTCTTTACCCGCGAACCGCATGGCCGTCGTGGTCGGCACTCCCTCGGCCGCATGAGCTCCCCAGCCCTCGCGGCGCGTCGCGTGGTCGCGGCCGACTACACCGAGCTGACCAAGCCCCGCATCACGACCATGGTGATGTTAACGGCGCTGGTGGGCTATGTGATGGCCTCGAGCGGCGCTGTCGACACTTCCGGCCTCGCGGCGATGCTCGCCGGGACGGGTCTGGTGGCGGCAGGCGCGAGCGTGCTCAACATGGTGCTCGAGCGCCGCACCGATGCGCTCATGCACCGAACGCGCGAGCGGCCGATCCCGTCCGGCCGGCTGCGTCCCATCGAAGCCTCGCTCTTCGGGATGGTCCTGACGACGCTCGGCCTCGCGTTGCTCGCGTGGCTCTCGGGCACCCCGGCCGCGGCGGTGGCTCTCGTCACCTGGGTTTCCTACCTCTTTTTCTATACGCCGCTCAAGACCCGCACGTCGCTCTCGACGATCGTCGGCGCCTTCCCCGGGGCGTTGCCGCCAGTCATCGGCTGGGCCGCGGCCCGGGGCACGATCGACCCCGGCGCTTACGTGCTCTTCGCCATCCTGTTTCTCTGGCAGATCCCCCACTTCCTCGCGATCGCCTGGATCTACCGGGAGGACTACGCGCGCGGCGGCCTGCCGATGCTTCCGGTCGTCGATCCCGAGGGCCGCATGACGGGCCGACAGGCCGTGGCCAACAGCTTGGCGTTGCTGCTCGTGAGTCTCGCCCCGGCGGCTGCCGGCATGGCCGGCCGCCTCTACCTGGGCGGCGCGGTCGTGCTCGGCCTGCTGCTCACCGCCGCCGCGGTTCGTGTCGCGGTCGTTCGCAGCCTGGCCTCGGCCCGCACGCTGTTCCTCGCGTCGATCGTCTATCTAGCCACGCTCAACGCCCTGCTCCTCGCCGATCGTCTGTAGCCAGACGCTTCTTGTCGGCTTCTCCAGCGGCGAGCCAGTTGACCAAGTCTTGACGGCGCGGCGAGGTCTGCGGTAAGGTTCGCCGCGAAACTCGCCGCACATCATTCATAGCTGTGGTCTTGGAGGGCAGCGGATGGCCAAACTGCAGGGCCTCATGTTCGGGCTGGCGACGCTCGTCCTGGTGG
>CAYTWT010000230.1:0-21784 GCA_964442185.1 uncultured Acidobacteriota bacterium
TCAGGAAGGCCGCAACCTCCGTTTCGCCCATCGCGGTGAACGTGGAGGTTCCGTCCTTGACGGCGGTGTCGAGCATGACGCCGTGGACGCCAGCCTCGCGAGCGATGGCCGGGAGTTCGCGGGGCGGCAGAGCGCCGACACGCTCGGCATCGGCGTAGACCACGGCCACGAGCCGCGTGTGCGGGTTCGTCTCCGCCGTCGCGCGGCACACCGCGGTCAAGAGCTCGAGTGCCTGTTCCCGACGCGACGAGCCGAAGAGCCCCAGCTTCACGTAGTCGGCTCCACAAGCCGCGGCGCCGGCCGCAGCGAAGGCCATCGTTCCGGGCAGATGTGGCGCATCCCCCAGCGCCACGCTCAGCCGCTGCGGCGCGCGGACGCGCGCTCGGACGGCCTTCAGCAAGGCCAGCGAAGGAGCGCCGAGCGAGCCCTCGGCCGGATTCTTCACGTCCACGACGTCGGCGCCACCCGCGAGGGCCGCCGTGACCTCGTCCAGGGCGACGACGCTGACCAGCAGTCGCGGGGCCTCGGGAAGCACGGGGCTATCATAGCCTCGTGACGGAGCACCCCTCCCCCGCGCCAGGCGGCGCCCGCCGCCTGGCAGGCCGGCGCGCCGTGGTGACGGGCGCTTCGAGCGGCATCGGCTGCGCGATCGCAGCAGCCTTCGCGCGCGAAGGGGCCAGCCTGGTCCTCAGCTATCGCCAGAACGCGGAAGGCGTGCGCCAGGCCGCCGAACAGGTTCGCGCCGCGGGCGGGACGGCGTCGGTGATCGAGGCCGATCTCTCGCGGGAAGCCGATGTCGAGATGCTCGTGGCCGAGGCCTTCGGAGGCGGCCTCCCCGTGCACGTCTGGGTCAACAACGCGGGCGCCGATATTCTCACTGGCGATGGAGCGCGGCTCACGGACACGCAGAAGCTCGACATGGCGCTCTCGGTCGACCTGCGGGGAAGCGTGCTGTGCTCCTGGCGCGCGGCCGAGCGGCTGCGAGCGCAGGGCGGCGGCGTGATCCTGAACGTATCGTGGGATCACGTGCTCCGCGGGGCGCCGGGCAGGCAGGCCGAGATCTACGCAGCGGCCAAAGGCGGCGTGCTGGCTTTCAGCAAGAGCCTCGCGCAGAGCTTCGCGCCGGAGGTGCGGGTCAACGTGCTAGCGCCCGGTTGGATCGCCACGGCGTTCGCGGAAGGCCTGCCAGAAGAGACGCGGCGGCGCATCGCGGGAAGGGCGCCCCTCAAACGCTGGGGCACGCCCGAAGACGTGGCGCGAGCCGCCGTGTTCCTGGCGTCGGCGGACTCCGAGTTCCTGACGGGGACGACGTTGCTCGTGAACGGCGGCGCGGTGATGTAGGAGGTGAGATGACGAAGCCAACGAAGATCGCGAAGTACTCGGAAGAAGAGGTGCGGACGAAGCTCTCGGAGCTGCCGGGCTGGTACTACGAAGGCGGCTGGATCCGGAGGCAGTACAAGACCGACGGCTGGCCCACGACACTTCTGCTCGTGAACCAGATCGCCTTCCTGTCCGAGGCCGCGTGGCACCATCCCGATCTGTCCGTGACCTGGGCCAAGGTCACGGTGAAACTGATGACGCATTCGGAGAACGGCATCACCGATCGGGACCTCGAGCTGGCGAGGAAGATCGAGGAAGTCGCGCTGTGGCGGCCCGCCGCGGGTGGCGCCCTCGAAGGCACTCCGAACAAGTTCGTGATGAGCGGCGGCCAGTGAAGGCGTGAAAACTCTCTTCGTGACCGGCAAGCTGGCGGCGCCTCTGCTGCGCGAGACGCTGGCCGGCATGCCGGCAGACTTCGAGCACGAGGTTGCGGTGCTGCGCATCAGCGTCGCGGCGCTCATGACCACCGCGTGGGTGAGCCGGTTCCTGAAGATCGAGAAGGGCATCGATCTGGTGCTGCTGCCGGGGCATACGCAAGGCGATCTGGCGGTGATCGAGAAACGCTTCGGGGTGCGGGCCGAAAAGGGACCCAAGGACCTGCGCCAGATTCCCGAGCATTTCGGGCTCGCCGCCGCGCGCGCCGAATACGGCGCCCACGATGTGACGATCCTGGCCGAGATCAACAACGCGCCGCGCTTCTCCGTGGCCGAGATCCTGCGCCGCGCCCGCGCCTTTGCCGACGAGGGCGCCGACGTGATCGACGTCGGCTGCACCAAGGGCCAGAGCTTCCCGAGCCTCGGCGAAGCCGTTGCGGCGCTGCGCGCAGAGGGCCATCGCGTCAGCATCGACAGCTTCGACACGGCCGAGATCCGCACGGCGGTCGCGGCGGGCGCCGAGCTGGTGCTGAGCGTCAACGGCTCGAACCTCGAGCTGGCGCGGGAGTTCGACGCCAGGGTCGTCGTGATCCCGGATTTCGGCAAGGGGCTCGAGAGCCTGTATCGCAACGTCGACAGGCTCTCGCGCTGGGGCGTGCGCTTCCTGGTCGACCCGGTGCTCGACCCGATCGGCTTCGGCGCGGCGGAGTCGCTGCACCGCTACTACGAGGTCCGGCAGCGCTTTCCGAAGGCCGAGATCCTGATGGGGATCGCGAACCTGACCGAGCTTACCGAAGCTGACTCGACCGGCGTCACGGCGCTGCTGCTCGGCTACTGCCAGGAGCTCGGCATCCGCCATGTGCTCACGACCGCCGAGATTCCGTGGGCGCGCGGCGCGGTGCGCGAGGCCGACATCGGGCGCCGCCTGATGCACTATGCGGTCACGAAGCAGGCGCTCCCCAAGCACGTCGACTCGCGCCTGCTCACGACTCGGGACGCGGCCGTGTCGGTGTACAGTGAGCCGGAATTGCGCGAGATGCAGAGACAGATCACCGATCTCGATTTTCGCATCTTCACCGACGGCGAGCGCATCCACGTCTTCAACGCCGAGCGCTTCGTGAGCGGGACGGAGATCTCCGAGCTGTTCGCCGGCCTCGATGTCGCCGAGGCGAGCCACGCCTTCTATCTCGGCAAGGAGCTGAGCAAGGCCAGCCTGGCGCTGCAACTGGGCAAGAGCTATCGACAGGAAGGCGCCCTGGACTGGGGCTACCTCACGCCGCTCGAGAGCGACGCTGCCCCGCACGGCTGGCGTGAGAGCCGCCTGCGCGCCTCTCGCGAGCGGGCCGATCGGCGGCGGGCCGTAGTCCGGCGGAAGAAGCGCCGCTGACGTGACGTCGGCGACCCACGACGTCCCGGTTCACATCCCGAAAGCGCGGCGCCTGACACTGACGGCTCTGACCTGCGTGATTTTCGGCACGGTCTGCGGCGGCGCCTTCGGGCTCGAGGCGCTCGTAGGTTCGGTGGGCGCCGGCTGGGCCTTCGTGCTGATCCTGCTCACGCCACTGCTCTGGGCGCTGCCGACCGCGCTGATGGTGGCGGAGCTCGCGAGCCTGATGCCCGAGGAGGGCGGTTACTACGTCTGGGTGCGCGACACGCTGGGGCCTTTCTGGGGACTCCAGGAGGCCTGGTGGACGCTCGGCTACTCGGTGGTGCTGATGGCGATCTACCCGGTCTTGTTCGTCAACTATCTGGCGTACCTGGCGCCCTCGATCGGCGCCGCGGCGGATGGTCCCGAAGCCTGGCAGGGGGCCCTGACGCGCTGGCTGCTGGCGGTGCTGGTGATCGTGTCGGCGACGGCCGTCAACTGGCGGGGAGCCAAGGCGGTGGGGCGCTACGCCGAGCTCAGCGTCGTCCTGGTGCTCGGGGCGTTCGCGGTGCTGGTGCTGGTCGGGTTGGGCCGCCCCGACGCTCTGCACACCGCCTTCCAGGCGATCGCCCGCGAGCTCGACCTCGAGCGCAAGGGAGCCCTGCTGGTGGGTCTTTCGATCGTCATCTTCAACTACTCGAGCTGGGACAACGTCTCGACCTTCGCCGGAGAAGTGGACGAGCCTCGCCGCAACTATCCACGCGCACTGGGCATCGCACTCGTGGCCACGGTCGTCGCGTACGTGCTGCCCGTACTCGCCGGCCTCAGCGCGACCAGCGACGCGAGTGCCTGGAGCGCGGAGGCCGGCTGGCCGGTGATCGCCCGCCACGTCGGCGGGCCCTGGATGGGCAGCCTGCTCGCCGCCGCCGGCCTCGTCTCCACCTGGTCGCTGTTCAACAACTCGCTGCTGTACGTCTCGCGCCTGCCGTACGTGATGGCGTGCGACGGCTGGCTGCCCCACGGGATGGCGAAGGCCTCGGGAGAAGCCGGCGTGCCCAGGGTCGCCCTGGCCTGGTCGTGCGTCATCACGTCCATCTTTGCCGCCGTGTCCTTCGGGAACCTGGTCGTGATGTATGTGCTGCTCTACGCGCTGGCGCTGGCGCTCGAGTTCCTCGCCTTGATCGTCCTGCGGGTGCGCAAGCCGCAGGCGGCCCGCGCGTTCTCCATCCCGGGGGGCTGGCTCGGGATCGCCTACGTCTGCGTGGCGCCGCTCGGCGTCGCGGCCGCCGTGCTGCTCGCGAGCCTTCGGGAGGAGCATTCGCACGCGGCGGAATACCTCGTCGTGGCGGCCATCCTGGTGAGCGGCGCGGTGCTCTATCTCGCCCGACGCCCGCGGCCCTAGCACTACAATCCCCGCGTGGCCGACATCGAGGTCTCGGAGGTTGCGGACGCACCCGCGCCCGCCGAGGCCTGCGCTTGCTTCCTCGACTTGCCCTATCCGCTGCTGCTGGAGAGCGCGCGTCCTTCGCCGCGGCTCGGCCGGTACTCGTTCCTGGCGGCGGACCCCTGGCAGGTCCTGAAGCGCAAGGGCGAGGGGAGCGATCCCTTCGCGGAGCTCGCCTCGCTGCTGGCCCGTTACCCGTTGCAAGCGCACCGCGAGCTGCCGCCGTTCCAGGGCGGCGCCGCGGGGTTTCTGGGGTACGACCTTTGCCATCACCTCGAGAGGCTGCCCTCGCCGCGCTTCGACGACCTCGATCTGCCCGACCTCTGCCTCGGCCTCTACGACTGGACGCTCGCCTGGGATCACGAAACCGGGAAGACGTGGCTCTTCTCGACGGGACTGCCCGAGGCGGGCGCGGCGCGAGAGACCCGCGCCGAGTCGCGCTCGGCGATGGTCCGCAAGCGACTCGCCTCGCCTGCTCCAGCGCTGGCAGCGACTCGCGTGCCGACACCCAGTCCGCCTGGACCGCCAACGCACCCCGTGCGCGAGCTGCCCGGTATCGTTTCCACCTTCTCGCGCGAGCAGTACCTGTCCGCGGTCGCGCGGACCCGTGAGTACATCCTCGCGGGCGATATCTTCCAGGCCAATCTCTCGCAGCGGCTGGAGGCCAGCGTCGCGGAGCCGCCTTTCGAGATCTACCGCCGTCTCCGCAAGAGGAATGCAGCGCCGTTCGCCGCCTATTTCGACCTGGGCGAGGCCGTGATCGCCAGCGCCTCTCCGGAACGCTTCCTGCTCCTCGAAGGCGACCGCGTCGAGACTCGCCCCATCAAGGGCACCTCGCCGCGCGGTCTCTCGCCACGACACGACGCGGCCCTGGGAGAAGTGTTGACGGAGAGCGAAAAGGATCGGGCTGAGAACGTGATGATCGTGGACCTGGTCCGGAACGATCTCTCGAAGGTCTGCGCGGACGGCAGCGTCGAGGTGCCCGAGCTGTGCCAGGTCGAGCGCTACGCGACGGTCCATCACCTGGTCTCGACGGTGGTGGGACGCTTGCGGCTTGGCCTCGGCCCGGTCGACCTGTTGCGAGCCACCTGGCCCGGCGGTTCCATCACCGGCGCGCCCAAACCGCGAGCGATGGAGATCATCGCCGAGCTGGAGCCCACGCGGCGCAGCGTCTACACTGGCTCTCTCGGCTATTTTTCGTTCGGCGGAGCCATGGACACGAGCATCGCGATCCGGACGTTCATCCTGAAGGGCGGGCGGGCGTACTTCCAGGTCGGCGGCGGGATCGTGGCCGACTCGGTTCCGGAGCGAGAGTACGACGAGACCCTCGACAAGGCGCGCGGCATGGTCGCAGCGCTGCAACTTCCATGATCCTGCTGATCGACAACTACGACTCGTTCGTCCACAACCTGGCGCGCTACGTTCGGGAGCTGGGCGAAGAGACGCTGGTGCGTCGCAACGATGCGATCACGATCGACGAGATTGTCGCGCTCCACCCCAGCCATCTGATCGTGTCCCCGGGTCCCTGCACGCCGCGCGAGGCCGGGATCTCGAATCGCGTGATCGCGGAGCTCGGGGCACGGATGCCGATCCTCGGCGTGTGCCTCGGCCATCAATGCCTGGCCGCGGCGCTCGGCGGAAGTGTCGTGCGCGCGACGCGACCGCGGCACGGCAAGACCTCGCCGGTCGTCCACGACGGCACGGGGCTCTTCGAAGGCCTGCCGAGCCCCTTCCGGGCCACCCGCTATCACTCCCTGATCGTCGAGCGCGACGGTCTGCCCGACTGCCTCGAAGTGATCGCGACGACGCCCGAGAACGAGATCATGGCGCTCCGGCATCGGACCTGGCCGGCGTGGGGCGTGCAGTTCCACCCGGAATCGGTCCTGACGGAGCACGGCCATGCGCTGCTGCGAAACTTCCTGAAGAAAAACGCGAGGGCGGCGGCGTGATTCTCGAAAGCCTGGTGACCACTATCGATCTCGCAGGCCACCCCAACTTCGCACCGATGGGGGTCGGTTGGGGCGAGGACGAAATCGTCCTCAAGCCGTATCGCGAGACCACGACGTTCCGCAACGTGGTCGCGAGCGGCGAGGCGGTGGTCAACCTGGTCGACGACGTGCTGTTCTTCGTGAAGAGCGCGCTCGGCTCGCCAGACTTCCCCGCGCGACCGGCCGTGGTGGTGCGCGGCGTGGTGCTGGAGGCCGCCTGCTCGTGGCGCGAGTTGCGCGTGCGCGAGGCCGAGACGAGCGAGCCGCGCGGGCGCTTCGTGTGCGACGTCGTGCATCGCGGGGTGAGCCGCGAGTTCCTCGGCTTCAATCGCGCCCGCGGCGCCGTGATCGAAGCCACGATCCTGGCGACGCGCACACGGATGCTGCCGATCGACGAGGTTCTCGCGGAGTATCGGCGGCTCCAGGTGATCGTGGACAAGACCGCGGGACCCGTCGAGCGCGAGGCGATGGCGCTGCTCACCGAATTCGTTCGCTGCGAGGCCGCGGCCCTCGAGGGCAAGGCCTGATGGGCGAAGCCGTTTGGGTCGAAGCCCCAGCGCGGCTGCACCTGGGTCTGATCGACCTGCGCGGGGACCTGGGCCGTCTCTTCGGCGGCGTGGGCGCGGCGCTTCAGTCACCCTCGCTGCGGCTCGTAGCGCGGCTTGCGCCGAAACTCACGACCACGGGCGACGAGAGCGAAAGGCTGCTGCTCTTTGCGGGCCGCTATCTGGCGCACCACGGGATTGTGCAAGGGGCCGAGTTGCGGCTCGAGCGCGCAATCCCGGCGCATGCGGGCCTGGGCTCGGGGACACAGTTGGCGCTGGCGACCGCCCGTGCGCTGGCAACGCTCTTCGGTCGTCCCACGGACGTGGCGAGTCTGGCGCGGGCGGTGGGACGCGCGCGGCGATCGGCGATCGGCACCTGGGCTTTCGAACAGGGCGGCTTCCTGCTCGAAGGCGGCCGGCGCGTGGCAGGCGACGCGCCCGCTCCGCTGCTGCTGCGGCGAGCGATGCCGGAGGCCTGGCGCTGCGTCCTCGCAATCCCCGGCGTGGCGCGTGGCCTTTCGGGTGCTGAGGAAGATCAGGCCTTCCGCGACCTGCCGCCGCCCCCGGCAGCCCAGGTCGAGAAAATCGCCCACCGGATCCTGATGGGCGTGCTTCCGGCGCTCGTGGAAGAGGACCTGCCGGCCTTCGGTCGCGGGATCACCGAGGTACAGTGTCTGGTGGGTGAGATCTTCGCGCCCGTCCAGGGTGAGCGCTTCGCGCACCCGCAGGTGGCTGAACTGGTCGACGCACTCCTCACGCTGGGCGCCGCCGGCGCAGGCCAGTCGTCCTGGGGCCCGGCGGTCTTCGGCCTGTTCCCGGATCAGGCCTCGGCGCAGGCCGCCGCCGACCGCCTCGCCGGCCGCGGCACGATCCTCGTCACCGCCTTCGACAACGGCGGCGCCCGCTGCAGCGAATTTCCTAGAACTCCCAGCGGTCCTTGTCGCGGTTGAAGTACATGTGGCGCGGCTTGCGGCGGTCTTCCTTGAGCAGGTCCTTGACCGAGGGCTTGCCCTTGAGCGCCTTCTCGATCGCTTCCTTCATCGCCGAGCGGTTGTTCTTGTAGATCTCGCCAAAGTCGGCGTCTTTCATCGTTGACAGCCGCGGGTCGATCCACACCATGCAGATGATCCCGATCTCCTCGACCTTGTTCTTCGGGATCAGCCCGGCTTCGACGGCGTCGAGCACACCGTCGGCGATGCCGGCCTGGACCGGGCCGCCGAAGATCTGCACGTCGATGGTCTTCTTGAGGTGGACCTTGGGCACCATCAGCGTGACCGGCTTGACCTGCTTGCCACCGTCCACGAGACAGAAGAAGCGCGAGAAGCCCGCGCTTTGCCCCATGAGGCTCGCCATCGACTGGCCAAGCGGGCCGAGGAGCTCGCCGATCGCGATCTCCGGCTCGGTCCAGAGCCAGTCCTGGCTGCCCACACCCATCGCCTCGCCGAAACGGATCCCGATGCGCTTCGCCATGCTTCCTCCCCTTCGAGTCCCGCTCGAAGCGTCGCCATCCTACTTCAGCAGCCGGCCGAGTTCAGCGTTCGTCCATGACCGCGGGTCGGGCGCGGGCCCCCTCAGCACGCCCTTTTGACAAGCCGGGCCGGTCCGGCTTACTTTGGAGTCCTGAGCAACGGACCGAAGGAGCTGCGGCTCGACCTCGCACCGGCCGGCCGCTTCGACATCATCGACGTGACGCGGCGGATCGATGCCGAGGCCGGCGATCTGCTGCGCCGTTACCGGCGCGCCCTGTACGCGTCGATGCATACCACCGCGGGCTATCTCGACGCGCGGCTGGCGACGCGCCTGATGCACCACCGAGACCGCCTCGGCCAGTTCATCTCCGCCTTCGGCGTCGTGTTTCCCCGAGGCGGGGCCTACCGCCACGACCAGATGCACCTGCGCGAGGAGCTGAGCGCGGCCCAGAAGGAGGTGGAGCCGCGCAACGGCGACTCCCACCTGACCTTCATCGGCTCGGGTATGCGCAACTGCGTGACCTACGAAAACGCCGGCCAGGCCTCCGTCTACTTCATCGATCTCGACGGCGAGGGCCCCGCCGCCCGGCGCCGGCGCACCACGAGCGTCGTGGCCTACGACAGCGAGGAGCGGGTGGCCCGGGTGAGCCTGGACATTCCCGTGTCGCGCCACCCGATCGACTCGATCAACCTCTCCGACCCGCGCTTCGGCGTGGTCGAGGCCGTGGACGAGCTGCTCGCGCGCGCGGGCATCGAGAAGGGTCGCGTCGACATCACGCTGGCGCCCGGTGAACGCGACGCCGGACTCACGGTCAACGAGTACGAGACGCTGTTGATGCGCCACGACCTGGCCGAGGTGCTGCGCGACCCGCTGCGTTTCGCAGCCGTCAAGGGCCGCCACATCCTCGACGACCCCCTGGCCTTGCCGACCAAGAGCCTCAGCTACGCGCGCTACGATCTCGTCCAGGTCATGAACACGCTGATGGAGGCCTTCCACGTCAGCGAGTCCGTGATCGAGCGCTTGGTGGCCCGACTGATGGCGGTGCCGGCCCGCCGCTTCCTGCGCAGCCGGCGCGTCACGTTCCTGGCCTCGGACTCGGCCGGCGAGGGCCGGGCCCGCATGGTCCGCGGCACCTACCAGAGCCCGATCCTGGTCCAATGGCGCTCAGCGGTGAGCCAGTCCCGCCGCATCGAGATCGCGCTCTCGCGCCTCGCCTGAGGCTGCGCGGCGCGGCTGCCTCCGCGGGCTCGGGCCAACCCATGTCCCTCGCGTCCGGTGCTCGTCTCGGGCCGCATGAAATCCTCTCGGCGCCGGGTGCCGGCGGGATGGGCCAGGTCTACGGCAGTTCCTTGAACGGGTTGAGCACCTCGACGCCGGGGCGCTTGAAGTCGCGATCGTTCCCGGTGACGACGGTCAGTCTGTGGCGGCGCGCCGTCGCCGCGATGTAGCTGTCCGCGAGTGGCATGCGCAGGCCGGCCGCGTCGAGGGCGCGCTGCTGGTCCGCCCACACATGCGCGACCGCGACGCTGAAGCCGAGAACGCGTCCTTCCATCGAGTCCCGCAGTTGGCGGAGCCATCTCTGCAGCGCCTCACGCGACTTTCCCTCCTTGCTGCGGACCCAGTAGGCCAGTTGGGCGATGACGATCGTGCTCGTGTGGCAGCGGAGCTCCTCTCGCTCCAGCCAGGCGATGACTCGGCGGTCGCCCCTTCGCTTGGCTGGCTGGCTGAGCACGTCCGCGTCGAGCAGCCAGCTCACAGCTTCCGCTTGCGGGGATACTCGCGGCTGCGGGGCGGCAGGTCGTCCATCGGGACCGGGCACGCCTTCAAGACGCTGAGCCAGCTCCTCCCACGCTTGACCCGGCGGAAGACGAGGGCATCCTCCTCGTCGTCGAAGCTCGCATCGAAGGCGTCGCCCGGCGCAGCGGGAGCCAGGGCGATGGGCACGGTCAGGCGCCGCTTCTCATCCAGCGTAACGATCATTGTGGGATTATCCCACTCAGGTCTCGCAGCGTCAATGGAGGAGGCGATGCCGGGACGTCACGGACCGTCCCAGCGGGCATCCTGGCCACCCACGACATTCGGATGCCGCTAGAATCGTGTTGGGCCGCTGATGCCATTGGCGCTGGGCGCTCGTCTCGGGCCATACGAGATTCTCTCGGCTGTCGGCTCCGGGGGGATGGGCGAGGTCTACCGCGCGCGCGATCCTCGCCTCGGCCGCGATGTCGAGATCAAGGTTCTGCCCGCCGGCTTCGCGTCTGATCCCGATCGCCTGCGCCGTTTCGAGCAGGAAGCCCGCGCCTCCGGCGCCCTCAAGGGCCGAGTGAGCGCCGAGGCCGGTTCCACCAAGAGCGCTACGCGTAGCCGGGAAGGCAAGCGGTAGCACGCGGGGCTCCCGCCGCGACTCAGGCTGGCAAACCCTCGCGGGACAACTCGTTCGTCTTCGGGAATCTGGCGGAGAGGGGGGGATTCGAACCCCCGGTAGAGGTTAACCCCCTACAACAGGTTAGCAACCTGGCCCGTTCGGCCACTCCGGCACCTCTCCGCGGGCGGGCGAACGAAAAGTCTATCACGAGCCGTGAGCACTCCCCTTGGCTATAATCGCCGCAGCCAGGAGGGCTAGCCTAACGGTAAGGCAGGAGCCTTGAAAGCTCCCGGGCGCAAGCCTTTGGGGGTTCGAATCCCTCGCCCTCCGCCACGAGGTCTCGATGAACACGGACAGGCTGCTGCGAGCGCTCGAGAAGAGGCTCTCGGGGATCCCCGAAGCCGTGCGCCACGAAGTGATGGACGCTGTCCGCGAGGAGATCGCTCGCGAGCGGCGCGGGCTCGAGCCGAGCCTCACCGTCGAGGCGGAGCGCGAGCGGCGCGTCGAAGCCGAGACGCTGCGCGCGGTGCTCGAGGCCATCAACCGCCAGGCGCGCCTCGAGGAGACGATCGACGAAGTCTTGAAGCAGCTGGATCGGATCGTGGCCTTCGATGCCTGCACGCTGTCGCTGATCGAGGCCCCCGGCGGCAAGACCCGGGTCCTGGCCTCGCGCGGCTCCATCGGGGCGCCCGCCCAGACGACGGCCGAAATCCCGCTGCTGGTCGAGGGCATCACGATCGGCCTCTTGGCGCTCAGGCGCACCCAGGACGAACCCTTCCAAGAGGAGGACCTGCATCGCGCCCGCGCCGTGGCGTTCTCGGCGTCGGCGGCGATCCAGAAGGCCCGCCTGCTGGACCAGGTGCATCGCTATGCCGAGCTCATGGAACGCGTGGTGGCGGTCGACCAGGTCGTGTTCGCAAAGGAGCCGCTCAGCAACGTGGCGCAGGCAATCCTGGATGGCGCCGTCAAGATCGGAAACTACCGGGGCGCGCTCCTGGTGATCGCCCTGGGCGGCGCCCCGCGCATCGCCGCCGCTGCGGGTGAGGAGTTTGCGGCCGCGTGCGGCAAACCCGCGCCCAAGGCCCTCGACGTGGCTACGGTCGAGCGGCTTCCGCCCCACGCCGTTTCAGCCGTGGGCACGAGCCTCGGCGTGAGCTTGCCCGCCATCGAGATCTACCTGGTGCCGCTCGCGACCGCGACGGCGCGCGTCGGGACGCTCGCGCTCTTCGACCCCGACGGCGAGACGCCCGACGACCGCCTGATGGAAGCCTATGCCTCCCGGGCCGCCGCGGCCTACCTCCACGCGGCGGGAAGCCGGTAGCGGCTCAGCCCCCGGACGCTTTGCTGTCGACCAGGCTCTTCAGCAGGGCCTGGTAGCGCTCCAGTTCTTCGGGCGACGGGATCAGCAGCGAGACACGCTTGACGCTGGTCCCGAGCTCTGCGGCCGTGTAACAGATCTGCGTCAGGAGGCGCAGGAATTGGATGGTCGAGAGGCCCGAGTGCGCGGTGCCGATCGGCCGCACCGCGACCCGCGTGAGTCCGCGCGTACGCGCCTCTTCGAAGGCCGCGAGTAGCGCCTCGAACACCGGCTCCTCGCGCGTGGGCGGGGTCTTGCCAAAGTCGTAGACGATCGCCTGAAAGACCAGCGGGAGGGTATCCCGCGGGCGCAGGATCACGAGGCTGCCGAGCCGGCGCGGGCGGAAGCCCGAGGCCTCGCCCACCACCTCCTCGGCGGGTGCTTGATCCTCGACCACGGGCTCCACGTCGCCGAGGATCAGGTTCACGTCCTGGGCTACGACGAGGGCCTGCGTCAGGGGCGGGGCCTCCTCGGCGACCAGCAGGTCGAGAGCCAGCTTCTCTCCAAACGAGACCGCGAGACGCGAGCGGCTCATCGCCTTATGTCTCTCACGTCGCGCTCCAGGATCGCCTCGATCTCGGCTGGCGTCGTTGCCAGCGTGTCGCCGGGGATGCTGTGCTTGAGTGCGGCGAGGGCGAGGCCGTAGTCGAGCGCGCGGGTGCCGCGGCCGAGCAGCGTCGCGTACAGGAAGCCGGCCGTGAAGGCATCGCCCGCCCCGATCCGATCGATGCGGCTCGAGGGGAACACGGCCGAACGCCTCACCGCATCGCTCTCGACCGACACGGCGCCGTGGCTGCCGCGCGTCAACGCCAGGGTTCGTGCGCCGAAGCGGTCCCTGGCCCTCCGCGCCACGTCTTCGCTCTCGCCGCTGAGACCGTAGAGCGTGCGCAAGTCGTCCTCGGTCGCGATCACGATGTGGGCGGCCTTCGCCAGGCGCTCGAGGACCGGGGCCGCCTCGGCCGCGCCCCACAACCGGGAGCGGAAATTGAGGTCGGTGGCGACCGTTACGCCCGCGGCACGGGCGGCGTCGGCCATCTCCAGGGCGAGCGCGCGTGTCGCCGGCGAGAGTGCCAGCGTGATCCCGGAGACGAAGAAGATGCGGGCGACCGCGAGCGCCTCCCAGGGCGCGTCCTCCCGGCGCACCTGGCAGACCGTGGAGTCCTTGCGGTCGTAGAGGACTTCGATCGCTCGCGGCTCTCGGCCGTACTCGACCCAGTAGGTCCCGAGCCGGCCGGGCGTCGAGCGAACCAGCGAGACGTCGACACCAGAGCCGCGCAGGTGGCGCAAAACGCGCCGGCCCAGGGGGCCTTCGGGTAGCACCGAGAACCAGGCGACGTTGCGGCCGAGACTGGCGAGCGCATGGCAGGTGTTGAGCTCGGCGCCGCCGACGTGGGCATGGAACAGCGCCGCCTCTTCGAGGCGCTCGTCGCCGGAAGGCTGAAGCCTCAGAAGCGCCTCGCCGAACGCCAGGACTTCGTGGCTCACTGGCTTTTCTGTGTGGTGATTGTACGGGCCGCTTTCGGCGCGGGTCAACGCCCAAAGAAAGCCCTCGCTCCTTGACACGAGCGGAGCCCCGGCGCACAATTTTTTTTTGGACTCGAGCCATGGAACAGACGCTAGTCCTCAATGCGTCGTACGAGCCGCTGAGGATCGTCCCCTGGCAGAAGGCCATCACCCTCCTCTTCCAGGGGAAGGTGGAGGTGCTCGCGGTCCACGACCGGGAGATCCGCGGCGTCACGGTACGGGTGAAGCTCCCCTCGGTGCTGCGCCTGCTCCGTCACGTCCGTATGAAACGGGCCTTCTCCGACGTGCCCTTTTCACGCGCGAACGTGTATGCCCGGGACGATCACCGCTGTCAGTACTGCGCTCATCGTGCCGCGCCGGGCCAACTCACGTTCGACCACGTCATCCCGGTCGCCCGCGGCGGCCACAAGGGCTGGGACAACATCGTGACCTGTTGTATCCCGTGCAACCGGAGAAAGGGAGACCGCACGCCGGAACAGGCGGGCATGCATCTCGTCCGCAAGCCCAAACGGCCCGCCGCGCACCCCTACCTCACCCTCAGCCTGGGCCTGCACAAGGCCCCCGAGAGCTGGCGCGATTTCCTCTACTGGGATGTGTCCTGGGAAGGCCGCTAACGCTTCCTAATGGGACTCTCCGGAAACCTCCTCACGATGTCGCTGCCCGACATCCTGCAGTGGATCGCGCAGGGGCGTAAGACCGGGAGCCTGCACCTCGAACGGCGCTCGATCCACAAGCGCATCGTATGCCGCGACGGCGCGATCTTCTCCTCATGGTCGAACGACCCCCGCGAGTCACTGGGACAGTTCCTCGTCAGCCATCGCTACATCAGCGAAGAGCAGCTGTTCAAGGCGCTGCTCGGCCAGGAGAGCCAGGGCCGGCTGATCGGTTCGATCCTGGTCGGTGAAGGCCTGCTCGCCGAGGATGACCTGCAGCGCGCGCTTCTGGAAAAGGCCGAGGAGACGGTCTTTGCCGTGTTCCTCTGGCCGGAGGGGCGCTTCGAGTTCAAGGACGACGAGGTCCCGGAGAACATCCTCTTCCACATCGAGATGTCGGTGCAGCACGTGGTCCTCGAGGGGATTCGTCGCGTCGACGAATGGACCCGGATCCGCAAGCTGTTTCCCTCGCTCCGCACCACGTTCAAGGTCAGGGGAGCGCCGATCGTCGCGGGCCCGCAGGAGCGCCAGGCGCTGGGTCTGGTCGCCGCCGGCAAGTCGCTCGCCGAGATCGCCCTCGAGATGCACCGCACCGACTTCGACACGGCGGCGCTGCTCTTCGACCTCCACGCCCGGCAGCTGATCGCGATCGACAGCGCGCCGGCCGAGCCGGGCGGCGAGGATCCGGTGGGCGCGATCCAGGAGCTGCTCGCCCTCGGCTACGAGCGCCTGCAGGAGCGCCGCTACGACGAGGCGCTGAAGGCCTATGAGGACGTGCTGGTTCTCGATCGCCTGAACCAGAACGCGAAGAAGGGACTGCTCGCGGTCTCCGAGGCGCGTAACCGCGAGCGCACGCTGAGGCGCGTGCCGCTCGAGAAGATCCCCTGCCTGATCCGCGATCTCGCCTTGCTCACGAAGGAGAATTTCGACCCGTTGGAGGGCTTCGTCCTCTCGCGCGTCAACGGCCAGTGGGACGTGCGCTCGATCCTGAAGTTGTGCCCGATCGCCGAGGAGGATGCGCTCCTGCTGTTCTCGCGCCTGATCGACCGGGGCGTGATCGGGCTGAAAGAGCCGTAGGTAATTCGGGGGGGTACGGAACCATGCACCCCCCCGCGCGCGAAGCACTCCCCCCCAGTCGCTCCGCGGCAGAGTGAATCCGCCGCTCCGCTGCTACACAGGCCTGGAGGTCCGAAGGCTTCTACCCCGCGCGCTTCGCGCTCACCTTGGTCGGCTCCGCGGCGCAGCGAATCTGGCGCTCCGCTGCTACAGCTCCCGGCCGATCACGGGGGCGATCTGGCGCAGCTCGCCGACCAGGGCCTCGAACATCGCGGGGGTGATCGACTGCGGGCCGTCGGAGAGCGCGCGGTCGGGGTCGTGGTGAACCTCGACCATGAGCCCGTCGGCGCCGACGGCGATCGCGGCGCGCGACAGCGGCGCCACCTTGTCGCGCCGGCCTGTGCCGTGAGACGGGTCGACCAGGATCGGCAGGTGGCTGATCTTCTTCACGGCCGGCACTACCGCCAGATCGAGGGTGTTGCGCGAGAAGTCGGAGAAGGTGCGCACGCCGCGCTCGCACAGAATCACATCGTAGTTGCCCTCCGAGAGGATGTACTCCGCCGACATCAGGAACTCTTCGAG
This sequence comes from uncultured Acidobacteriota bacterium, assembly GCA_964442185.1. GTDB lineage: Bacteria > Acidobacteriota > Vicinamibacteria > Fen-336 > Fen-336 > CADEEV01. Next base: position 16,102 of record CAYTWT010000230.1, read on the forward strand.
GGTTGCCGACATGCCGCGCTTCAGGATTACGGGCTTCTTCGCCCGGCCGGCGCGCCGCAGCAGCGAGAAGTTCTGCATGTTGCGCGCGCCGATCTGGATCACGTCGGCGTAGCGCTCGACGAGCTCGAGGCCCTCGATGTCGACCGCCTCGGTGACCACGGGGAGACCGGTCTCCTCGCGCGCGGCCGCCAGGATCCTCAGGCCTTCTTCGCCCAGGCCCTGGAAGGAATACGGGCTGGTGCGCGGCTTGAACGCGCCGCCGCGCAGCAGCTGCGCGCCGGCTTTCTTCACCGCGCGCGCCACCGTGAGCATCTGCTCGAGCGACTCGACCGCGCAGGGCCCCGCGATGATCACGAGCTTGCCCGCGCCGACCTCGACCGATCCGCCGACCCTCACCACGGAGTCTTCGGCCTTGACCTCGCGTGAGACGAGTTTGTAGGCATGGCTGACCGGGATGACCTCGAGAACTCCCGGCAGGCTCTCGAAGGCCGGGGCCTCGACGGCCCCCTTGTTGCCGGTCACCCCGATCGCCGTGCGCTGCGCGCCGGGGATGGCGTGGCCCTTGTAGCCGCGAGCCTCGACGGCCGCCATGACGCCACGGATCTCCTCCTCCGTCGCGGCTTTTCTCATCACCACGAGCACGCCCGCCTCCGTTCCTGGAGCGCGGATTCTACGCTATGATGCGCCACCCCAACGAAGCGACAGGAGGCCGAATGGCGTCGGTGTTCCGAACCAAGAGTGTGGCCGACATCCAGGCCACGCTGGACGCGGCCGAGGGCGTTCACGGCCTGAAACGCACGCTCAGCGCCTTCGACCTCACCATGCTCGGGATCGGCGCCATCATCGGCGCCGGCATCTTCTCGGCGATCGGCACGGCGGCGGTGGGCGAGGTCGCAGCGAACGGAACGGTCACGCGCTACGGCGCCGGTCCCGCCCTGGTTTTGTCCTTCGTGCTGCTCGGCTTCGTCTGCGCCCTGGCCGGCCTGTGCTACGCCGAGCTGACGTCGATGATTCCGATCGCGGGCAGCGCCTACACCTATTCCTACGCGACGCTGGGCGAGCTGGTGGCCTGGATCATCGGCTGGGACCTGGTGCTCGAATACGCCGTCGGGAACGCGGCCGTCGCGATCGCCTGGTCCGACTACTTCTGCTCGTTCCTGCGCGTATTCCACATCAACTTTCCCTTCTGGCTGGCGACCAGCTATCGCGAGGTCGCGGCCGCGTACCCCGACCGCATCGGGGAACTGCCGACCCTGTTCGGCCACCACATCGCGCTGAACCTCCCGGGGATGACGATCGTCGCGGCCATCACCTGGCTGCTGGTGATCGGCGTGAAGGAGAGCGCCAACGTCAACAACGCAATGGTGGTCCTGAAACTCGCGGTGCTGGCGCTGTTCGTCGGCGTCGGGGTCTTCTACATCGATCCGCAGAACTGGGTGCCGTTCGCGCCCAATGGCTGGAAGGGCATCCACCAGGGCGCGGCGATCGTGTTCTTCGCCTACATCGGCTTCGACGCGGTCTCGACCGCGGCGGAGGAGACCAAGGACCCCCAGAAGGCGATGCCGATCGGGATCCTGGGATCCCTGGCGCTCTGCACGATCATCTACGTGATCGTGGGCGCGGTGGCGACCGGCCTCGTTCCCTACCAGCAGCTTCGCGGCGCCGACCCGCTGGCCAGGGCCTTCGAGGTCGCCGGCATCACCTGGGGCCAGGCCATCATCTCGCTAGGCGCGACGATCTCCATGACCGCGGTGCTGCTGGTCTTCCAACTCGGACAGCCGCGCATCTTCTTCTCGATGAGCCGTGATGGGCTGCTGCCTCCGTGGTTTCGCAAGGTCCATCCGAAGTACCGCACGCCCCACGTGACGACGATCATGACTGGCATCGTGGTGGCGCTGGCGTCCTCCATCCTCGGCCGCGACGAGACCTACGACCTCACGAACATCGGCACGCTGTTCGCGTTCCTGGTCGTGTGCCTGGGCGTCCTGGCGCTGCGGATCAAGGAACCGAACCGGCCGCGCCCGTTTCGCGTCGCGGCGGTGTGGCTGGTCGCCCCGCTCGGCGCGCTCTCCTGCCTCTACATCATGACGGGGCTGCCGAGGGCGGCGTGGGAGCGCTTCGGGATCTGGCTGGTGATCGGGATCGCGTTCTATTTCATGTACGGCTTCAAGAACAGCAAGCTCGCCGCGCGGGAAGCCTCCGCAAGGACCTAGCGCCCCGCCGCCTCGGCGCTGCGCAGCGCGGCGCGGGCGCGCTTCGCCTGCAGGGCGTCGGCGCGGGCCACATAGTCGGCGACATCCTTCCGGAGTTGCGCCAGGTCGCTCGCCTGTCCCGAGAGCTTCACGGCCAGCGCCCCCGCTTCAATCGCCCGGACCCGCGCCTCATCGGCTTCGCCGGCCGGCGAGCTCGAGGCATGGGCTCGCCACCCTTCGCGCAGGCTGCGAGCCTCGGCGGGCGTCGCGACGCGGCGGTCGAGCAGTGCCTGGAACGGGCCGTTCGCCGGCGCGTCAGCCGCCTGGTTCTGGCGCCGTGCCGCGGTCTTGGTCTCGGCCCCCGGGGCAAGCGCCCCGCCTCGAAGCTCGGAGGCCGCAGCCGCCTTGCCTGGGCTCGCTTCGTCTCGCAACTTCGCCTGCGGAGGGGGCGCGGCAGGAGCCGGAATGGGGGGTGGGGTGGCCGCCGCCACTGAGGCTGGCTCGGGGTGTGATGCGGCGGCCAGGGCGTCGTCGCGCGATTCGGCCTTCGCCTCTTGCGCAGGCGCCGCCACATAGCCGAGCGCCCGCGGCTCCTCACGTGCGACGACGTCCTTCGGCGCCTGCTTGGCCAGCGCCCCTTGTTCCTTCGCCCGATCCTGCTCGACAGCGTTGTACCCCTGGATCTCAGGGCCTCTCGAGCGCGTGAGCTTCTTGGCCGCGACCGCGTCGAGAGGCGGCGTCGCTTCGCTCACGACGCGACCCCCTTGCTGCGGCTCCGCTGGCGTCGCCGCGGCGAAGGAGTCGGTCGCGGCAGGAGCCGGGCTGGCAGGTGGCGTCATGGATTGCTTGCGAACGAGCGTTGGTGTGAGCACGGTCAGGAGCAGCCCGGCGGCCGCAGCCAAGGTCCAGATCGGAAACCGGCGCCTTGTCCGCACGGGCGCCGGGGCCACGACCCCGGCCCTGACCCGCGCCGCGAAATCGTCGAAGTAAGCTGTCGGCGCCTGTGCGGGCAGCGCCCGAGCCAGGGCATCGACCGCGGCGATCTCTTCCAGGCGGCGCGAGCAGCCGGCGCAGTCGCGGAGGTGGAAACCGATGGCCGCGCGGTCGGCTGGCACCAGCTCGTCGTCGAGATAGGCCGAGAGCAACTCGAGCACATGGGCGCTCATGAGTCGCTCCCGCCCGCCCGCATCGCCGAAGCACCGAGGTAGGGGGCCAGGGCCTCGCGCAGCTTCTCCCGGGCCCGCGACAGGCGGCTCATCACGGTGCCGATGGAAAGCTCGAGGGTCTCGGCGATCTCCTTGTACGAGAGTTCCTCGTGCACGCGCAGCACGAAGACCGCGCGTTGCTCGGCCGGCAGCGCCAGCAGGGCGCGGCCGAGCACGGCGCGCGCCTCGGCATCGAGGACGCCCTCGAGTGCATCAGCGGCCGGTGAAGGCTGTTCGTCATGGCCTTCCGGCAAGCCTTCTTCGCGGGCCCGCGGCGAGCGGACGTGGTTCACGGCGAGGTTGGCGGCGATGCGGCAGATCCAAGGGCCGAAAGGGCGCGCGAGGTCGAAGCTCGCGAGTGCTCGCCAAGCGCGAATGAAGCTTTCCTGGGCCACGTCGTCCGCCACGTCGTGTCTCCTCACGATCCGGAGCGCGACGCCATAGACGCGCCTCTGGTAGCGGCGGACGATCTCCTCGAAAGCGAACAGGTTCCCCCCCGCGGCCTTGCGCAGGAGGTCCCCTTCGACGGGATCGGCCTCGCTCGTCAGAAGCTCCGTGACGCGCCCCACGAGGATACGACCGGGGAGACCCGGGTATTCCCCCAGGCCCCCCGCAGGAAAGTGGCTCTACTCGAGGACCTTGATGACGACCCGCCGGTTCTGGGACCGGTTGTCCTTCGTCTTGTTGTCGGCCACCGGCTTGGCCTCGCCGTAGGAGATCACCTGCATGCGGCTCAGGGCGACGCCATGCTGATCGTGCAGGTAGTTCCGCACGGCCATGGCACGGTCCTCGCCGAGCTTCAGGTTGTATTCCTCGGGACCGGTTGCGTCGGTGTGACCCTCGATCTCGAAGTAGACGCCCTTGTTCTCGGCCTTGAGCTGCGCGATCGCCCCGTCCACCAGCGCCTTCGCCTCGTCCGAGACCTCGGCGCGGTTCACGGGGAAGGTGACCTTGTCATTCGACAGCGTGACGGTGTAGATGAGCTTGCCCTTCGCGGCCTTCTCGGCATCGACGGCCTTGGTCATCGCCTGTTGGGCCGAGCCCTTGGCTTCGGCGATTCCGCTCTGGGACGCCTGGTTCACCTCGTCGATGCGAACCTCGGTGCGCTTGACCCGCTCCTGGGTCTGCTCGACCTGGGTCGAAAGGCCGTCGACCTTCTGGTTGACCTCACCGACCTCGCGGGACACGTACTTCTTGGTGGCGCAGCCGGTGACTACGAAGCTGGCCAACAGACACGGCACAATCAAAGCTCTCACTTGACGACCTCCCTCTTGTATCGATGCCCATGCATCGATCCGCCCGGCCCTGGCGAAGCATCGCCCCCGGGGTGTGTCAGGACTGCGGGACGTAGCCGCTGCGGGTCCTCACGACGACACCCTTGCGGACGGCCCGGACCTCGATGCGGCGGAACCGGGGCGGACCCGCGGGCGGATCGTACCCCAAACGGTACTGGTGCTTGAGCTCGGAGACAAGCTGGGTCGCGGCCTCGCGCAGGCCCTTGAAATCGCTGACAGCGAAGGCGGCGCCGCCCGACAGCTCCGCGTAGCGCGCGAGCATGGCGCTTCCGGCGGTGGCGACGGCCTGCCGCTCGCGGCCCGTGAACATCGGCGAGTCGGGATCGTCGAGCGGCGAGAGCACGGAGACGGCGTAGATCGGCACGTCGAGCGCCCGCGAGTGCGCCATCACCTCGTCGGCCGTCTTCTGGCTCGCGGTGTCGACGCCGTCGGTGATCACCACCACGGCGCGACGGCCCTCCCCGTGGCTGGCGAGGTCGCGAGCCGCGTGGTCGAGGGCGTCGTGAAGAGCGGTGGCACCGAACGGTTGGAGCTCCTCGAAGGCATCGGCGATCTTCTTCCGGTCCGTCGTGAACGGCACGACGCCCCAGTACTTGTGGTCGAAGCCGGCGAGCGCCGCCTGGTCCATCGGTTCGAGCGCCGACAGAATCTGGAGCGCCGCCATCCTGGCGCTGGTCGTCTTCAGCTCTCCGTTCATGCTTCCGCTGGCGTCTACCAGTAGCAGAATCCGTGCCGCCGCCGCCCGGCCCACGGCGAAATGGGCGATCGTCTGGAGCCTTCCCTCCTCGAAGATCTGGAAGTCCTTGGGGCCCAGATCCTGGACCGGCCGGCCGTGCCGGTCGACGGCCGTGGCTGACAGGACGACCAGGTTGCTGCTCGTGGCAAAACGAGGCACTTGTGCCACGGCCGCTCCGGGGAGAAGTGCAGCCAGCGTCGCGATTTGAAGGCGGTGGTGGGCCATTGCAGAAAACTCGTAAGTATAGAACTCCCC
>CAYTWT010000231.1:0-1707 GCA_964442185.1 uncultured Acidobacteriota bacterium
GGGAAAACGTCGGGATCGAAGAAGCAGGTCGATGCGAGCCCGAAGCGCTTGCGATGATCGGGGTCCCGAAAGCCGAGCAGGCGCTCGGTATCGATCCCAAGATCGTCCAGGATCTCCTTGGCCTCGGGCGGCGAATCCTCGGGGGCCTCGAGATCGTAGGTGCCCCCGTTCACGATGAGCCGCGTGCCCTTCCAGGCGAAGGTGTTCCGCCGCGCGTGCCCGCCGAAGTCGTCGTTGTTCTCCAGAAGCAGGATGCGTGCGCCTTCCCGTTCCTTCTTGTATACGTGCGCGCCGGCAAGCCCGGCGAGTCCGGCGCCCACCACCACGAGGTCATAGGACTCACCCGTGTCCACGAACTCGCTCGGCAAGGTGCGGTACACGCCATCGCGCACCCGGTGACCCCGCGTCGTGGACGCCGGGTCCTGTCCTTGAAACCCGGAGGGCGGAATCGGGGGGGACTGCGCGCGGGCCCCGCTCGGCGCGGCGAGCGCGAGGGCCGCCCCCTGCAGGAAGTCCCGGCGCGTGATGGAGCGGAACATGCCCAGTCGCTCGTCGTCGCGGCGCTTCGTCACGGCGTCCTCCCTCCCCCGAAGTCAGCAGGCAATTGCGGTGGAGAGCGTAGCACCAGCTGCGCGGGTCCGCATGTACTGTGAGGGCCGGCCATGTCGCCGACAGTAGTAGGCGTTGCCCGCCGGCCCGGGCACGTGCTGCGGGCGGATGCGCACCCGATGTCGCGCCGACAAGGAAGCGCAGCCCTGGGCCGCGCTGACCGTCGTGCAACCTTCAATCGGAGCGGAGGGATCGGCGCGGGCGGCGCGGCCGGCTGGAAGAGCCGCCGCCAGCGCCGAGCGACCAGGAGATACGAAGCGAAGACTTCGACCCCGGCGCCCGAATCCTGGTGGGTGCCGGCGCCGGCGTATGCGACGGAGCAAATGCAGGCCGACCATGAAAGCGGCGAGGACTTCTCGTATCTCCAGTTCGTCGGTCTCGAAGGCAACGGAATGTTCTCGCTGGTCGACTTCCCAAAGCTTGGCGTGAAGTTCGAGATTCCGATCTTCATCGTTCAGGGGTCCGAGGATCTGGTGACGATTCCCGAGGTCGCGAAACGCTACTTCGACAACATCGTCGCGCCGCAGAAAGAGTACGTCTTGCTTCCACGGACCGGCCACGATCCCAATTCCGCCATGATCGATGCCGAGTACGACATCCTGAAGAATCGAATCGTCCCGCTGCTGAAGGTCTCGCTGCCCTGAGTCAGTCGCGAGCAGGGCATGAACAATACAAGGAAACTCATCCAGGCCGCATGGCACCCGTCCGTCCGACGCCTAGACTCGAGCCGAGCACGAGGCCGAGCCGGACGGGGAAGGCGACCCCGAAGGCAACCTTGCCGCATCGGCGGTCTCGGGCCAGGCACCCCCGGCCGGGCGCTCTCGACCCGGCGGGGCGGGAGGCGTTGCTGCGCTACGTGCTGCGACCTCCGGTCGCCCAGGAGCGGGTGGAGCAGCGATCCGACGGCCTGGTGCGCATCACGCTGAAGAAGGCCTACACCGACGGGACGATCGCGGTCGACATGGACCCGCTGTCGCTACTCTGCCGGCTGGCCTGAAGCGTGCCCCCACCGCGGTTGCACACCGTGAAGTACGCGGGAGTGCTGGCCCCCCCAAGCCCCCGCCGAGAGCGACGAGCCGGGTAGGCCGGATCACGCGG
>CAYTWT010000232.1:0-51002 GCA_964442185.1 uncultured Acidobacteriota bacterium
AATTGGAGGTGGCGAGCGGATTTGAACCGCTGAGTAGAGGTTTTGCAGACCTCCGCCTTAACCACTTGGCTACGCCACCACCGAGCAAGCAATATAAAGGACTCGTCGCAGGCGAGCAAGGCGTGCCGGAGGTTGACGGAAACCGGGTCCCTTGAGTACTATTCCGTTCGCCGATCGTCTACCTCCCGAGCGGGAATAGCTCAGTGGTAGAGTGCGACCTTGCCAAGGTCGAAGTCGCGGGTTCGAATCCCGTTTCCCGCTCCAACCTCAACGTCTGGTGCGAACCCCCGTTACTTGCCGCCGCTCAGGTAATCGACGGCCAGGTTCGACAGGGCACGCACGCCGACCGGCAAGGCGGCCTCATCGGCGAAGAAACGCGGCGAATGGTTCGGGGCCACGGTCTTCGGGTCGGCGCCCTTCGGCGTGATCCCGAGGAAGAAGAAGAGCCCGGGGACCTTCTGCTGATAGTCGGCGAAGTCTTCCGCCGTGGTCGTGACGCGGCCGTTCGGGTTCCAATGCTCTGCGCCCGCAACCCGCTTGAGCGTCGGCCCCATGCGCTGCGTGAGCGCCGGATCGTTGTACGTGACCACGTTGCCGAATTCGATCTTGACCGTGGCCGTGGCGCCCGCGGCCTCGGCGATGTTCTCGGCCGTGCGCTTGATCCGTTCGTGGATCTCGAGGCGCATGGCCGGGTCGAAGGTCCGGATCGTTCCGGTCATCTTCACCTCTTCCGGGATGATGTTGGAGCGGTTGCCGCCCTGGATGATGCCGAGCGTGACGATGGCCGGCGCCTTGGTGAGATCGGCCTGGCGGCTGATGATCGTCTGTAGACCCAACACGATCTGCGACGAGACCACGATCGGGTCGACACCTTCCCAGGGCAAAGCGCCGTGCGTCTGGCGCCCGTGCACCGTGATCTCGAGATCGTCCGAAGCGGCCATGATGCCTTCGGGTTTGTAGACGATCGAGCCCACCTCGTATGGGAACACGTGCAGGCCGAAGACCGCGTCCACCTTCGGGTTCTCGAGTGCGCCCTCGGCAATCAGCATCTTCGCGCCGCCGTCTTCGCCAGGTGGCACGCCTTCCTCGGCGGGCTGGAACAGGAACTTGACCGTGCCGGGCAGCTGCGCCTTCATCCCCGCGAGCACTTCGGCGACGCCCATCAGGATCGCCGTGTGGTTGTCGTGGCCGCAGGCGTGCATCACGCCCACTTCTTTTCCGGCCCATTGCGCTTTGACGGTGGAACGGAACGGAACGTCGACTTCTTCGGTCACCGGCAGCGCGTCCATGTCCGCGCGCAGCGCGACCACGGGCCCGGGCTTGCCGCCGCGCAGCACGCCGATCACACCCGTGTGCGCGACGCCCGTTCGCACCTCCAGGCCCAGCGCCTTCAGGTGCGCGGCGACGAGCGCTCCGGTGCGGACCTCGCGATTGCCGAGTTCCGGGTTCTGGTGGATGTCGCGACGCCAACCAACCAGCTTTGGCAGCACGGCCTCGGTGCGTCGATCGATCTCCGCCCACAATGGATTGGCGGCGGCGCGGGTTTCGGCGCCCGTGGAAATCGCGAGGCCAAGCAAGAGAAGCGTCAGCATGAGGGGTCTCTTCATGTCCGAAGTCTATACCGTCCTCGCTAGAGGACGATCGCCTTCTCGTCAGCCGTCCTAACCCTCGCAGAATCTAAAGAATGCACGATTCGCCAGGCTGGCATTCTTTCTGCTATTCCTTGTCTTCGAGCGGCGGCACCCTTCCGGTAAGAGCCCCGGCCGACTCAAGGAGAATGGCATGCGTAGAGCGATCGTCGTCCTGACGCTTCTGGGCCTCGCGGCCGTCCCGGTGGTCAGCGAGGCGGGCAGCCTCGACATCCGGATGGGCGCGTTCTTCCCGAAGACCAACAGCAACCTGTTCGTGGACGATGCCGACCTCTACATCAAGGATGGACAGCGGCTCGAGCCGAGCGACTGGATCGGTTTCACGGGCGGCGCGCAGTTCAACATGGAACTCAACGGGATGGCTGAACTCGGTTTCAGCATCGACGGCTACCAGCGAACGCTGGACACGTCGTACCGCGAGTTGGTGAGCGAGTCGGACCGCGAGATCTTCCAGACGCTGCGCCTCACGACCGTGCCGATTGCTGTTCAGTTGCGCCTGGGCCCCACCCGCCGCGGGCAATTCTCGCCGTACCTCGCGGTGGGCGGCGACATGATCCCGTATCGCTACGAGGAGTACGGCGACTTCGTCGACTTCGACGACCCCAGCAACCCGATCATCCCCGACTCATTCGTCTCGGACGGCGTGGGCTGGGGCTTCCATGTCGCCGGCGGGATCCGCGCGCCGATCAACCACGACTTCAGCATCAACGCCGAAGTGAAGTACCAGTGGTGCAAGGACGACATGCCCGACGACTTCATCGGCAACGAAATCGACCTCAGCGGCTTCACGGGAACCCTGGGCATCAACATTCGGTTCTAGAATCCCAGTGTGACATCGCCAGCGGCAGAGCGAGCCCCGAGCCGACCTCGGGGCTCGCTGCCTGTCGATCTGGGTCTCGTGGCCGTCGTCGTCAGTCTCGTGATCGTCGTCGCGGTGGGCAGCGCACACCTGCGGCCGTTCGACGCGCCGGAGCTGGACCCCCGCCCGCTGCTGCTGCCGATCTACCTGCTGCGCTCGCTGGCGCGCCTCAGCGTCGCGTATGCCTTCGCAGTGCTCATGGCTCTCGCCACCGGCCAGCTCGCCGCACGCTCGCGCTTCGCGCGCCGGCTGATCCTGCCGACGCTCGACGTCTTGCAGTCCGTGCCGATCCTGGGCTTCTTTCCGGCGGCGGTCAGCGTCTTCATCGGCCTGTTCGGCGGTTCCGCGCTCGGCGTCGAGGCGGCCGCGATCTTCCTGATCTTCACGTCGATGTTCTGGAACCTGGCGTTCGGCGTCTACGAGAGCCTCATCACCCTGCCCGACGACGTGAGGCTCGCCGCCGATCAGTTTGGCCTGCGCGGCCCGCTGCGCTGGACGCGGCTGATCCTGCCCGCCGTCGTCCCGAGCCTCGCGTACAACTCGATCCTGTCCTGGGCCAATGGCTGGTACTTCCTGCTCGCGAGCGAGATCATCGCCGCCGGCCCGGCGCGCTACACGCTGCCTGGACTGGGCAGCTATCTCGGCGAGGCGATCAGCGCAGGCCGAACCGACCAGCTGCTACGCGGCCTGCTGGCGCTCGTCGGCACGGTCATCGCGATGCACCTGCTGGTCTGGAGTCCGGTCGAGACCTGGGCACAGCGCTATCACATGGACGAAAGCGGCGACCGGCCTGGCACGCCGCGCATCGCGCGGCTGCTGGCTCGCAGTCGGATCGTGCGCGGCCTGGGCCGTGCCGTCGTGTTCCCGGCAGCGCAGCGGCTGCTCGGCCTGGCGGGACGCTTGCTGGCGCTGCCTGGGCGGCTGGGGCCCGTCTTCGCCGTGTCGATCGGCCTGGGCGTCCTGACGCTGTGTGCGCGGACCGCGGGCAAGATGGCGCGGCTCTTCGCGGATCGACCACTGTCGGCCGAGACGCTCGCGATACCGCTCAGCCTGCTGCTGAGCTTGCTGCGCGTGGGCGCAGGCGTCGCGCTGGCGGTCGCCCTGGCCTTGCCGCTGGCCTATTTCACGTTCCGCCGCGCGCGCGTGCGGCAGGTGGCGCTCTCGGTCCTCGAAGTGCTGGGCGCGATCCCGGCCACCGCCTTCTTCCCGCTCATCCTGCTGGCCATGGTGCGGTTCGACTTCGGAATGAACCTCGCCTCGATCCTGCTTGTGCTGACCGGAACCTTCTTCTACGTGATGTTCAACGTCCTCTCGGGTGCTTCGTCGATCCCGAAGGAGATGAACGAAGCGGCCGCGATCCTGGGCCTGCGGGGCGGGCGCTATTGGTCGCGGGTCTTCGTGCCGGCGGTCCTGCCGAGTCTGGTCACGGGCTGCGTCACCGCCTGGGGCGGGGGCTGGAACGCGATCATCTTCTCGGAGTACGTCGTGGCGGGCGGGAAGACCTACTCGGTGCGCGGGATCGGCGCGACCCTCGATCGCGCCACCTGGGTCAGCGGCGATTCACAGGTCATGGTCGCGAGCCTCGCCTCCATGGTGCTGCTGGTGGTGCTGGTGAACCGGCTCTTCTGGGACCCGCTCTATCAGCACGTGGCGACGCGCTATAAGATGGACGCCTGAGCGCCGAATGGAGCCTCCGACTCGATGCCTGCGACGGGAAGTCACGAGCTGCTGCTGCGCCTCGAGCAGGTGGAGCAGTTCTACGACCGCAAGATCCGGATCCTCGGGCCGATCGACCTGGAGATCCTGGACGGGGAGTTTCTCTCGCTCGTCGGACCCTCGGGCTGCGGCAAGAGCACGCTCTTGCGGCTGGTCTGCGGTGTGCTCAAGCCGACACGCGGCAAGGTACTCGTCGACGGCCGTTCGCTGCTCGGTGTCAATCGCAACGCAGCCATGGTCTTCCAGTCTTTTGCGCTGTTCCCGTGGCTGAGCGTCGTGGAGAACGTCGCGGTCGGCCTCGAGGCGCGCGGCATCGGGTTGCGCGAGCGCGTGAAGAAGGCCGAGAAGTACATCGATCTCGTGGGCCTCTCCGGTTATGAGCGCGCCGTCCCCAAGGAGCTCTCGCGCGGCATGAAGCAGTTGGTGGGGCTGGCCCGGGCGCTCGCCGTGGAGCCGGAGCTGCTGTGCATGGATGAGCCGTTTTCGGCGCTGGACGTGCTGACGGCCCGCAACATGCGTGACCTGGTGCTGGACCTGTGGAGCTCCCCGGAGGTGTCGACCAAGAGCATCCTGCTGGTGACCCACAGCATCGAAGAGGCCGCCGCCATGTCGGATCGCGTTGTCGTGTTGAAGGCCAACCCCGGTCGGGTCGCGGAGTCGCTGGATCTGCGCGGTCTCGCGCGGCCACGGCGCGCGGGTTCGCCCGAGGTGGGCGAGGTGGTGGACCGCATGTACACCTTGCTGGCGTGAGATAAGGGAACCTGGAATGCCCGGAGGACCGCTGGAACCGCTACCGCACGCGCCGATCGGGATGGTGCTGGGACTGCTCGAACACCTGCACGAGGCGCCCGCCGGCCGCGAGGACCTGTATAAGCTCGGTGGCCCGCTGGGGCTCGAGTTGGACGACCTGCTGCCGGTCACCGAAGCGGCCAAGCGCCTGGGCTTCGTGCGCGTGCATACGGGGGACATCGAACTGACCGAGGCGGGACGCAGCACCGCGCAAGCCGAGGAGAAGGAGCGCAAGCACCGGATCCGGGACCGCATCCTCAGCCTGCCGCTCGTCGCCGAGATCCACGCCGCCGCGCAGGCGGGGAGCGGGCGAGCCTCGAAGCAGGACTTCCGGGACCGCCTACGGGATCATTTCTCGGAACAGGAGGCCGAGCGCCAGATGGCCACGGCGCTGGACTGGGCCCGCTACGGCGAGGTCTTCGACTTCGATCCCGATGCCGAGGAGTTCTTCCTGCCGCCGGTGGACTAGCGCGCAGCTTCCCGCCATGCATCGCCTGATCGTCTGGATCCAGGAGGTCGCCGTCCCGGTGCTCGGGGCCCCGGGCGTTTTCCTTGCCGCCTTCCTGGACTCGTCTTTTCTGAGCCTGCCGGAAATCAACGACCTGCTGGTGGTGACCTCGGCCGCCTCGAGCCCTGAGCGCGGCTGGCTGTTCGCGCTCACGGCGACGCTCGGCTCGGTGGCCGGCTGCTCCGTGCTGTGGTGGATCGGCTGGAAGGGTGAAGAGGACCTGCTCGAGAGGCGCTTCGGCGTGCACCGCGTGAGCAAGGCACGCGAGGCGTTCCATCGTTGGGATTTCCTGGCGCTCGCCGTGCCGGCGATCCTGCCGCCGCCGATGCCCTTCAAGATCTTCGTGATCGCGGCTGGCGTCTTCGGCTTTTCGTTCCGCCGCTTCGTGCTCACGCTGCTCCTGGCCCGCGGCCTTCGCTACGCGGCCTGGGCCGCGGTCGGGGTCTGGTACGGCGAGCGGGCCATCCTGGTGTTCAAGGCCGTGGACGACTGGATGTCGGCGCGGCTGCCGTGGCTGCTGGCCATGGCGACGGCGGCGCTCCTGGGCTGGCTTGCCTGGTGGTGGCGCTCGCGGGCGGACGCCGCAGCCTAGTCTGGTATCATGCGTGACATGAACAGGTCGCGACTCGCCACGCTGTGCGTGATGCTGCTGGCCGGCGGCGCGCTGGCCGGCGGCTTCTTCGGCGGACGGGTCCTGGCCGGCAACAGCCGGTTATCAGAAGAGCTCCGCCTGTATACCGCGATCGTCGGGACGGTCGAGGACCAGTACGTCGACGAGGTGAAGTCGGATCGACTCGTCGCCGCCTCGATCCGGGAGATGCTGCGCAGCCTGGACCCGCACTCGAACTTCCTCGAGACCAAGGAGTACTCGACATTGCAGGAGCGTCAGAAGGGCTCCTACTACGGCCTCGGGATCACCGTGCAGGCGGTGGACGGCAACATCACCGTCGTCTCGCCGTTCGAGGGCACGCCCGCGCATCGGCTGGGGATCCGGGCTGGCGACGTGATCAGCCGGATCGGCGAAGAAGACGCGCGGGGCATGACCATCGACGACGCGGTCAAGCGCCTGCGCGGCCCCAAGGGCACGTCGGTGCAGATCACGATCGTGCGCCAGGGCTATGACACGCCGCTGGAGTTCACGGTTGTGCGCGACGAGATCCCGCTGCATTCGGTGCCGTACTTCTTCATGGCGACGCCCACCACCGGTTACGTGCGCTTGACCGATTTCAACGAGACCACGGCCTGCCGCCCCAGTGACGGAGCCGAGTGCGAGCGCGAACTCGAGAAGGCGCTGCGCAAGCTCAAGGAGCAGGGCGCTGCCGCCTACGTCCTGGACATTCGTGACAACCCCGGCGGGCTGCTCGACCAGGCCTTCGCGGTCTCCAACGTGTTCCTCAAGAAGGGCCAGCTGGTGGTCTACACGCGCGGGCGGAACAAGCGCGACGAGTCGACCTACATCACCGAGCAAGAGAGCCCCTACGCGCAAGCACCGCTGGTGGTGCTGGTTTCACGCCACAGCGCGAGCGCCTCGGAGATCGTGGCGGGCGCGATCCAGGATCATGACCGGGGCCTGACCGTGGGGGAGACGACCTTCGGCAAGGGTCTGGTTCAGACGATCATGCCGCTGCGCAACGTGCGTGGCTATGCGCTCGCCCTCACCACGGGCCGCTACTACACGCCCTCGGGTCGCTCGATCCAGCGCGACTACGGCTCGACCGCGCTCGAAGACTACTTTGCGCCGCGCGACCGCAAGCCGTGCGAGCAGGGTGTCGGCGAGGCGAAGCTGACGGACGCGGGCCGCAAGGTCTACGGCGGTGACGGCATTACGCCCGACTATTGCGTCGAGGCGCCAGAGGCCTCCAAGTTCGTCTCGCACCTGATCGCGCGCCAGGCCTTCGTGGGCTTCTCAGGCAACTTCTCCGCCGCAGAAGGCACGGGGATCGCGAAGATCTCCGGAACCGGCTCCCGTTCCGAGGCCGCGTCCAGGAAGGTCAAGGTGGTGAGCCGCGAGTTCAAGGCGGACGACCAGCTGCTGGCCGATTTTTGCGCCTATCTCGACCAGCGCAAGATCCGCTACACGCCCGAGGACCTCGCCGTCAGCCGCCAGGAGATCGATCGCGAGATCGAAGAGGAAGTGCTGCGCCAGGTGTTTGGGGAAGGCGAGGCCCGTTGGCGGAGCATGAGTTGGGACCCGCAGATGAAGAAGGCGCTGGAATTGATCGGCAAGGCCGAAACGCTCGTGAGGGAGCCTCAGAGGTTCATCGCCGAGCGCGAGGCCGAGGAGCGCGTGGCATCTTTGGGTGAGTCGCGTTAAGCTCTCCCGATTCTGCCAGGGGGCTAGCTCATGTTCTCGCGCATTGGCCGCTTCTTCAAAGCCATCGTCAACGCCATCCTCGGTGAGGCCGAGGGCCAGATCCCGGTCTCCATGCTCGAGGAGTCCGTCCGCGAGATGCTCGAAAGCCTGCGCGCGCTGCGGGAGGCGGCGGCCACCACGATCGCGTTCGAGACGCGCGCGAAGCGCGAACTGGATGCCCAGAACCTGCGCTCCCGCAGCCTCGAGAAGCAGGCCGAGGAGGCCCTCGCGGCCGGCAACGAAAAGCTCGCGCGGCGCGCCTTGCAGCTCCAGGTGGAGGTGCGCAGCACGCGGGACCTGGCCGAGCAGACATACAAGGCCGCCAAGCTGCGCGCCGACAACGCCCGCGCCAAGCTGAAGGTCGAGGAAGAGCGCGTTCAGGGCAAGATCCGCAAGCTGGGCGAGCTCAAGGCCGTGAACGAGATGAACCAGGCCCAGGCGAAGATGCAGGCGATCACCGACGAGTACAACATCGACGGCGCGCTGAACGTCTTCGACAAGACCGCGAGCAAGATCCAGGAGCATGCCGACAAGCTCTCCGCGATGGATACGATCGCGGTGTCCGAAGGTGAGGAACTGGATCGGCAGCTCGGCCAGATCAGCCAGAAGAGCGAGGTGGACGCGGCCCTCGATGCGCTGAAGGCGAAGCTCGCCGGTGCGGAGGCCGCCTCGCCCGAAGCCCCGGCCAAGGCCCTCGGCAAGGAAAAGATCTCCTCGGCCTTCGACGAGAAATAGCCAAGAAGCCTCCGAAGCACGTTAGAATCGGGGGTTCATGCCTGACAGGATCGCCGCGCGGGGCGTCCGTGTCCACAACCTGAAGAACATCGATGTCGACATTCCCACCCGGAAGCTCGTGGTGGTGACCGGGGTGTCCGGCTCCGGTAAGAGCAGCCTGGCGTTCGACACGCTCTATGCCGAAGGCCAGCGGCGCTACGTCGAAAGCCTTTCCGCCTACGCCCGTCAGTTCCTCGAACGCATGGAGCGGCCCGACGTGCGCTCGCTCGACGGGTTATGCCCCACCATCGCGCTGCGGCAGCGGGCGCCTTCACGCAACCCGCGCTCGACGGTGGCGACGGCGACGGAGATCCACGACCATTTGCGTGTCCTGTTCGCACGCCTCGGACGGACGCTGTGCGCCGACTGTGGCACCGCGGTCGAGCGCGATACGCCCCAGTCCACAGCGGATCGCCTGTTGGGCCTGCGGGAAGGCACGCCGCTGCTGATCGCGTTTCGGGTGGCGCGGGGTGGGACCCCGCTCTCCGACCTGTTCGACAGCTTCCGGAAGCGGGGTTACGGTCGCCTGCTCGTCGGCGAGGAGGCCGTGCGCCTCGAGGGCGTCGATCCGGCGACGCTTCAGGATGACGACCTGGTGGTGGTGGTGGACCGGACGGTCGTGCGGCACGACGCACGGCAGCGGATCGTAGACTCGCTGGAGGCGGCCTTCATGGAGGGCCACGGCCTCGCCGAAGCCCAGCCGGCCGGAGGACCACGGCTGCGCTTCTCGGACCGCTTCGAGTGCGCGCGCTGCGCCCGTGCCTACGAAGAGCCCGAGCCGCGACTGTTCTCGTTCAACAACCCGAAGGGCGCCTGCGCGACGTGCCACGGCTTCGGCAACCTGATCGAGATCGACCACGAACTGGTCGTGCCGGACAAGACGCGGACGCTCGCCGAGGGTGCGATCGAGCCCTGGAACAAGCCGCACTATCGACCCTTTCAGACCGAGCTGAAGAAGTTCGCCCGCCGCCGTGGCATTCCCACGAACGTGCCCTGGGAAGACCTGCCTGAGGAGTACCGTCGCGTGGTGCTCGAGGGCGAGGACGACTTTCAGGGTGTCGTCGGGTTCTTTCGGTGGCTCGAGGCCAAGAAATACAAGGTCCAGGTGCGCGTGCTTCTGAGTCGCTATCGCGGCTATCAGGCATGCCCCGCCTGTCACGGGGCGCGGCTGCGACCCGAGGCACTGCAGGTGACGCTCGGCGGGCTGAACCTGAACGACGTGTCGCGGATGACCGTGGTCGAGGCTCGCCGTTTCCTGCGCGAGTTGCCGCTCGGCGATTCCGAACGCCTGGTGGCGAAGAAGGTGGTGGCCGAGATCGACCGGCGGCTCGGCTTCCTCGAGGACGTCGGCCTCCGCTATCTGACACTCGAGCGGTCCTACGGCACGCTCTCGGGCGGCGAGTCGCAGCGGATTGCTCTCGCGACCTCGCTCGGGACCGGCCTCGTGGGCACGCTCTACATCCTCGACGAGCCTTCCGTGGGCCTTCACCCCCGTGACACGGCGCGCCTGCTGGGAATCCTGAAGGGGCTGCGCGACCAGGGCAACACGGTCCTGGTCGTGGAGCACGATCGCGAGATCGTGAGCCAGGCGGATT
This sequence comes from uncultured Acidobacteriota bacterium, assembly GCA_964442185.1. Lineage (GTDB taxonomy): Bacteria > Acidobacteriota > Vicinamibacteria > Fen-336 > Fen-336 > CADEEV01. The sequence goes on from CAYTWT010000232.1 coordinate 10,244, forward strand.
ACGTCGTCGACCTGGGACCTGGGGCCGGGGAGCAGGGCGGGCGTGTGGTGTTTCAGGGCACCGTGCCCGAGCTGCTCGAGGACGGCCGCGGGCTCACCGGCAAGTTCCTGCGCGGCGAGTTGTCGATCGGCGTGCCGGCGAAAAGGCGGCGCGGCAACGGCCTCGAGCTCGTGATCCGTGGCGCGCGGGCTCACAATCTCAAGGACGTGACCGCCCGGATCCCACTCGGCGCCTTCACCTGCATCACGGGCGTCTCCGGATCCGGCAAGTCGACCCTGGTCCACGACGTCCTGTGCGGCGCGCTCCTGGGCCGAGGAGGGGGCTGGGAGAAGCCGGCCTGCGACCGCCTCGACGGCGCCGAGTTCGTCGAGGACGTGGTCGTCGTCGACCAGGCGCCGATCGGGCGTTCGCCACGCTCCAACCCGGTCACCTACCTGAAGGCCTTCGACGCCATCCGCGACCTGTTCGCGGCGACGCGCGAGGCGGAGGCGCGCGGCCTGCGCTCCAGCCACTTCTCCTTCAACGTCCCCGGCGGGCGCTGCGAGACCTGCTCTGGCGACGGGCAGGTGCGGGTGGACATGCAGTTCCTCGCGGACGTCTTCCTCGTCTGCGACATCTGCGGCGGCCGCCGCTTCCGTCCCGAGGTGCTCGAGGTGCGCTACCGGGGCAAGACGATCCACGACGTGCTCGAAATGACCGTGCGCGAGTCGATTCATTTTTTCGCCGCGCAGCCGCGCCTGCGCAAGCGCCTCAAGACTCTCGACGAGATCGGGCTTGGCTATCTGCGGCTCGGCCAGCCGGCTACGACGCTCTCGGGCGGCGAAGCGCAGCGCGTCAAGCTGGCGCTCCAACTGCTGCGCAAGCCCGGTGAGCGAGTCCTGTACGTGCTTGACGAGCCCACGACGGGCCTGCACATGGCCGACGTGAGCGAGCTGCTACGCTGCTTCTGGCGCCTGCTCGAGGCGGGCGCCACGCTCGTCGTTATCGAGCACAACCTGGACGTGGTGAAGCAGGCCGATTGGGTCATAGACCTGGGGCCGGAGGGTGGCGCCGAGGGCGGGCGCCTGGTCTTCCAGGGAACCCCCGAGGCGCTCGCCGCTCAGCAGGCCGGTTTCACCGCGCGACCGCTGCGCGAGGCCCTGGCTGGCGCCTGCGTGCCAGTCGCGGCGGAGTGTTGATGGGGCGAGTCCGTCTGGTATCATCCGGCCGGAGCGGAGGTGAAATGAGAAAGGCCCGGACGGCAGTCGCCGTGGCGATCCTCGTCGCAATCTCCAGCGCTTCGCAGGCCGCCTCGTCCTTTGACGATCTCGTCGCCAACCTCAAGAGTCCCAACGCTCGCACCCGACTCGAGGCTGCTACTGCCCTGGGCAAGACACGTCGCGCGGAAGCGGTCACACCGCTCGCGGCCGCCCTCCGCGCCGAGCCAGAGGCCAAGGTGCGCCACGAGGTGGTGCGCGCGCTGCGCGATCTGCGCGACCGGAACGGAGTCCCGGCGCTGGTCGCGGCCATGTCCGATGTCGAAGCAGACGTCCGCGAAGAGGCGCTCGGCACGCTCGTGGAGCTAAACGCCGACCGCGAACGCCAGGGCCCCGTCTCGAAGTTCATGCAGATTTTTTCCGACGAGTACGACCAGCCTGCGCCGGCGCCCTTCACGACCGTCGACCCATCCGTATACCACGCGATGGCCCAGGCGCTTCGTGACGAGAAGAAGGAAATCCGCGAGGAGGCCGCCTTCGCGATCGGCATCCTCGACGGGCGCTCGGTGACCGGCGAGCTTGTTCAGGCGCTCCAGGACACGGAGCCGGCGGTGCGCGGGGCCGCCGCCACGTCGCTCGGGAAAGTGGGAACGGCGGCCGACGGGCAGCAACTGATTTCGCTGCTCGCCGACGAGAACACGAACGTCCGGAACCGCGTTCTTCAGGCTATCGGCTCGCTGCGGGTGCAGCAAGCGGGGCCGGCGCTTCGCGAGATGTTCGAGGCGAACCGCCGGAAGGAGTCCGCGGTCAGAATCCTGGACACGCTCAGCAAGGTCACGGATCCTGCGCAGGCGGATCTGTTCCGCGAGATCGTGAAGGATCCAGACCCTGAAAAGAAGCGCCTGGCGATCGAGGGCCTCGGGCGCATCTCCGACGCGTCGATGCTCTCGGCCTTCAAGAAAGACTTCCAACGCGAGCGCAACGACGACCTGCGCCTCGCCTACAGCTTTGCGCTGGTCCGCCTGGGCGATCACGATTTCCTGGACAGCATCGTGCTTGGCCTCACGTCGGCCACCGCTGGCAAGCGTTGTCGGGGTTACCTGCTCGAGGTTGGGCCGTCCGTTCTAACCGACGTCTACCCGTATCTCAACGACCAGGACGCCAGCATCCGCTCCGAGCTGTGCGACATCATCGGGGCGATGGGGGATGGCGCGTCGATCGCGTGGCTGGAGCCGCTCGTGAAAGACCCGAGCCCCAAGGTGGTGGATCGTGCGAACCGCGCGATCGAACGGCTTCGGCGGCATGCCGGTCCGTGGTGAGGCGTCTCACGCTGGTCGTCGCGGTGGTAGTCGTGAGCGCCTGCAAAGCCAAGGCCCCAGAGGCCGCTCCAGCCGACATCGCGCCGTACGCCACCAAGGCAGCAGTGGCGTCCTCGGCCTCGCAGCAGGCGCAGACGCTGTTCGAACAGGGCCAGTTCGACGAAGCGCTGGCGCGCCTCGATGCCTCGACGGGTGACGCCGACAGCCTCGCGCTGCTCGGCGCCATCTGGGCGAAGAAGGCCGAGACGGCCCCGCTTCCGACACCGCCCCCGCCGGCGCCGGGGGCGAGGCGCGGTGCGCAGTCGCCGGGGCCCGAGTTCAAGGAGGAGGAGCTGACGGCGCTCGGCTTCTTCGAGAAGACGCTCGCGGCACAGCCGGGCCAGGTGCGTGCGTCGCTCGGGCTGGCCGAGCTACTCGCGCCGCACGCCTTGCGGCGCCACGATCTGGGCCGGGCGGCCCAGCGGAAGAAGGGCGCGCGGCCAGCACCGGAGGCGCCGGCCAGCGCGCCCGACTTCAGCGCCGAGCGTGTGATCCAGGCGTACAAGGCAGCCGTGGCGGGGAGCCCGGCGGCAAAGGAGCCTGCAGAGAGGCTGTTCGCCTTCGCCGTTCGTGCGGACACCTTGGCGGACGCCGAATGGGCGCTGGCTCAGTTGGTGCAGCGCGACAAGGAAAATCCAGCACCCCTGATACGCCACGGCGACTTCCTGGCCGAGCAGAAGAAGGACACCCGGGCGGCCATCGACCGCTACCGGGAGGCGCTGATCTGGCGCCCCGACGACGAAGCGACGCTGGGCAAGATCGCCGACATCTACATTGCCGAGGGCATCGAAGCGTACAACAAAAACCAGTACGCTGTCGCCCAGTCCCGCTTGCTCGAGGCGCAGAAGTTCGTGCGTAACCCGAACTCACCCCAGGGCCTGCGCATCAAGGACTACCTCGGAAAGCTCGGTTCAATCCGCCACAACCCTAGATGATTCTGGGGGGGTGCGGAAAAAGCATGCACCCCCCACGCCCTTCGGGCCCCCTTCGCCCCGCGCCGGAGCCCGCTGGGAGACGGAAGTCGCGCGATGAGCCAGACGAGGAACTGAGACCTAGAACGGATTGTGGCCCTGGCCCGCGGAGTCCACGAACACGAGCGCGTGCTCGTCGTGCGCGCCGGGCTTCTCGATCTGCGTCAGTGCCTGGGTCCCGAGCTTCAACCGCTTGCCGGTGTAGCGCGTGTCCTGGTCGGTCTGGAGGAAGGGATCGTAGATCCGAACCTGGAACGGCCGGCCTGAGGGCGGGAAGTTCACCGGCACGCCGCTCACGGCGCCCGTCCACACGTGATGGGTGGCGTTCGGCGTGAGGAAGATCTGGCCGCCTGGCTGCATCCAGCTTCCCAGGAAGATGACGAGGTCCTGGCAGTTGACGGTCGTGCTCACGCAGCCGTTCGGCTGGGTGTACTCGACCTGAACAATCGTCGTGGCAGGAAAGGGGATGGGCTCGGGACCACTCGGGACGTCGTCGGGGCGAAAGCAGCCAGTAAGGGCGGCCAGCAGGGTCGTGACCAGGAGCGACCGCGCCGCAGTTCGGTTCAACAGTTCCATGGCTTCCAGCACTTGCAGGCACGATGATAGCATGTCGCTCGAAACGAGCCCATGCCCGCGCCCTCGAGCGATCTGATCCTCGTCATCGACGACGACGATGCGGTTCGCAAGACGACCGTCGGCTTCCTGACAGCGCGAGGCATGGCGGCGATCTCTGCCTCTTCCGTGGGCGACGCCCTGCGCCTGTTCGCCGAGAGAAAGCCTGCCGCCGTGCTTCTCGACCTCAGGCTGCCCGATGGTACCGGCATCGACGTGCTGCGCGAGCTGCAGCGGCAGGCTCCAGGCACGCCGGTCGTCGTGATCTCCGGTTACGGCAACGTCAGGGAGGCCGTGGAGGCGATGCGCGTCGGCGCTACCGACTTCATCGAAAAGCCGGTCTCGAGGGACCGATTGTTCGCGGTCGTGGACAAGATCCTGCGCAAGCCGATGCCTGGCGGCGAGGCCGATCTCGATCGTGTCGCCGACGGCTCCCGCTACGGCATGGTCGGCCGCTCCGAGGCGGTGCGTCGCATTTACCAGCTCATCGAGATGGCGGCGCCCACCAAGTGCCGCGTGCTGATCGCGGGGGAGAGCGGCACGGGCAAGGAGCTGATCGCGCGCGCGATCCATGCGCTCTCGCCGCGGCAGGGCCGGCCCTTCATCGAGCTCAACTGCGCCGCGATCCCCTTGGAGCTGATCGAGAGCGAGATGTTCGGCCACGCGAAGGGAGCCTTCACCGGCGCCGTGTCGGATCGCAAGGGCACCTTCGAGGCCGCCAGCGGCGGCACGCTCTTCCTCGACGAAGTGGGCGACATGAGCCCCATGACGCAGACCAAGCTGCTGCGTGTCCTGCAGGAGGGCGAGGTGAGGCCCGTGGGCAGCAGCGAGCGCCGCCCGGTGGACGTGCGGATCGTCTCGGCCACGAGCAAATACCTGCCGGACGAGATCGCCCGCGGCGCGTTCCGGGAGGACTTGTACCACCGCATCAACGTCTTGACGATCGCCGTGCCCCCGCTGCGCGCGCGGCGCGAGGACATACCGGAGCTGGCCGAACACTTCCTCCGGCTGGCGTGTGTCGAAAACGGGGCGCGGCCCAAGCGGCTCCTGCCCAGGGCCATGGACTTTCTTGCTCAGGTGCCGTGGCACGGCAACGTCCGCGAGCTGCGCAACCTGATGGAACGACTCGTGGTCCTGGTCTCGAAGGAGGCCGTGACCCACCAGGACGCCATGGACGCCTTCCAGATCGCAAGTGCCTCTTCAGATGAGGGGCGGGCGTTGCCTCTGCGTGAGGCCCGCGCTCGCTTCGAGAGGCAGTACATCCTCTACCGGCTCTCGGCGAACAGCGGTAGCCTGGGTCAGACGGCCAAGGATCTCGGCATCGAGCGGACCAACCTGTATCGAAAGCTCAAGGCGTTGGGGATTCAGGCCCCGCGCGCAAGAACGACCCGGACGTTGCAGGGCTGATAATCTGACGTTGCAATAGCGCTGCACGCCCCGGCTTGTGAATCTTGTTCGTCACTGTAAAGTCAGTGGAATGAAGCAGTTAATTCTCAGGCCTCCCTCGGCACGACAGTTGCTTAGATAGGGAATCGAAGAGGGGATCGCACGCCTCGGGGCGACCTGGGTGTTTCTTGCGGTGCCTTCCGGGATTCGCGGCAGGGTTTGGAGGGAGTCCTGTCGAGGGGTCTCGGGAACGTTCGGCTAAGCGGCCGATCGGGGCGACCGTGGAAACTTCGGACGCTTCGAGAATCGCGATCCCTTTTTCTTTTCCCCACCAATCCACTAAGCTCAAGTTCCTGTCCGGCCTTTCTTGGAGGGAGACTTGGGGAAGAAGGCTTTCATCACGGGAGTTACCGGCCAGGACGGCAGCTACCTGGCCGAATTGTTGCTCGGCAAGGGCTACGAGGTGCATGGCCTCGTGCGTCGGAGCAGCTCCTTCAACACCTGGCGGATCGATCAGATCCGCGACCGCATCGTCCTGCACTACGGCGACCTCGTGGACCAGAACAGCCTGATACGGACTCTCGAAGCCGTAGGCCCCGACGAAATCTACAACCTCGCGGCGCAGAGCCACGTCAAGGTCTCCTTCGAGATGCCCGAGTACACCGGCAACGTCACGGCCATGGGCGTGATGCGACTGATCGACGCGGTAAGGGAGATCGGCCTCGGCGCGCGGGTCTACCAGGCGGGCAGCTCGGAGATGTTCGGTCTTGTCCAGGAAACGCCGCAGACCGAGAAGACTTCCTTCCACCCGCGCTCGCCCTACGGCTGCGCGAAAGCCTACGGCCACTGGATCGCGATCAACTACCGCGAGGGCTACGGGATGCACGTCTCGAACGGCATCCTTTTCAACCACGAGTCCCCGCGTCGAGGCGAGAACTTCGTGACCCGCAAGATCACGATTGGCCTCGCGGCGATCAAGCAGGGCAAGGCGAAGGAACTGCGCCTGGGCAACCTCGACGCGAGGCGCGACTGGGGCTTTGCCGGCGACTACGTCGAGGCCATGTGGCTGATGCTCCAGCAGCCGCGACCCGACGACTACGTGATCGCGACGGGCGAGGCGCACTCCGTTCGGGAGTTTCTCGAGGAGGCCTTCTCGCACGTCGGCCTCGATTGGCAGCAGCACGTCGTCGTGGACCCAAAGTACTTTCGCCCCGCCGAAGTCGACCTGCTGCTCGGAGATCCCACCAAAGCGAGAAAGGCGCTCGGCTGGGAACCCAAGGTCGACTTCCAGAGCCTCGTCCGGATCATGGTCGACGCGGACATGTCCGGCCAGGGCCGGTAGAAGTGGCTAGACGCTAGCGGCGGTGCGGGCGTCGATCAGGGAGTCGAGTTCGTGTTTGAGCTTCGGCAGGATCTCGTCGTAGCGGTAAGCGCCCACAGTCTCGGTCTTCTTCTTCAGGTTCACGTGGGTCGGTCCGCACCAGAGCCCGAGGTCGGCGTCGTCGGTCTCGCCGGGGCCGTTGACGCGGCAGCCCATCACCGCGATCGTCACGGCGTGCCTTTCGGCGTAGGCCGTGATGGCCTTGACCGCTTCGGCCAGCTCCACGAAAAGGACGTTCTCGACGCGCGAGCACGACGGGCACGAGATGATGTTCAGCTTGTCGTCGTCGAACACCGGCACTGAACGAAAGCGGCCCTCGGCGATGTCAGTCAGGATCTGACGCCCGACCACGATCTCCTCGTGCTTGCGTGGGTTCGGCAGCGTGAGCGAGACGCGGATCGTGTCCCCGACGCCACGCGAGATCAGCTGCTCGAAGGCGACACGGGTCTTGATGACGCCCTCGGGTGGGATGCCGGCTTCGGTCACGCCCAGGTGCAGCGGCACGTCGGGCCGCGCCTGCGCGAAGCGGCGGTTGCCTTCGATCACCTTGCGCGGGTGCGAGTCCTTGAGGCTCACCACGAAGCGGTCGAAGCCCAGATCGTCCAGGATGAGGCAGTGCTCGAGGGCGGATTCGACCATCGCCTGGATGTCGTCCTCGGGATGGCGGGCCTTCAGGTCGGGATCGACGCTGCCGCAGTTGACGCCGACGCGCAACGCACAGTCGTGCTCGCGCGCCACGTCCACCAGGAAGGCGACCTTCTGCTGCGCCGTCTTCTCGCGTTCATGGTGATAGAGATGGCCCGGGTTGTAGCGGATCTTGTCGACGTGCGGTGCGACCTGGGCCGCGAGCCGATAGTTTTCCTGGAGGTCCACGACGAGGTTGGCGTCCGTCTGCCGCCGGACCTCGGCCAGCGCCAGGACGTCCTTCGAATTGTCGACCGCGACACGCACCAGGTCGCCGCCGGCCTTGCGGATCGACTCAGCCTGCTCCACGGTCGCGTCGATGTCCTGGGTGCGCGTGGCGCACATGCTTTGGACCGCAACCGCGTGGCCGCCGCCGATCGTGACCGAACCCACGCGCACGGCGCGCGTCTGGTTGCGCTTCGTCATCGAGATATCGTATCAGACGGCCCGCAGTGCGGGCAAAGTGACCCTTCAGGCGAGGGGCGAGGGTAGCCTCCAAGCGTCAGCGCTGAAGTTCTTCCGCCACAGGCCCTTGATGCGATCGAGAGGCTTGAGCGGGGCCGTGACGACGCGAACGCGGCCCGCCCGGATCGCCGCGAAGACGCCCGCGAGCGATTTCTCCTCGGCATCGAGCACCGAGTAGGTCGTCCCGAGCTGCCACAGGCGGTGGCAGTCGGAGGTGCCGACGAGCGGCAGCTCGACGGCCTTCGCGTAGTCCACTGCCTTCCGGTTGAAGTCGACGCTTTGCGTGTAGAAGTGCGAGAACTCGATGGCGTCGAACAGGTCGATGTTCTCGGCCAGCTTGTGGTTCAGGCACTTGTGTCCCGGGAAGAAGGGATGGGGCGCGATCACCAAACCCCCGTCCCGCTTGCGCTCGCGCACGTGCTCGAACGTGCGCACCTTCCAGCGGCTGTAGGGCATGTCGAGCAGTAGCGTGTGGCGGCCTTCGATGGCGGCCTCGACGCCGGGGATGAGCAGAATCCCGAGCGCTTCGGCTCGCCGCGCCAGCGCCTCGGTATGGATCCGCTTGTTGTGGCAGGTGAAGGCCAGGACCTCGAAGCCCTGGCGGCCTGCCTCTTCGAGGAGCTCTTCGGAGGTGTGGCGGATGAAGTCGTGCGGATCGTCGCGGGTGTGGATGTGGAAGTCGGCCTTGAGGAGCACGACGCCTCCTAACCCAGGCTCTCTAGTGCGCGAATCCCCTTGCGCATTGGCAGCCAGAATGTGGCGACACAGATCGAGAGCGCAGCAGCGAAGGCGACGGTCATCTGCAGGTAGTGGCGCGGGGCCATCGGCACCTCCTGGAACTGATGCCATAGGTATACGGACGAAGGCCAGGCCAGCAGGGCGATCTCGACCAGGATGAACAGCACTGCAAGGATCATGAACGAGATGCCGCCGTAGGAGCCCGCGACCTGCGTAATGTTCTCGGCCGAGAAGCGCGGGAACTGCGCGCCCATGCCGGCGGCGAGGCCGACGAGCGCAAAAGTCATGAAGAAGACGGCCGCAGCGCACATCACCTTGAGGAACGGGTCGACGCTCAGGAACTCGTTCGAGACGATCGTGAGGGCTTCGGCGAGCAGCAGCACTGGAACCAGGCCGGTCCAGAACTTCGACCACAGGAACAGGCGCATCGAGACCGGCGCCGTGCGCACGATCCAGAACGACGAGCCTTCGACCGAAACCGCCGGGAACACGAAGCGCACCGCCACGGCGGACAGCACGAAGGCTGCCATGGCGAGGTTGACGAAGGCATAGGCGTTCTTCACCAGGCCGCTCATGTACGGGATTCGGTCGAGGTCCAGGATCTGGAAATTGTACAGGTAGACGAGGACGAGGGCCACCAGCAAGAGCAATTGCGACCATTGCGTCGTGTCGCGCAGGAAGACCTTCAAGTCCTTCACCAGAATCACCCGGCTGGCGGGGCTCGCTGGGAGCAGGCGAGCGAGGGGTACGAGGCCGCGGAGCTTGCTGAAGCGGGCCTTGCGGGCCTCCTGCGCCTTGCTCCAACCCACGAAGTAGAGGCGGTGATAGGCGGCGCGAGCCAGCACGACCAGGGCCAAAGCCGTGGCCCACAGGGCGCCGAGGTGCAGGCCGTCGACGCCGCCCTGGAGTGCGCTGAACAGCGACTCGCCGGCCCAGAAGGAAGGGAAAAGCGGGGTCACGGGTGATTGCAGCGTGGCGAAGAACGCCGTGATATCGGGCAGCGACTGGACCGAGAGCAGTCGTTCCGGCCGGATGAAACGGAGCAGCAGGACCAAGGCCACGGCAAACAGCAGGCCCATCAGCATCAGGATGTCGCGGGCGCGGCGGGCGGGGAAGATGTTGACGAGGCAGAGCGTCACGATCGTGCCGGAGGCGCAGGGGATGAGGACGAAGGGGACGATCGTGGCGAGGATCGTCGCGTAGTAGCCCCAGCCGGCGCAGCGGACCATCCCGATTCCCAGCAGGACCGGAACCATGAAGACGACGACCATCCACGATGCCTGGCCGACGGTGCGGGCGAAGCGGGAGTGGAAGAGCCGGTCGGGAGGAACCGGAGCTGCGAGCAGCAGGCGCAGGTCTTCGGACAGAAAGAATGTCGAGAGCGACGTGACGATCGCGCTGAACGCCACGAACGATAAAAACGTGAGAAACAGCCACGACAGGCCGAGGCGCACGAGATACTCGCCCAGCTCCTCGTAGTCGAGCAGCTGCCAGGTGAGCCAAAAGACGACGGCGAAAATCGAAAGCATGACGAAGATCCCGATGCCGCCGAAGAGCGTGGCGCGCACAGCGTCGCCGTGCTCCCGGCGCCTGGCGCGGTTGCGCGCGGCCCAAAACGTCGGGAGCAGGAGATAGGGGAAGGCGTGTTTCAAAGCGCGTCCGGGATTTCTTGAAAGCCGGAGCCGCCGGTGAGCCTGAGGAAGACCGGCGTCAGTTCCTCGTCCCCATCCCCCGACGCCGCCCGCAGCTCGCCAACCGTCCCGTGCGCGATGATCTTCCCGTTCAAGATGATGCTGATCCGGTCGCACATTTCCTGGGCCACCTCGAGCGTGTGGGTGCTCATGAGAATCGCCACGCCCTTCTTCGCCATCTGCCGGAAGACGTCCTTGATGAGCCGCGCGCCTCGGGGGTCGAGGCCGACCATGGGTTCGTCTACCAGGACGCCGCGGGGCCGGTGCAGAAAGGCAGCACACATCACGAGTCGCTGTTTCATCCCGTGGGAGAAACTCTCGAGCAGCTCAGCTTCCCATTTCGTGAGCTCGAAGAGCCCGAGCAGCTCGGCCACGCGCGTCTCCACGCCGTCGCCCTCGAGACCATAGAGGCCGGCATGAAAACGCAGGAACTCTCCGGCGGTGAGCTTGTCGTACAGAAACGGCCGATCGGGGATGAAGCCAAGGGCGCCCTTCGCCGCCTCGGCTTCGCGGGCCAGGTCGTGGCCCGCGATCACGACGCGGCCCGAGGTCGGCTTGAGCAGGCCGGCGATGATCCGGATCGTCGTGGTCTTCCCCGCGCCATTGGGTCCAAGGAAGCCGTGGATCTCGCCCGCTGGGACGTCGAGAGACACGTTGTCGACGGCAGTGAACTTGCCGTAGCGCTTGACGAGGTTTTCGACCTGGATCATTCGAAGCTCACTCCGGGGGGCGGGACCAGCACGAGAGCGCGCCATCACGGCTGGGTAGTGCGATCTCGATCGGTCGATTGTCGCGGGTCGGACGACCGACCAGTATCGGGGTCGTGCCCGCCCGCTTCTGCAGGTCCAGAATCGTGATCTGGGCGCGACCCAGGATCGGCAAGATCGCCGCCTGACGTTCCAGGCCGCCGCGGCCGAGGGCGACGTGCGTGACATCGGCGGGGAACTGGTTGAGCGTCGGATCGACGGGTAGCCAGAAGCCGCGACCGGGCGGTCCTTCGATGAAGACCTCGGGCCACGCGTGGTAGTAGAAGGCGCCGTGGATGTGGACGAGTCCGACCACGACGCGCGCGGGCAAGCCGGCGGCGCGCGCCAGCGCGACGTAGAGTGCTGTGTGCTCGTTGCAATCGCCCACGCGCGTGCGCAACACTTCGAGCGCCGACGGCAGGCTGAGGGTGGGCTTCTTCTCGAGCAGCGCGCCGACGTGGCGCGTCAGTTTCTCCGCCCTTTTTCGCGGATCGCTCTCGTCACCGACGGCCTTCTTCGCCTCGGCCCGTATCTCCGGTGCGTCGCTCTCGATGAAGGGCTCCGGCAGCAGGAAGCGCGCGACATTGGGCGGAGCAGTCTCGGGCGTGAGGGTCGCGCGGTCGCGGATCTCGAAGACGCTCCCAGTAACCGTCTGGCCCGCGCCTTGCAACTCGGTGGCGGCGAAGTCGCCGCCCTCCAGGCGAAGCCTGAGGCGCTCGACGTTGACGCCGTCGTCGATGCGTGGACCCTTCGGTTGGATGGCGGCAGTCCGCAGCATGTCCACCTGGATGTCGCCAGGCACTGCCAGCGCCGTCGCCCGCTCGCGCGTCTCGCGGATCACGATCAGGCCCATCGGGCTCTCCTCGCGCACCACCTCGCCGACTTCGGTGATCCAGGATGTCGTGGTGAGGCCGCTGAAGGTCATCTTCACGCGGAAGGCCGGCACGGGCCGACCCGCGGCCCAGACCACTTCCCGGCCCTCGACCGAGAGTTCCATCGGCGCGTTCTTGAGGGTGGCGGGGTCGAAGGCGGACACGCGGCGGTGCTGGCCCGGCTCGAGACCCTCGGCGGCGAGCCGGCGCGGGAGGTTCAAGGCAAGGCTGGGGGGCTCGGTCAGGGTCCGGCTCTCGCTGCGTGTTCCAGTCGGCGTCTTGATGGTGAGATCTAAACGCAGTCCCTCGAGCGCGCCACGGATCTCGATCGGGCCCGTGCCCGGGTCGAGCGCGAAATCGAACGAGCGCAGGTTGAAGCCCTTGTCGACACGCGCAACGGTGCGTAGTTGTGCGGCACTCGAGGAGCCCAGCAGCAGCATCTGCAGTCGCCCATCCTCGTGCAGTTCGAAACCATCGGCGGTGGCCTGCGTCTGCCCGACCGAGTACCCGATCTTCTCGCCCCGGTAGTAGACGCCCTTCCATTGAGCGCCGGCCCCGTAGCGCGAGAGGTCGGCGGCCAGTGCCGGCGACTCCAGATAGGCGCGCTTCACGAGCAGCCCCATCTGCGCGGCCCAACCGAGCAGGATCAGGACCGAGGCCGTGTGGGCCAGGGTGCGCGGGATGGGTCGGAGCAGGTGCAGCAGTGCTTGGCCCGTGGCCACCGACGGATTATATGCTGCTAGACTGCGCCCGCCTCCGATGCGTCTCGCCGATTTCGTGATCGTGCTGGTGCGGCCGTCGCGTCCAGCCAACGTCGCCGCAGCCTGCCGTGCCATGAAGAACATGGGCCTCGGGGCGTTACGCATCGTGGCACCCCCGACGAACTTGAATGCCACCGAAAACCGCGCCCTCGCGTACGGGGCCTGGGACGTTCTGGATGCGGCGGCGAAACCGGCGACGCTGCTGGGCGCCGTTGCGGACGCAACACTGGTGGTGGGGACGTCCGGCAAGGCCGGGAGCGAGGCGTGGACGCCCCGCGAGCTGGCGCGAGAGGCCGCGCAGCGCACGGACGGCGGCCGAGTTGCGGTGGTCTTCGGGCCCGAGTCGAGCGGCCTCACGAATGAGGAGCTGGCGCTGTGCCACGCGATCGTGCGGATCCCGACGGATGATCGGCAGCCGTCGCTGAACCTGGCTCAGGCGGTGCTGATCGTCAGCTACGAGCTGTTGTTGGCGGTGCCTGCGCCGGCTTCCCTGCCCGAGCCTCCGCCCGCGGCTCTCGCCAAGGCGGGGGAGTTGGAGAGAGCGCTTTGCGAGCTCCGCTCTGCGCTGCGGGATCTCGGGTACCTGAATCCACAGAACCCCGGCGCGATCCTCGCCGAGCTGCGCGCACTGTTGGTGCGGGCGGCGCCGAGCCCGCGCGAGGTCTCTCTGCTGCGCGGCCTCGCGCGACACTTGGCCTGGGCCAGCAGGCGAATTGCCGGGGGCGCCGGCCCGGAAGCATAATGCCGGCCTTCCCTGAAACGAGGTCTCAAGGTGAGCGAGCTCCGAATCCCGACCGTGGTGCTGAACGCCGAAGTGGAATGCGCTGACGGGCGCCGCTTCACGGGCCGCATCTTCATGCCCGCGGCCTCGCCGCGCCACCCAGGCCCGACTCGGCCCGAGGAGTGGCTGAATGAGGCGGCCCCGTTCTTCCCATTCCTGCCCGACGACGCAGCCGGCCCCGTGCTGATGAACAAGCGGGAGCTCCTCGTCGTGAGCGTGCCGGCTTCAGCGGATGACGGCGATCTCCCCGAGGGCGCCGCCAATCCTGTGCGGCGCGTCGCGCTCGAGGCCGAGCAGCGTCGGATCGAAGGCACGCTGATCATCGACATGCCGAAGAACCAGCTGCGGGTCCTCGACTACCTCAACCGGCCCGAGGCATTCCTGACGCTGCGCGACGGTGCCCTGCATCACCTCGTCCAGAAGGAAAGAATCACCCGCGTCATCGAACTCCTGGAGGACTAGGTGCAAGCGAACTGCCCGAGCTGTGGCAATGCCATCACGATCGATGATGCCCGGGTGCCGGAGCGCCCCTTCGGCGTCAAGTGCCCCAAGTGCAGCACGGTCGTGAAGTTGCCAGGCAGAACGGTTGCGCCTAGCGTCGAGGCGTCCGCCCTGGGCCCGGCTGCGCCACCGCCGGCGGTCTCGATTCCGATGGGAACCGGGCCCACGGCCGCGATGGACGAACTATTCCGGATCGTCTGCCGCGACAAGGCCTCCGACCTGCACATCTCGGCCGGATCTCCGCCGATGCTTCGGCACGACGGGGATATCAAGGTGATCCCTGGCCGCGTCCCGCTCAGCGCCGAAGACACCGAGAGACTGCTCACACCGATCGCTCCGGAGCGCAACCGCGAGGAGTTTGCGCGCCGCCACGACACAGACTTCGCGTACGAGATCAAGGGCCTGGCGCGCTTCCGCTGCAACTTCTTCATGGACCGGAAGGGGATGGGCGGCGTGTTCCGCCAGATCCCGACGAAGATCATCAGCGCCGAGGAGATGGGCCTCTCGAAGGAGATCCTGGCACTGTGCGATCTGCCCAAGGGCCTGGTGCTCGTGACCGGGCCGACCGGCTCGGGCAAGTCCACGACGCTGTGCGCGCTCATCGATCACATCAACAAGAACCGCACCGATCACATCATCACGATCGAGGACCCGCTGGAGTTCGTCCATGAGAACAAGAACTGCCTGATCAATCAAAGGCAGGTGGGGGAGCACACGAACTCCTTCAAGGACGCGCTGCGGGCGGCGCTGCGCGAGGATCCCGACATCGTGCTGGTGGGCGAGATGCGAGACCTGGAGACGGTCGCGATCGCAATCGAGACCGCCGAGACGGGCCACCTGGTTTTCGGCACGTTACACACGTCCTCGGCGCCTTCGACCGTAGACCGTATCATCGACCAATTTCCGGCGGACCGGCAGGGCCAGGTCCGCGTGATGCTGGCCGAGAGCCTGAAAGGCGTGATCAGCCAGATGCTGTGCAAGAAGATCGGCGGCGGGCGAGTGCCGGTGCTCGAGGTGTTGATCGGCACGCCTTCGGTCGCGAACCTGATCCGCGAAGCCAAGGTCTTTCAGATTCCCTCGGTCATGCAGACCGGCAAGAAATACGGCATGTGCCTGATGAACGAGAGCTTCACGGAGCTCGTGAAGAAGAAGGTGGTGGCGCCGCAGGAGGCGTACGACCGGGCCCTCGACAAGCCAGGGCTGCTGTCGATGTTCAAGAAACACAACCTGGACACGTCCTGGGCGCCGGCCGAGGCGGGCGCGCCGGTCGGGGGCCAGACCGCCTGACCGCACTCGTTCTCCGCCTCACGACTCCCACAGACGACGAGAACGCCTTCGCGGCGGCGGCGGCGGCGCTCGAGCGGGGCGAACTGGTGATCCTACCGACCGACACGCTCTATGCCCTGGCGTGCCAGGCGGGCCATCCCGAGGCCCCTCACCGCGTGCGCGCGGCCAAGGGCCGCGAGGACAGCAAACCGTTGCCGCTGGTGGCGGGGGAAGCCGGGCAGTTGGAGGCGCTCTGCGGGCCACTCCCGGCCGCGGCCAAGACGCTCACCGACCGCTTCTGGCCGGGCCCCCTCACGCTCGTCCTATCCGCCGTGCCAGCCGTCTCGGACGCCATCACGAGCGGCGGGGGAACGGTGGCGGTGCGGGTTCCGGCCCACGACTTTCTGAGGCGGCTCTGCCGGCGAGTCGGCCCGCTGGTCTCGACTTCCGCCAACCGCAGCGGCCGACCCGCGCCACGGACCTGTGCCGACGCCCTCGCCGACGTGGGCGAGTTCGCGACCCTCGCGGTCGATGCAGGCCCGGGCCGCGCCCAGCTCTCCACGATCGTGGACGTGACGGGCACGGCGCCGAAACTGCTGAGAGCCGGTGCGATTGCCTGGGTGGAGATCGCCGCCGTCTTGCGCAGGGGGCCGGCTTGACTAGAATCGGAAGCGTAGTGGGAGCCCGAAGCTGAGCCAAGCCGCCGGCGAACGAGCCCTGCTCGTGGGTGTCAGCCGCGGACCTCGCGGTCGGGTCGCGACCGAGAACTCGATGGCGGAACTGGGCTTGCTGGCGCACAGCGCAGGGGCCCAAGTGGTCGGGTCGGTGATCCAGGAGCGGGAGCGGTTCGACCCAGCCACGCTCATCGGCAAGGGCAAGGTCGGGGAGCTTGCGCGGCTCAGCGAATCGACCAACGCGGACGTCGTGATCTTCGACGACGAGCTGTCTCCCGTTCAACAGCGCAACGTAGAGAAGGAAGTCGGGCGCAAGACGCTCGACCGAACCCAGCTGATCCTCGATATCTTTGCCAGCCGGGCTCGCACGCGAGAGGGCCGGCTGCAGGTGGAGCTGGCGCAACTCAACTACCTCCTGCCGCGACTATCGGGGAAAGGCATCCTGCTCTCGCGGCTGGGTGGCGGCATCGGCACCCGGGGCCCTGGCGAGACCAAGCTCGAGACCGACAGGCGTCGGATTCGGCATCGCATCCAGGTCGTTCGGACCGAAATCGATCGCGTGCGTCGTAGCCGCCACACGCGGCGCGACGCGAGGCAGCGCGCAGAGCATCCGGTCGTGGCGCTCGTCGGGTATACCAACGCCGGGAAGTCCACGCTCTTCAACGCCTTGACACACGCCGCGAGCAAGGTTTCCTCGCAGCTCTTCACGACGCTCGATCCGCTGGTGCGGCGCGCGCGCTTGGGGCGCGGGCTGGAGGTGCTGCTCGTCGACACCGTCGGCTTCATCCAGAAGCTGCCACACGCGCTGGTGGCGGCGTTTCGCGCCACCCTCGAGGAAGTGAACGAGGCGGATCTGCTGCTGCACGTGGTAGACGCCTCAGCCGAAGACTTGGAGGAGCGCGAAGCAGCTGTGGGGGTGGTGCTGAAGGAGATCGGCGCTGACGAACGACCCGTAGTCTGCGTCCTCAACAAGGCAGATCGGTTGCCGGCCGGCCGACCGGCTTCGCTGGCCACGGCTCGTCCGGACGCGGCGCTGATTTCGGCCCAGAGCCACGCGGGCCTTGACGATCTCAAGGCGCGGCTCGCGGCTCGCCTCGAGATGGCGCCGCGCAGCGTGCGGCTGCGCTTTCGCGCCGACGACGCGCGCGGCATCGCTGGTGTCTATGCTGCGGGTCGTGTGGTCGGTCACGAGGTCGAGGGCGACCAGGTCATGATCCAGGCCGAGATCCCGGAACGGTTCGTGTCCCGCTATCGGAGGCATCTGTCGTGAGGCGGCTCGCGCCGATCGCGCTGCTGCTGATCCTGGCGAGATGCACGCCGCCGCGCGCACCTTCGCTCCCGGAGGGTGAGGACTACGTTTATCCCATGACTCGCGTGGGCGAACTGCGGGCCGAGGACGCGCGTCGCATCGAGAAGGCCTGGCGAGACGTGCTCACCGGCAACGCCGTTGCGGCCGAGCGGGCCTTCCTGCAACTGCTCGGGCGTCGGCCGGGCCTGGTGCCGGCCGAGACGGGGCTGGCTTTCGCTCGACTGCGTGCCGGTCGCTATCTGGATGCAGGTGAAAGCTTCGCGCGCGTGTTGCAAAAGGAGCCGGAGTTCGTGCCGGCGCTCGTGGGTGCCAGCTCGGCTGCGTTCCGGCTGGGCGATTCCGAAACGGCGCTCGCTCTCATGCGCCGTGCGGAGTTGGCGCGTCCCGACGAGCCGGCGGTGAAGCGGCGGCTTCCGACGCTCAAGGTCCAGGTCATCGAGCGGCGCGTGGCTGCGGCGCAGGCCGCGCTCGAGAAGGGTGACGACGAGGCTGCGGTCGCTGAGTACCAGCGTGCCCTCGAGGCGGCGCCTGAGCTGGGAGCAATCCGGATCGAGTGTGCGAACCTCCTGTTCGAACAGGGGGATCCCGCCGCCGCCATCGAATTGCTGCGGGCCGATCCAGGCAGTGAGCGTCAAGTGCTGTTGCGGCTGGGTGAGATGCTCGAGGCGCAGAAGGACCCGACCGGCGCCTTCGAAGCCTATCGGCTTATCCTGCTGCGCAACCCGAAGGACAGCGAGGCATTGCAGCGAGCCTACGCCGCGCGCGACGCAGCCGAGTTGCTGGGGACGCCGGAGGAGTACCGGCGCGTCGCTACGGCCTCACGGATCACGCGTGCTGATCTCGCGGCCCTCGTGACCGTGAAGGTCACGGCCTTGCGGCGGCACGAGACGGGGGAGCCCGACGTTGCCGTGGACATCTCCGGCTCCTGGGCCCGCGAATACATCCTGCAGGCGCTGGCTGTGGGGATCCTCGATCTGTATCCGAATCACACGTTTCAGCCGGGGGCAATCGCGCGGCGAGGCGATCTGGCGAGAGTCGTGGGCCGCGTTCTCGATCTGCTGCGTCAGCCATCGACCCCGGCGCCCGCGATCACCGATATGGCCTCGACGAATCTGTATCACGACGCCGCCGCGCGGGCCGTGGGGGCGGGGCTCATGGATTTGACTGCGACCGGCGCGTTCGAGGCGTGGCGGCCGGTCGCGGGGCGCGACGCCTCCGACGTGATCGACGCCCTGGCTCGGCTGGTGGGGCCTTGATGGTACGATCCGCCGCAGGGAGCGTAGGCCTAACGATGGACGAACGTGAGCTTCTGCGAACGGTTCCGCTTTTTTCGGAGCTCGAGGAAGTCGATATCACGAGCCTCGCGCAGCTGGCGACGCGGCGCCACTCGCCCAAGGACACCGTCGTCTTCTTCGAGAACGAGGAGGGCGATTCGTTCTTCATGATCCTCGAGGGCCGGATTCGCGTGACGATCCTCGGTGACGATGGCCGGGAGATCATTCTTACGATGTTGGGCCCCGGCGATTTCTTCGGCGAGATGGCGCTGCTCGACAACGAGCCGCGCTCCGCGACGGCGATTGCCGCCGAGGACACCGAGTTGCTCTGCCTGCACCGCAACGACTTTCAGAGAATCGCCACGAAGCGCAGCATCACCGCCGCCCTGATCAAGGTATTGACGCAGCGGCTGCGGCGCGCCAACCATCAGATTCAGACGCTGGCGCTGCTCGATGTGTACGGGCGCGTCGCACGCGTGATCCTGGACATGGCCAAGGAAGAGGGGCGGCGGCTGAAGGACGGGCGCATCAGTTTTCGACGAGCGACGCATCAGGAGCTTGCCAATCGCATCGGCACCACGCGGGAGACGGTGACGCGGATGCTCAAGGATCTCGAGCGGCAGGGGATGATCAGCGTCGATGGCCGCGAGATCGTCCTCGGTCCGGATTTCGAAAAGACCTTCGACTAGAAATGAACTTCGATCTCGACTCGTCCTGCGATGTGCTGCGGCGGACGCCCGCCACGCTGTCGGCGCTGCTTCAGGGGCTGGGGGAGCCGTGGCTGCGGGGCACCGAGGGACCCGCAACGTTCAGCCCCTTCGACGTCGTCGGGCACCTCATCGACGGCGAAGAGACCGACTGGATGCCGCGGGCCCGGATCATTCTGGCGAGAGGCCCGGAGCCTCGCTTCGAGGTCTATGACCGCTTTCGCCACCAGCACCGAAACCGGGGTCGCTCGCTCGGCTCCCTGCTCGAAGAGTTCGCGCGGCTGCGCGCGGCCAACCTCGAGCTCCTGTCTTCGTACCGGCTCACCCCCGACCAGTTGGATCTGCAGGGTGTGCATCCGAGCTTCGGGCCCGTCACGCTCCGGGAACTGCTGGCGGCGTGGGTGGTTCACGACCTGGGTCACCTGGCCCAGGTCGCGAGGGTGATGGCGAAGCAGTATCGAAACGCGGTCGGCCCGTGGGTGCCGTTCATGCCCGTCCTGACCGACCACGAGACGCCGCGCTCTTAGGGCGAGCGGTCCGCACGGGTGCGACGGCGCGGTAGCTCTCGTCGATCCAGCGCTCGAGAACCTCGATCGGAGGTTTCGCGCCGGCCGCGAAGCGGGCCGTGACCCAGCCGCTCTTGCCGAGGCCGTAGCCCGTTGGCTCTGCAAACGGCAGGCTCAGGGCGATCGTCGCCGACTCGGGCAGCTTCACGCTCAAGCTCAGGCCGCCATCGGCGCGGCCGAGAAAGAGGAAGACCTTCTTCTTCACCTTGACCACGGTCTCGCCCCAGGGGTGGTCCTCCCACGCGCTGGGATACGTGAGGGCGAACTTGCGAAGCAGCGCTTCGGCCTTGCGGGCTTTCGTGGACGGCACTTGGCCGGGCCCTCCCCGGGTCGTGTCTACAGCAGGCTCAGCAGGTGATCCTTGATGCGGGAGCGGACGCCTTCGTCTTTTGTTGCCGCCAGCGCGAGCTCCCACATCTCGACGGCCTTGCGCCAGAACTCCTGGCGTTGATAGAGGTTTGCTACGGACGTGATCGCGTCGTAGAAATCGGGCGTGATCTGGATCGCCTTCTCGTAGTGGTCGATGGCGTGGAAGACCATGTCCTTCTTCTCGTAGGTCATCGCCAGGTAGTAGTGGAGCATGTCGTTGAACTGGTCGATGGCGAGGCCACGAGAGAAGGCGGCGATCGCGTCGTCGAGGCGATCCTGCTTGAGGGCGATGACGCCTTCCTTCAGATGCCGCCGGGCGGCGGCTTCGGAGTCGGGGGCGACGGCCGGGGCGCGGTTCAGGAGCGTCTCGACGCGGCGCAGGAACTCCGGCGCCTGGAAGGGCTTCTCGAGATAGTCGTCGGCGCCGTACTTTTCCTTCACATCGGCCGCGAAGCGCCAGCCCACGTGGACGGCCGAGACCATCAGAACGGGGATGTGGCGGAAGCGCTCGCTGGTCTTCAGTTGGCGGCAGATCTCGAAGCCGTGGACTTCGGGTAGCATGCCGTCGAGGACCACGAGGTCGGGCATCGTCTCGCGGACCTTGGCGAGCGCCTCGCGCCCCGCCTTCGCAGTCAGGACCCGATAGCGTCGCGACTGCAGAAGCTGTTGCATCAGGCCCAGGATCGCTTCGTCGTCGTCGACCGCGAGGATGGTCTGCATCTCCTCGACCGCCGGAACGCGGGGCACGAGCGGAGCGGGGACGGGTGTCGTGGCGATGTTGATCGGCGCTCCCGCCAGGGTTTCGAAGATCGCCCGTTCGCGTTCTTCCATCTGCGTGAGAGGGGCGGGCGCGCGAGTCGGCTCGGGGGAGGGTGGCGAGCCGGTCGCGTTGGCGGCGGCAGCCCCCGAGGCGGTCGCGGCTAGGCTGGCAGCCTTCTCCGATTCCTTGGTCCGCGCGACGTTGGCCAGGATCCGGCGGTTGCCCGCCTTCATCGCGCGGCGGGCCTCGATGATGGCGTTCTTGATACTCGACTCGAGCGCGATCATCGGCGCCAGGCGAACGCCCGTCTTGAACTCGATCTCCGAGACGAGAACGTGATCGGTGGGATCCGACATCGCGACCTGGAGTCGCGTGCCCTCGACGCGGACCGGGAACACCAGGTGCCGCTCGCACATTTCGAGCGGCAGAACCTCGAGTACCGAGAGATCGATTTCCATCTTCGAAAGATCGACGGGCGGAACGCCGAGCTGCCGCCCGAGGTAGGTCACCGCGAACTTTTCGGTCAGGATCTTCTGGCGAACCAGGATGCTCGCGAGGCGCTCGCCGAAGGTGCGCTGGAGCGTTAGCGCCTCGGCGAGTTGCGCCTCGCTCACGAGGTCGGCTTCGCGGAGGATCTCGCCCAGTTCCTTCCTAGGCATCGGGCTTCGCCTCCTCGACAGCGACCTCGATTTCGCGCTTGCGGCCTTCGCGGATGAGGGTGAACTTGAGAGTCTTGCCGACCTCGGCCGCGGCCAGCTCGTTGCGGAGTTGCGCGGCGCCTTCCACGCCGCGGCCGTCCACGGCAACCACCACGTCGCCGGGCTCGACGCCCGCGCGGTCCGCGGGGCTGCGTCGCAGCAACTCGAGGATCACGACACCTTGCGAGAGCTTGACGCCCAGCGCCTGGGCCTGGTCGCTCGTGACGTCGGTGATGCGCGTGATGCCGACGAAGCCGCGACGCACCCGGCCGTTGGCCGCGAGCTGTTCCACCACCTTGCGGGCCAGGTTCGAGGGCACGGCGAAGCCGACGCCCTGATAGCCGCCGGTTTCCGAGTAGATCGCGGTGTTGATGCCGATCAGCTCCGCCTGGGTGTTGACCAGGGCGCCCCCCGAGTTGCCGGGGTTGATGGCCGCGTCCGTCTGGATGAAGTCCTCGTAGTCCACGATGCCCACGTTGGAACGACCGGTAGCGCTGATGATACCCATAGTCACTGTCTGGTTGAGCTGGAAGGGGTTGCCGATCGCGAGGACGTACTCGCCGACCATGGCACGAGCCGAGTCGCCCCAGGGCAGCACCGGCAGATTCTTGCCCTCGATGCGCAGCACGGCGATGTCGGTGACGGGATCGGTCGCTACGCTGGTGACGCGATGCTTCTGGCGATCGGAGGTAGTCACGGTGATCTGGCGGGCGTGCTCCACCACATGGTTGTTGGTGACGACGAGACCGTCGGCGCTGACGATCACCCCAGAGCCCAGGCTCGTCTTGCGCTCTTCTTCGGGCATGCGGAACGGCATTTCGCGGCCGAAGAACTCGCGGAAGAACGGGTCGCTGAAGAAGGGCGAGCGCGCGGTGCGGTAGATCTGCGTCGCCGAGATGTTGACGACTGCAGGCGTGGCGCGTCGGGCGATCGAGCTGAAGTCGGGCCCGGGAAGGTTCGCCGGAGACAGGCGCGCCTGGGCGGAACTGGCCGCGCGCGTCGCCGGGTCGAGACGCGGGTGAAAGCGAATCCCGAGCGCGAGGCCGGCGAGCAGGCAGGCCGCCGAGCACAGCGCGAGCAGGGCCCGAGGCCGGGTCAAGAGGCGCCTCCGCGGGCGCCCTGGGCGGGCAGCTTGCGGATCTCGAGCCTCAGCAGCCCGTTCTGGAATTGGGCCGTGGCGCGGGAGGGGTCGACCTCCGCCGGCAGCGCGAAGCTGCGCGAGAAATGGCCGTAGCTGCGCTCCATGCGGTGGAAACGGTCGGGCCGCACGGCCTCCGCCAGGCGCCGTTCGCCGCGGATCGTGAGCTGGTCCACTTCGGCGTGGATCTCGACGTCTTCCTCCCGGACGCCGGGCAGGTCCACCTGGAATACGAACGCATCCGCCGTCTCGTAGACGTCGGCGAGCGGTGTGAAGCGGTCGGAATCCAGCAGCGGCTCCGGGGCCCGGGTGCTCACCAGGCTCTCATCGAATAGCCGGTTCATGCGCTCCTGGAGCGTCAGCAGGTCGCGGAGTGGATCCCAACGCCGAATCACCAAAGAAGCGCCCCCGTCCCTCGCAATAGATGAATAGTCAGTGTAAGGCCCGGTCCCAGACGGGTCAAGGCTCGCTCCGGCCCCCGAGCCGCTTCTGGGTTTCCACCAGGAGCGCGAGCGCGTGGAGCGGCGTGAGCTCGTTGAGATCGAGCTTGCGCAGGTCGTCGAGAACCGCCTCGTCGGGGCCCGAGAACAGGCGCATCTGGCGGCCGGAGGCGGGGGTCTCGCCGCCCGCGTGTGCCACCCGGGGCCGTCCCTCGCGGTCGAATTCGGTTTGCTCGAGGTTGTGCAGGATCTCCTGTGCGCGCACCACCACCGGAGCCGGCAAACCCGCCAGCCGCGCCACCTGGATGCCGAAGGAGCGATCAGAGCCGCCGGCCTCGATCTTGCGCAGGAAGACGATGCTGTCCTTCCACTCGCGCGCGGAGACGTGCAGGTTTCCGACATTCGGGATGTCGGCCGCGAGGTCGGTCAGCTCGTGGTAGTGGGTGGCGAACAGCGTCATCGCGTCGAGCTTCGAGGCCAGGTGCTCGGCCACGGCCCAGGCGATCGAGAGGCCATCGAAGGTCGCCGTGCCACGACCGATCTCGTCGAGCAGGATCAGGCTCCGGCGCGTCGCGTGCCGCAGGATGTGCGCCGTCTCCTGCATCTCCACCATGAACGTGGACTGACCGCGCAGGATCTGGTCCGTTGCCCCGACCCGCGTGAAGATACGATCCACGACCGGAAGCTTGGCCTCGCGCGCGGGGACGAAGCTGCCCATCTGTGCCATCACCGAGATCAGGGCCGTCTGACGCAGGAAGGTGGACTTACCGCCCATGTTCGGACCCGTCAAGATCATGAGGCGCGCGCCCTCTTCGGTAAGCGTAAGGTCATTCGCGACAAAGGGCTCGGCCAGGACCCGCTCCATGATCGGGTGGCGGCCCTCGACCCACGACAACGCGTCGCCCCCGGTGACGCGCGGCTTGATGTAGTTGAAGCGTGCGGCGGCGTCGGCGAGAGCCGCGAGAACGTCGAGCTGGGCGGTCGCCCGCGAGGTTTGCTGCAGGCGCCTCGCCTGGCCCGCCACGCGTCCGCGCAGGGCCTCGAAGATTTCGATCTCGCGCGTGAGGCTCCGCTCCTCGGCGCGCAGCACCTTGTCCTCGTATTCCTTGAGCTCCGGCGTGACGAAGCGTTCGCCGCCGGCGATCGTCTGCTTGCGGATGTAGTCCGGCGGCACCAGGCCGAGGTTCGACTTGGTGATCTCGATGTAGTACCCGAAGACCCGGTTGAAGCGGACCTTGAGCGAAGCGATGCCGGTCCGCTCGCGCTCCCGCTCTTCGATCGACGCAATCCTGGTGCGTCCGCCGCGGCTGATCTCGCGCAGTTCGTCGAGTTCGGGGTCGACGCCGTCCTTCACGAGGCCCCCGTCCTTGAGGAAGGCCGGCGGCTCCAGCGCGATCAGGCTATCGATGTCCGCCGCCACGTCGAGTGGCGGGTCGATGGCCTTGACCTCGCCGCGCGTGAGCGGGGCCGCGCAGTCCAGCAGGGCCTCGGCCGCGGCGGGAAGCGCGCGGAGGGAGCGGGATAGCGCTACCAGGTCGCGCGGGCTCGCCGTGCCGAGCGTGACCCGGCCGAGGATCCGGTCGAGGTCCTGCACCGGAGCGACGGCATCGCGGAAGCGCCCACGCTCGATGGTTTGGAAGGCTAGCTCCTCGACGGCGTCGAGCCGGTCGAGGATCGGGTCGAGCTGGACCAGCGGCCTTAGGATCCACTCGCGCAATAACCGCGAACCCATCGGCGTGCGCGTGCCGTCGAGTACATCGAGCAGCGTCCCACGGCGCGAGGCGTCGGCCAGGTTCTCGACCAGCTCCAGGTTGCGCCGCGTCAAAGCGTCGAGGACGAGCACGTCGCCCGGGTGTCGCGTGGTGAGGCTCGTGACGTGAGACAGCTCGCGCAGTTGCGTGCCGCGAACGTAGCGGAGCACGGCCCCGGCCGCGGCGATCGCCTGTTCGAGACGCTCGCAGCCGAACGCCTCGAGCGTCACGACCTCGAAGTGCTCCAGCAGGGTGCGACGCGCCGCTTTGGCGTCGAACTCGCGCTCCTCCAACTGGGCGCGGGGGATGGCGCCCTCGGGCCCGCTCGCGTCGGTCAGCCAGGTTGGCAGCTCGGCGCCCGCGGGGACCAGGATCTCGCGCGGCCGCGTGCCGCCGAGGTCGTCGCGCAGCCGCTCCCAGCAAGCGCTGCCGTCCCATTCGAGTGCTGAGAAGTCGCCGGTAGTGGCGTCGAGCCAGGCGGCGCCCAGGGAGTCGGGTCCGGGGGCGAGCGCCAGGAGGAATGCGGCTTCGCCCGCCTCGAGCGAGGCATCGTCGAGCTGCGTTCCGGGCGTGATGACGCGCACGACCTCGCGCTTGACGACGCCCTTAGCGGCGCCCGCGTCCTCCATCTGCTCGCACAACGCGACGCGATGCCCCAGCTTCACCAGGCGCGCGACATACAGGGGCGCGGCGTGGTAGGGCACGCCGCACATTGGGATCGCCGCGCCGGCCCTGTCCTTCCCACGCGAAGTCAGGGCGATCTCGAGCGCCTTCGAGGCCACTTCAGCGTCCTCGAAGAACAGCTCATAGAAGTCACCCATGCGGAAGAAGAGCAACGCCTCAGGGTGCTTCGCCTTCATGCCCTGGAATTGCTGCATCGCAGGCGTCTGCGGGACCGCGACTCCCATCAGCCGAAGAATATCTCGGCTTCGGCGAACTGCTCGAGATCGACGGACTTGGGGCCGGCGGTTGCGATCTCGAGCGGCACGGGCACGACTTTCGTGCCCTGTAGGCCGACCATGTAGCCGAACTGGCCGCGCAGGCACAGTTCCACCGCGTGCAGGCCGAAGCGCGTGGCCAGGATGCGATCGAAGGCGGTGGGCGAGCCGCCGCGCTGGATGTGGCCAAGGACCGTGACGCGGGTCTCGACGCCCAGCCGGTTCGTGATCTCGGCCGCGATCCGGTAGCCGACGCCGGTGCTGGTGCCTCGACCCACGTCGGCCGGCAGCGGTTGGCCGGCGGGAGCAGCGCCCTCAGCCACGACCACGACCGAGAAGGCCCGACCGCGCTTGCGCCGTGACTCGAGTACGGCGCACATCGCTTCGAGGCGGTACGGCTTTTCCGGGATCAGGATCAGGTCGGCGCCGCCGGAGATGCCACCTGCCATCGCGATCCAGCCCACCGTGTTGCCCATGACTTCGACGACCATCACGCGGTGATGGCTCTCGGCCGTCGTGTGAAGGCGATCGACCGCATCGCGCACGACGTTTACGGCAGTATCGAAGCCAAAGGTGTAATCGGTGCCACGCAAGTCGTTGTCGATCGTCTTGGGCACGCCGACGAGGGGTACGCCGGCACTGACGTAGAGATCGAAGGCAGCCTTCAGCGTCC
The DNA here is from genome assembly GCA_964442185.1 of uncultured Acidobacteriota bacterium. Classification (GTDB taxonomy): domain Bacteria; phylum Acidobacteriota; class Vicinamibacteria; order Fen-336; family Fen-336; genus CADEEV01. Next base: position 36,950 of record CAYTWT010000232.1, read on the forward strand.
CATCGCCACCGACCACGATCAAAGCGTCCAGCCCGAAGCGCTGCATGTTGCTGAGCAGGCGCTCCTTGTCTTCGGTGCTGCGCAGCGGGTTGACGCGTGAGGTGCCCAGGATCGTGCCGCCCTTGGGAAGAATCCCGATCACAGAGAAGGGGGTCAGGGGCTCGACGTCTCCCTCGATCAGACCCAGAAACCCGTTCCGGATGCCGACCACTTCGAGGTGGTCGCGCTCGGCTCGCCGGACCACGGCCCGGATCACCGCGTTGAGGCCCGGGCAATCACCGCCGCCGGTCAGGATACCAATCTTTTTTGCCGCCAAGGGGCGTTAAGTATACTTCCGACGAAGCGTACGGGAGGCTTGGCGTGCACATCCTGGCAGTGGACACGACGACGACGAACGGCAGTGTCGCGGTCGCCGGAGACGGTCTCGTGATCGGCGAAGCACGCGTCGACAGCGGGCGCAGCTACTCCGTCATCCTGCTGCCCGCGGTTGCGTCGCTGCTCGCGGATCTCGCGCTTGAGATCCGCGACCTCGACGCCTACGCCGTCACGGCGGGGCCTGGCTCGTTCACCGGCCTCCGGGTCGGCATCAGCACGGTGCAAGGCTTGTCGCTCGCTTCCAGCCGGCCCTGTCTCGGGATCTCGGCCCTCGACGTCCATGCCTCACGGATCGTCGGTGAGTCGCAGACGCTGGTGACGCTGATGAACGCCTACCGCGAGGAGCTCTACGTTGGGGTCTACGATGCGGCAGGTGTGCCCTGTGCGTCGCCCGCTGTTCAAGCGATCGAGGCGGTTCTGGGCCGCGTTCCAGCCGGGGCCGCCTTCACGGGCGACGCGGTGGCTCGCTACCGCGAGACGATCGAGGCGGGCTGCCCGGGGGCGCGATTCCCGGAGCGCAGCGCGGTCCTGGCGGGCCCCCTGGCGCTTCTCGCGAGCATCCGGTTCGCTGCCGGCGCCGGGACCTCTGCCGAGGCGCTGCGCCCCTTCTACCTGCGCGAGGCGGAGTTCCGCAAGTCCGCGCAATGAAGGCGCCTCCCCTGCTCCTGGAGGACGCGGGCGAGGGTGACGTCGAGGCATTGGCAGAACTGGAGCGCCGTTGCCACAGCCATCCTTGGACGCTGCGGCACTTCGCCGACGCCCTCGCAGACCGCAAGACGCTGCGAGTCTTCGTCCTGCGCCGTCCGCACCAGGCCTGGGAACTCGGCCGGGGCATCCTGGGTTACTGTGTCGTGCAGGTGGCAGCGGGAGAGATGCACCTCCACAACCTCGCGATCGACCCCGACGCCAGACGCAAGGGGCTGGGCCGCTGGCTGCTGCGGGAGGCGCTCGCCTGGGGCACTGCAGTCGGGGCGGAGGAAGTCTTCTTGGAGGTCCGCCAGAGCAACTGGGCGGCGCTCGCGCTGTATCGCGGCGCCGGGTTCGAAGCTGTTTCGGTGCGCCGGGGCTACTACGCCCGGCCTCGGGAGGACGCGCTGCTGCTGCGCCGCAACCAGACGCTCCGGAATCCTTGAAATCTGCGAGGCTGCGTGCTAACTTCCCTCACAGTGAGAGATTTCAAACCCTCCAGGTTCTGTCCGATGACCCCAACAGCCGAAGCAGGAGGTGACGATGCCCCAAAGCCAGGATTTTCTGAGGGAGAGCCTTTTGGCGCAGAACGAAGAGTACCGCGTTCTCGACCGTGAGCATCGGGAATTCGAACAGCGCCTGTCGATGCTGACGGACAAGGTCGTCCTGAACGAGGACGAGCAGGTCGAGGAGACGACCCTCAAGAAGAAGAAGCTCCAAGTCAAGGATCGCATGGAGGCGATCGCGCGACAGGCGCGGGCCCCGCACGCCTGATCCCCGGGCACGAAGGATCGATCATTTCGTCTCGCGGAGGACCCTGGGCGTCGACTCGGGTCCTCCGCCATTCTGGGCGGCAGGGCGCCCGCGGGAGCACCCCAAGAAAATGTCCATCGCACGGGAGGGCTGGGCGTACATCCTGGTGCTGCTCGGCGCCGGAGGCCTGCTGCTCGCCTTCCGTTTCCATGTGACAGGAGGCGCGCTGGTGGCGCTTGGCGTGTTCACCGCGTTCTTCTTCCGTGATCCCGAACGGGCGATTCCGGCGGACGAACGCCTGGTCGTGTCGCCCGCCGACGGCCAGATCGTGAAGGTCTTGCCAGCACCCGAAGACCAGTCGCTTGGCCCTGGCACGACGCAGATCTCGATCTTCCTTTCGATCTTCAACGTCCACATCAACCGCGCCCCGATCGCGGGCCGGGTCGAGAAGGTCGAGTACCGCGCCGGCGAGTTCCTGCCTGCCTTCGATGACAGGGCCTCGCTGCGCAACGAGCAGAACGCGGTCACGCTGAAGGACGGCGAGACGCAGGTATTGTTCAAGCAGATTGCCGGGCTGATCGCCCGCCGCATCGTCTTCCGCAAGCGGCCCGGCGACAGCGTGGTACGCGGAGAGCGCGTCGGCCTGATCAAGTTCGGAAGCCGGGTCGACGTGTTCCTGCCGCGCGGCATCGAGGTCACGGTCAAGGTGGGGGACACTGTCGCGGGCGGTTCTTCGGTGATCGGGCGGCGGCCGTGAAGGAGGCCGGGCGGCCAAAGGGAACTAGGCGGGGCGCGGCCATCCTGCCGATGCTGTTCACGACCGGCAACATTTTTCTCGGCTTCTGGGCGATCGTGAAGGCGTTCCAGGGCCGCTACGAAGAGGCGGCCCCGCTGATCATCTGGGCCGGCGCCTTCGACATGCTGGATGGTCGCATCGCTCGCATGACCGGCACGACGAGCGAGTTCGGCGCCGAGCTCGACAGCATCGCCGACGTAGTTTCGTTCGGCGTGTCGCCCGCGGTGCTCGCCTTCGCTTGGGCCTTCGGCACGGTGCCACGGGCCGGCTGGCTGGCCGCCTTCCTGTTCGTAATGTGCGGCGCCTTCCGGCTGGCGCGCTTCAACGTGCAGCGGCACTCGGGCGACGGGCGGTTCTTCGTGGGCCTGCCGATTCCCGCCGCCGCCGCGCAGGTGGCGGTGGTGGTGATGGCGATGCCGACGCCAATTGACGAGCGGTTGGTGGCGTTCCTGGCATTGGGAGCGATGATCGCGCTGGCCTCGCTGATGGTGAGCACCTTCCGTTACCGATCGTTCAAGGGGTTCGATTTGCGCAGCCGCCGCAGTTACGTGAGCCTGCTCGGCATCGCTGTCGCGCTGGCCGTGCTCTTCCTGCACACCGAGGCCGTGCTCCTGGTCGTGGCCACGAGCTACGTGCTGTCGGCGCCCTCGGCGCATCTGGTCTCGCTGGTGCGGCGACGCGGCGCGCCGCGCCAGGGCCTCGCCGCTGATCCGGCCCCGCGCAGCCTTTGAGAGGCGCCGGTCCGGCGGTCGGCGTCGGTGGGGTCGTCGTTCACGAAGGGCGGGTTCTGCTGATAAGGCGGGGCAAAGCGCCACTCCAGGGCCGCTGGGTGGTTCCCGGCGGGACGGTCGAACTGGGTGAGACGCTCGAGCAGGCGGTAATCCGTGAGCTTCGGGAAGAGACCGGGCTCGAAGTGCGGCCCCTCGAACTGGTCACCGTCTTCGACCGGATCCTGCGCGACGGGAGCGAAGTGCGCTACCACTACGTGATCGTCGACTACTGGTGCGTGCGGGTGTCGGGAACGCTGCGGGCGGGCGACGACGCTCTGGAGGCCGCTTTCGTGGCGCCTGGGGAGCTGACAGCCTTCGCTGTGCCACCGAAGGCCCTAGAGGTGGTACTAGACGGTCTTCGGCGCGCCGGTGTTGCCTTGCCGGACCCATTGCCAACGCCTGGTCCAGAGGCGTAGGATGTTAAAGCTCCGTCTCAGACAAAGGCTTCTAAGTTTGGAATTGGAGGGGCAAATGAGGACAAGATCCCTGGCGGCGTCCCTGCTGCTGCTGGCGGCCGCGGTGCCAGCGCAGGCGGGCTGGAAGGCGCCGGAGCCGGTGCACCTGCTCCGCGGTGGCTTCCACAAGAGCGACTCGGCCGGGAAGCGTGTCGTGCGCTCGCCAAAGGAGTTCAAGGATCCCGAGTGGGGCAGGATCTCGAATCAGATCTTCAAGCATCCGGTCCGGCCAACGGCGGGCCACTTGAAGAACTAGCTCTGCTTGGCGGGCGCTTCGGGTAGCCAGAGTGTCGCCCGCGTTCTCCCCGGTTCGCCTTCGAGGCTGGCCCCGCCTCCGTGGTCCTGCGCAATCTTGCGGACGAGAGCGAGGCCAAGGCCGCTGCCACCCGTCTTGGTGGAGAAGAAGGGCTCGAAAGCGCGCTCGCGTACCTCGGGGTCCGGCCCCGGTCCCGAATCCACGACCTCAACGAACACGCGGGCCGAATCGGCCGCCACGCGGACTTCGACCGTGCCGCGATCGCCCACGGCTTGCAAGGCATTCTCGATCAGGTTGACGACGGCCCGTTCCAGCAGCCGGCGGTCGCCGACGACGCCGGGCACGGCGCCGAGGTCGAGGTGCAACGCAACCTGGGGAGGCACGACGCCCTCGTAAGGCCCCACGGCATTGCGCACCAGGCTCGCGAGGTCGAGGGGGGCCGCTTCGGGCCGGGCCGGGCGCGCGAACGAAGAGAACTCGGTCACGATCTCGCGCAGGCTACGGACCTGCTTCAGGATCGTCTCGGTGCAGGCCTCGAAGATCTTGTCGAAATCAGGGCGACGATCAGCGTAGACGCGCTTCAAGTGCTCCGTGGCCAGTTGAATAGGCGTCAGCGGATTTTTCACCTCGTGCGCCACCTGCCGCGCCATCTCGGCCCAGGCCGCAAGGCGGCTCACGCGTTCCAGGTCGCGCCTTTGCCGCTCAAGGTCGCCGGCCATCTGGTTGAAGGACTCGACGAGCGTGCGGAACTCGTCCTGGCTCGACGTGGTGACGCGGGCCTGCAGGTCTCCTGAGGCGACCCGCCGCGTGGCTTCGGTGAGATCGCGGACCGGCTCCGAGATGCGGCGTGCGACTCGGAGAGCCAGCAGGGCGGCAGCCGACAAGAACAGGATCGAGGCGAGCCGGATCGAGCGGTCGAGGTCATCGAGCACGGCCTGGACCTCGCGCTCGCGCAAGGCGAGCGAGATCGACAGGATCGCAGGGCCTTCGCCCGAGAGCTGGACGGGCACCGAGACCACCTGGTACCGAAGCCCGCCGATCCGCTCGGTGCGTAGCGCGGACGGCGCGCCCTCGAGAACGAGCGCACGGAACACCGTCCCGGAGACGCGATCCGGCAACAGGCCCGAGGCGTAGAGCTCGCGCTTGCTCGAGGCCGCGAGCCGGCCGCCCTCGAACACGTCGAGGTCGTTCCGGATCAGGCTCGAGACCCAGACCAGCGCGGCATCGGTCACCGGCGCGTGCCCCGGTGACTCGCCGGCCTGGAAGAACGCGAAGTCTTCGACCGCCTTCCGGGCGACCGCCGCCAGCTCGAGGGCCTGGTTCTCCGCTTCTCGCCTGAGCCGCTCGGCCACGAAGCCGCGGACCACCGTGTTGAGAACGATCACTGGCAGGAAGGCGGCCGCGATGAAGGCGACGAATAGCCGCAGCGAGAAGCGCGAGCGCACGCTGCGAAGCAGCTCCGAGAGCGAGAAGCTGGGGCAGCGTAGCAGGGATCTTGCCAGGAGCACGACGCCGGCGATCGACAACACGAGGAGCAAGCCGGCGGAAACGGCCTCGGGCAGGTCGGCCAGGAGCCGCGGGGCGCCCCGTTCTTCCTGGCAGAGCGCAAAGATCGTCACGTTGTCCGAAAAGACGAACGCGGCGCGCGCTGCCCCGTCCAAGGGTATCCGTGTCCACAGGCCTGTGGGTCGCTCGAGGACGCGTGCGGCCAGCGCCGGATCGAGCGCGGGCGGGCCGTCGGCGCTGCTGAACAGCAGGGCACGCTCGCGGTTCCAGGCGATCAACTCGACCGGACGCTCGTGCGCAGGCGCGGGCGTCGTGCGAAACAGGATGGAGTAGGGGTCGCGGCTCCCGACCACCGGAAGTGCCAGGAGATCGTCAGCGACGTACAGGTGCACGGCGCCGTGGAGCTCGCCGTGGTAGCTGAGCCGGCGTCGGGCGTGAAGGGCAAAGCGCTCGGCGCTCGCGAGCGGGAGCCGCTCCCGCGTGATCTCCCAGTCCTCCGAAGGCGGCAGCGTCATCGCCGTTGGCGGCGCCGGCAGGCCGACGGCGAACCGGCTGACCACGTTGCCGGAGGCGTCCTGGATCTCGATCGCGGAAGGCAGGCCCACACTCGACAGCTCGGTTTGCGACCAGACGGCGAAGCCGAGCTCCTCGAGCAGTGGTGGCTGCGGCTCGCCCGTGGTTGCCTCGAGAAGCGAGAGGCTGTCCACGCGATGCCGCGCGGCGCCCAAGACGTAGCGGCGCCATTCTGGCTGGCGCAACAGCAGCGGCGCCTGGGACCGCTCGATCTCCCGGCCAACATTCCGGTAGGCGAAGTGCCCGAGGCTGGCGCCGAGCAGGGCCGAGAGGGCCGCCGTCACTCCGAGCACGAGCGCGGCCAGGCCGGAGAAGCGGGCTGCCGGTTCGAGCTGGCACCGCGATTGCCGGGCCACCAGGGCTGCGAGGCCGAGCCACAGGGCCGCCGGAATGACCGGGATCGCTTCGAGCAGCCCTGGCATGAGGGCCGTTGCCACGGCCGCGATCAGCGCGATCCGGCTAACGCGCAGGAGCAGCGTCAGCCCCGTGGCGGCAGTCGTGAAAGCGATCAGGGCGGCGACGAGCGTAGCGCCGGCGGCGAGCGCCAGCAAGAGAGCGGCTTGAACGACGACGAGCACGAGGCTCGCGGGGGCAGGTGAGAGCGCCTCGAGCGCGAGCGGCGAATTGGCGCAGGCATCCGCAAGCAGCGCGAAGCTGCCCAGCAGGGCCGCAGCAGCGAGGACGTCGGCTGCGATTGCCGTCAGGGTGCTTGTGACTCGGCGGCCCCGCAGGGCGTGCTGAAGCAGCAAGAGGGCGAGGCTCAAGCCCCAAAGGCCCGTGAGAAGCAGGTCGAGCGGGCTGCGGAGCAGGGGGCCCAACGCCGCTGAGGCATACGCCAAGGGTGAGAGCAGCGAGTGGGAAGAAGGCAGCGGGGGTCCGAGCAGCAGCAACGAGGCACGCAGGGCCGTGACCCCGAGTGCCAGGCGGGCGGCCGAGGCGCCCGGCGCTAGCGTCCAATAGGGCAGGGCCAGCAGGAGCAGCGCGCTCAATATGTTGCGATGCAGTGCGAGGGCCGCGGCCAGCGCCTCCGCTGCGCCGCGATCCGTGGCCCGCACCACCGCGAGCAGGCTGCCGTCCGGCGCCTTGAGCGAGAGCACGCGGGAGTTTGCTCCGCCCTGTGGCGCCGAGGTCGGCCGCAGCCGGTCGAGCGGATCGACGTAGCGGACCTCGAGGCCCGGCGCCAGATCTGCGAGCCGGTCAAAGTCGGACAGTGAGCCGTGGCGGATGTTCCGGCGCTCGGCGAGCGCAATCTCGGCGCTCGCGAGGCCCAGGACGGCGCCGGCTGCGGAGCGGATCGGGGCCGTGGCCAGGAGTGTCGTGGACACGCCGTTCCCGAGGATGCGGAGCCCGGGTCGATCGAGTGGCGACCCGCCCTCAGCCAGACGCCGGTCTTCGGTGCGACCCGACCAGGCCAGGGTTCCTCCCTGTCGCGGGTGGACGGCCACGGCCGGCGCCGCCTCAGCCTGGCTGCGATCGCGCTCGAGGCGATCGAAGAGGTGCCTTAGCGCCGCGCTGCCGCCCTCCAGGGCGGCTTGCGATTCGGGCCAGCCGGCCACGCGTTGGGCGGCGCTGCTCGCGGAGGCGACGAGAGCCGTGTGGCGACGCTCCACGGCGGCGAGACGCGCGGCGAGGGCGGCCTCGAGCCCGCTCCTGGACTCGCGCCGTGCCAGGCTCAGGTGCGCGGCGGCGAGCGTCAACTCGAGGCCGAGCGCGCCGAGGATTAGCGGGCGGAGCGTATTTCGTGGACGCGCCAGTCGTCCCCCTTGGCCTGCAGCGTGAACATGAGCGTCTCCGTGATCTCGGCGCCGCCGGCTGGCCGGTGGACCCAGGTCCCACGGGCGAAGGCGGTGGCCGGCGGAGAGAGCTTGACGTCGTCGCGTGGAAAGGCCAGTGCCCGCGTCAGCTGGCCTTTGAAGATCTGCCGGAAAATCACTTCGAGTTGGCTGGCACCGAAGCTTCCCTGGCCCGAAGGAATGGCTCTCATCTCCACGCGAATCTTGCCGCCTTGCGCGCAGGCCGCGCGCAGCGCAGCGGCGTCACCGCGCCGGAAGACGTCTTCGAGTTGCGACAGCCTGCTCCAGAGCGGTCCGGGGACGGCACTCTCCGGGCGGGCCTGCGCGCGAGCGGCGAGCAGGCAGAGGCTCAGCAGCGAAAACGCCAGCACGCTACGCCGATGGCGCGACATGGTCAAGCATCCTAGCACGTCCGATGCCGGTGTATCTTACTGATAAGACACGCCTTCTGAGAAGTCGCTCGTCCTCTCGCGAGGACACGTCACAGTCGATACAGCATCACGTACACGACGACGCCGGTGACCGAAACGTAGGCCCAGAGCGGCAACGTGAGGCGCCCGAGACGGCGATGTGCGTCGAAGCGTTGCTGCAGGGCTCGTGAAAGGGTGATGGCGATGAGCGGGAGAATCGCCACCGCCAGCACCGTGTGGGTGAGCAGAATCGCGAAGTAAACGGTGCGAACCTTGCCCTGACCCTGGAAGCGAACCGAGCCGACGCTCCAGTGGTAGACGAGATAGGAAGTCAGGAAGATCGCGGAAGAGCTGAGCGCACCGAGCATCGCCAGGCGGTGAGCTTCGCGCCTTCCGGCCTTGATGAGGATGAAACCCGTGAGCAGGAGGAGCGCGCTGGTCGCGTTCAGGACCGCGTTCAGGGTCGGCAGGTCGCGCAGGCTCAGGGGCGCGCCTCGCAGCGAGCGGCATCGCCCAGCAGCTGCTCGAGGGCCTCGGAGTCCTCGCTGTCGTAGTAGCCACGGATCCGGCCCACGCCGTCCACCAGGACGAACTTGGAGCTGTGCAGGAACGGCCCGTCCGTCCCCGGTTGCTGCTGGTCCTTGGGGACTTCCATCGCGGCGAGCTTGAAGCCCTCGGTGGCGAGGCGGTAAAGGGCTTCGCGGCGGCCTGTCGCAAAGCGCCAACTCGGCCCCGCGCCGAAGTCCCGGGCGTAGCGGGCGAGCACTTCCGGCGTATCGTGCTTCGGGTCCACGGTGAACGACAAGGTCGCGACGCCGGGCGGGAGGCGCTGCTGGAGCTGGGCCATGCGCGCCGTCATCGCGGGGCACAAGCCAGCGCAGCTGGTGAAGATGAAATCGGCCACGAACGGCCGTCCACGCAGCGTCTCGAGGCTGAGTGGTTGACCATCGTGGCCCTCCAGCGCGAACTCGGGGAGCACCCCCAGGACCGGCAGCGGAGGGGTTCGGTGGCTGTAGGCGAGAACAGCGCCGGCGAGGACGAGGCCGGCGCCTATGCCCGTGAGGGCTCTCAGGAGGCGGCTACCGCCGCGCGCGGGCGGGGACGCAGGCGACAGGACGGGCGAGCACAGGGATGCGCCGCGCGAGCCAGCTCCAGATTCTGTCACGGAAGACCATCGCCACGAAGACGCCGAAGACGAGATAGGGGGCGACGAACATCACGAGGATCGCGTGATTGAAGTTGGAGGCCACACGCTGGCCTTCGGATGAGTTGGTGAGGGCCGTCTTGCACATGGCGCACTGGGCCACGGCCGGTCCGGCCAGGGCGAGCGCCGCGGCCGCTAGCAAGGCGCTGGCGAGCAGACGCTTCACCGCGGTGTCTTGGCGAGCACATGCGCCGCCTCGGGAGCGAGGAAGGTGAAGAGGATCAGCGAAGTGGCCAGGATGCCGATTCCGACCACGTAAGCCATGCGGCGGTGCTCATGCCGCAGGTGCATGAAGTTCCCGCTGATCATCACCGCCTTCACCATCATGAAGGCGAGCAGGAACAGGACCAGGAACAGGCGCGGCATGTGGAGCTTCTCAGCCGCGAGCATGGCCAAGGTGATGATCAGCAGGATCAGCCAGGTCGACCTGTAGATTCGGTAGGGATTGGAGCCAGCACTTTCGCTCATGGCTTGCCTCGCTCTAGCTCGGGAGCAGGTAGAACAGCGTGAAGATGAAGACCCACACCAGGTCGACGAAGTGCCAGTACAGGCCCGCCATCTCGATGCCCTGCGCCGGCGTCTTGCCGATCGCGGTGCGGACCGCTGTGATGATCAGGATCACGAGACCCGACAACACGTGGGAGCCGTGGAAGCCGGTCAGCAGGAAGAAGCTGGCCGGGAACTGCGGCGGCACGCCGAGCTGGGCGAGCTCGCTGCCGGGCAGCGCCCCGGTGAGGCGCGCGCCCTCGTGGATGATGTGGCTCCACTCGTAGGCCTGGCAGCCCAGAAAGATGAGGCCGCCCAAGATCGTCAGGATCAGGTTGTTGAGCGCCTTGCTCCGATCGCCCAGTCGCGCGGCAGTCACGGCCGTGCCCATCCACATGCTCGACGTGATCAGCACGAACGTCATGAAGGCGATGAAGGGGATGCTGAAGACCACGGTGGTCTCCGGCCACGGCACCGGGCTGATCATCCGCAGGTAGCCGTAACCGCACAGCAGCCCGGAGAACAGCAGGCCGTCCGTGACGATGAAGATCCACATCATCGTCTTCTGCCAAGTCGCCCCGAACGGGGAGACGCCCCCGCCCCAGTGGGCATCCATCGAGACGGCGTGGGAAGCGCTCATTGCCACCTCTAGAGCAGGAAGAGCACGAACAGTAGATAGGCCCAGAGCAGGCCCAGGAAATGCCAATAAGTAGCGAATAGCCCGAGGCCGCCGTCGCCCGGCTGCGTGGCGAGGCGGCGCAAGCGAGCGGCGATGACCGCGAACCAGGCGAGGCCGCCCGAGAGGTGCAGCACGTGGATTCCCGTCAGCATGTAAAAGAAGGAGCTGTGCGGGTTGGTGGCCAGCAAGACGCCCTCGGCACGCAGCGTGCGCCACGCGAGAAACTGGCCGCTGACGAAAAGCACGCCAAGCAGGCCGGTCGCGCCAACGAGGCGAGCGGTGCCCGCCAGGTCCAGAGCCCGCAGCCGGCGTCGGGCGAACTCGAGCGTGAGGCTGCTCGCGGCCAGTAGCGCGGTGTTGAGCCAGAGGATCTCTGGTGGGTTGATCGGGCTCCAGTCGGCCGAAGCGCGCCGCAGCATGTAGGCGCTGGTGAAGCCGATGAACAGCATGCTGATCGTCCCGAGGAACGCCCACAGCCCGAAGCGGGTCGGATCGAACTGGACCCAGGCGCCGCCGCGCTCGCCTCTGCCGCCGGCCAGCGGAAGCGGCGGCAGAGCGACGCCTCCGCTGTCGAGTCGCGCGAAAGCGGGCTCGTCCAGGACGGGTGTCGCCATGCGGCTCAGTGGCCCCCGGCCTTGTCGCCGATCGGCGCGGGGTCGGTCTGCATTACGAAATCCTTCTCGGCGCCTGGCACGCTGTAGTCGAACGGCCAGCGGTGCACCTCGGGGATCTCGCCGGGCCAGTTGCCGTGCGGCGGCGGCGAGGGCGTCGTCCACTCGAGCCCGGCCGCGTTCCAGGGATTCTCATCCGCCTTCTTGCCCTTGAACGCGCTCCAGAAGAAGTTGATGAAGAACAGGATCTGCGAGGTGCCGAGCACGAACGCGCTCATCGTGATGAACTGGTTGAGGGGCTGATGCTGCTTCATGAACTCGTACTGGTAGGGATCGTAGATGCGCCGCATGTGGCCGGCCAGCCCGATGTAGTGCATCGGGAAAAATGTGCAGTAGTAGGCGAGGAAAGTGAACCAGAAATGCAGCTTGCCCAGGCCGTCGTGCATCATCCGGCCGAACATCTTGGGGAACCAGAAGCTGGTGGCCCCGAAAACGCCGAACAGCGCGGCCCCGGCCATGATCAGGTGGAAGTGGGCGACCACGAAGTAGGTATCGTGGAAGTGGATGTCGAGGGCCGTCTGGCCGAGCCAGATACCCGACAGCCCGCCGCTGATGAAGAGCGAGACGACGCCTAGCGCCCAAAGCATCGGGGTCTTGAAGATGATCCGCGACCGCCACAGCGTCGCGAGCCAGTTGAAGACCTTGACCGCGGAAGGGACCGCGATCAGCATCGTGCCAACTGCGAACGCCATGCCGAGGTAGGGGCTCATGCCCGAGACGAACATGTGGTGGCCCCAGACCACGAAGCTGAGGCCCGAGATCGCGAGCATCGCGCCGACCATGGCCTTGTAGCCGAAGATCGGCTTGCGGCAGAACGCGACCAGGATGTCGGAGGTGAAGCCCAACGCCGGCAGCATCAGGATGTAGACCTCGGGGTGCCCGAGGAACCAGAACAGGTGCTGCCAGAGCAGCGGCGAGCCACCCTGGTGGTTCACGAGCTGGCCCGAGAGCACGAGGCCGCCCGGCACGTAGAAGCTGGTCCCGAAGTGGCGGTCGAAGAGCAGCATCAAACTGGCCGCGGTGAGCGCGGGGAAGGACAGCAGGCCGAGCACGGCGACCAGGAACATGGCCCACATGGTCATGGGCATGCGCAGCATCGACAGGCCCTTGGTGCGTAGATTCAGGATGGTCGTGACGAAATTGAGGCCGCCCATCGTGAAGGAGGCGATGAAGAAAACCATGCCGATGATCCAGAGCGTCTGGCCCATCTCCGAGCCCGGCACCGCGCTGCGCAGCGCCGAGAGCGGCGGGTACGAGGTCCAGCCTCCGGCCGCGGCGCCCGCACCCACGAAGAAGGAGCTGAGGATCACGATGCAGCCGGGCAGGAAGGTCCAATAGGACAGCCCGTTCAGGAACGGGAACGCCATGTCGCGCGCACCCACCTGCAGCGGGATCAGCAGGTTGCCAAAACCGGACACGGGCGCCGTCGAGAGCACGAAGAACACCATGATCGTGCCGTGCATCGTGAACAGCATGGCGTAGAACTCGGGGTTCATCACGCCGTCGGTGTAACCCTTGGTGAGGAAGTTCAGCGCGGGGAAGGTCTTCTCGGGCCAGGCCAGCTGCAGGCGGATCAGCATCGCGAGCGTGCCGGCCACGAGCGCCATCAGCATCGCGGTCACGTAGTACTGGATGGCGATGACCTTGTGGTCCTTGCTGAAGACGTACTTCCAGATGAAGGCTTGCGGGGCGTGCTCGGCGTGAGCGTGTGCCTCGGCGGCCGCTGTCTCGGCGTGAGCCATGAAGTCCCGCCTCCTATTCGAGAGCCGCGGCGACCGCGGCGTCGAGCCCGTCAGCCTGCACGACGTGGAGCTGGCCGCGCATGCGGTAGTGGCCGAGGCCGCAGTGCTCGGCGCAGGCGATCTCGTAGTCGCCCGCCTGCTTCGGAGTGAACCAGATCTCGACCGCCATGCCTGGCATGGCGTCCTGCTTCACGCGGAAGTTCGGCAGGAAGAAGCTGTGGATCACGTCGAGCGACCGAATCCGGACCCGCACCGGCTGGTCCACGGGCAAGTACAACTGGTTCTGCGGCATCACGACGTCGTCGTCGGCATTCGGATCGGCCTTGTCGAGGCCGATGAAGTTGAAGCCGCCAGGGTCCACGAGCTTGGGGTCGGTGCGCCCGAAGATGCCGTCCTTGCCGGGGTAGCGGATGTTCCAGGCGAACTGCTGAGCCACGACCTCGACCAGCATCGCGTTCGCGGGCGGAGCCTTCTGGATCTGCGCCCACAGCCCGAGCGCCTGGAACAGGAACATGAACATGATTCCGGCGGTCACCAGCGTCCACGTCCACTCGAGCTTTGCGTTGTGGTGCCAGTAGGCGGCTTGAGCGCCCGGAGCGTCCTGGTAGCGCCACGCGAAGAACGCGAGCAGCAGGTTGGTCGCGATGAAAACGAGGCCGGTCACCAGGAGCGTGAGGGCGATGCCCTCGTCGATGCCGATCCGGTCGGACTTCAGTGGCGGCAGCCAGTCCTTCATGAAGTAGATGGTCGAGACAACCACCAGGACGAGCGTCGCCAGCCCGAACATGAGGCCCTGCAGTTTGGCCATCCGCTGCCCTCCAAGACCACAGCTATGAATGATGTGCGGCGAGTTTCGCGGCGAACCTTACCGCAGACCTCGCCGCGCCGTCAAGACTT
>CAYTWT010000233.1:0-5099 GCA_964442185.1 uncultured Acidobacteriota bacterium
ACCTTCCGTGACGACGACGATGTCCGCGGGCTGACCCAGGCCGGACAGCGCGCGGTAGATGGCCTGCGAGGTCCGAATGCGATGCACGCCATCCTGCGCCACCACAAGCACATCGAGATCGCTGTCGGGCCCCATCGTCCCGGGTCCCACGCGCCGATGAACCGAAAAGAACGATGCGCTTGGGCGCGATCACAGAACGAATCCTGCGCACGAGGTCCTCAAGCACGTTCGAACTTGGGCTCAGCGCAACGACGACGTTGGTCATGTCGACAATGGTACGACGAGACCGGGCGACCCATGCAACGAAAGCGCGCTACCCTCGCTCAGGCTGAGCACTCGCCGCTTCGTTTCCTCAAGCGCCCCGGGAAAAGCCGCGCCCTTTCCGGCTCCGGCTGCGAGCGCCGCTCGGGTCGCGCTCCGATCCGGGTCCGCTGCCAGGGCCTCCACAAAGCGTCGCTGCTTCTTGTCCTGACTACTTCCAATCAGGCGATTGGTAGACCACCTTTCCAGCCACCATCGTGATCCATACCTTCGTCTGGCCGATCTTGTGGGTGTCGGTCTGAAACAGATCTTGCGAGACCAGAATCATGTCAGCCAATTTGCCAGGCTCGAGCGCGCCTTCTGTCTTCTCCCGACGGCCGGCAAAGGCGCCGCCCAACGTATAGCCATCAATCGCCTGTGCAAGCGAAAGCCTCTCTTGAGGATGCCAGCCACCGGCGGGGGTGCCCTCGGTGGTTTCGCGGCTGAGGAGGAACTGCAGGGCGGGCCACGGGTTCAAAGTCACCACCGGCCAATCGCTGCCCAAGGACAAATGGCCACCAGCCGAGAGGATGCTGAGCCAGGGGAACGCCTGTTTGGCGCGTTCAGGGCCGACGTTGGCAGACCACACGTGCAGCATGCTGTCGTTTGGATAGGCGTGCAGCGGCTGCATGCTGGCGATCACTCCCAGATTGCCGAAACGCGGGATATCGTCGGCGCTGGGAGCTTCGATATGTTCGATGCGGTCCCGGGCGTCAAGATGGTTGTTGGTCTCGCGCATTTGCCGAAAGGTGTCGAGCGCGATGCGGATCGCGCGATCCCCGATCGCATGCGTGAATACTTGAAACCCGCGCCGGTCCACTTCGAGCACAGCCTGCTTGTATTTCACGGGGTCCCAGTTGATGGGCCCGCTGCTCGGATCGTTGGCGTACGGCGCTAGCATCGTGGCGGTGTGGGTTTCGATCAAGCCGTCGAGCATGAACTTGCAGGTGCCGGCGTCGAGCCACTCGTCGTGATAGGTCTGGCGGGCTTGCTCCATGGCATTGATGGCTGTGGTCGTCAGTTCCGGCGGATCGATGAAATTGGCCACGTAGAAGCGCAAGCTGAGTTGGTTCTCGCGTCGCAACTGGTTCAGCAGCTCCAAGCTCGCCGTGTCGCCGCCCGCGCTGTGGACGCGAACCAGGCCCAGGCTATTGGCGTACTGAATGCCCCGCCGCAACGCTTCGAGTGTTTCTTCCCGCGTTGGCTTGGGGAGGAGGCGGCTTACTAGATCGCCGGCTGCCGTTTCCTTCAATGCTCCCGTGGCCTCGCCGGTCTTCGGATCTCTGACGATTTCGCCATTCGGGGGGCTCGGAGTGTCTCGCGTGACGCCAGCCATCTGGAGAGCCTTGCCGTTCGCCCAGAACGTGTGGCCGTTGTAATCGGTCAAGAAGACCGGACGATCGGAGACGACTTGATCGATGTACTTCTTGTCGGGCAGTCCAGCGGCGCCGAAGACCGGATACGTCCAGCCGCCGCCCAGGATCCACGGTGCTTCGGGATGGGCGGCCGCGTAGTCCTTGATCCTCGCTTGATATTCGGCAAGTGTCTTCGCGTCATCCAGGGTCACCTGCTGGAGGCGAAACGAAGCTTCGGTGAAGTGCGTGTGGGTGTCGGTGAAACCGGGCAGGAGCATGCGACCCTGGGCATCGATCACGCTCGTGGCAGGACCGCGATAGGCGGCAATCTCCTTCTCTGATCCAACGGCCAGGATCTTCTCGCCGCGAACGGCCACCGCTTCGGCCCACGGCTGCTGCACATTCATCGTATAGACCTTGGCGTGCAAAATGACGGTGTCCGCCGGAGTACTCGTTTCCTGAGCTGGCAACCCACCTGCCATCAGACACACGGCTGCCGCCGCGGCTGAAATCACTGACGCCTGCGTCGTCATCCGATTCAATGCCATGTATTCAGTCGCTCCCGTTAACAGTTCGCAGTCAGGCGGTGGTCAAGAGACACCTGGTATATCACCGCGCGGCCTCTGATCTCATGAAGAAGTCGCTAACGCTCGTCTGGGCTCTCGCAGCCTCGCTGCGCTTGACCCAAGCCTTCGAGTAGCTCGGCCCGCGTCTGCTCGGATACGTCGGGCCCGGCAAGGGCCTCCTGAAAGATCCGGGCCGCATCGTCGCATCGGCCCTGGGCCATCCAGATGCGGCCAAGCGTATCCTGAGCCAGGGCCTGATCGGCTCCCGGCTGACTGGCAGCCTTCGCGGCCAGTTCCTCCGCTTCGGCGAGCCGAGTCCCCTCTTCAAGGAGGAGCCAGGCGAGGTTGTTCAGAGCATCCCGATCGTCGGGCGCGGTCGTGAGCGCCTTGCGGTAGGCCTTCTCGGCCTCCTCTCGCTTCCCCTGGCGTGCCTCTGCATTGCCGAGATCAACCCACGCCCGCACGGATTCGGGGTGCGTGGCGAGCGTCTCGTGGTAGATCGCGGCCGCTTCTTCCGGCCGACCGGAGCGCTCCCGCTCCACACCGCGCTGGAGATTGGCGGTCAGGTCCGACTTTGGCCTGACGAGGAAGAGCGCATGACCCGCGCCGCTCCAGCTCCTCTCGAGTCCTGCGAGCGAGGCCCAGCGGGCCTTTCCGTCGCCGAACTGAAAGCGAAAGAGCTGGCGGCCCGGATCGTAACCGTCCACCACGACGTAGTGGTAGATGTCGTGTCGGGCGTCCGGCGCATCGAACAGCCTCAACATCAGGATAACCGGGCGCCCAGCCTCGATCTCGCTCCTGGCCCTCTCCCCGGTACCCTCGACCAGGGACGCGTCGAAGCCACGCTGCCGCGCCGCTAGAAGCAGGTCCACAGAGAGGACGCCGCCGCCCGGGGCCCTGGGAAGCGCAGCGGCGAGCTCCGCCTCGGAGACCGAGTCCCCGTAAGCACCCAACACGAGGGACAGGCTCGCGGGCCCGCATCGGTCGACTCCGAAATGGCGTACGGGAACGCCTTCGATGACCTTCGCCTCGGGGCTTGGCGGCCGGGACGTCGGGGCCAGCGTCGCGCAGGCGGTCAACAGGACCGGGGCGAGGAACGCGAGGCCAGCCCGGCAAGCGGTCCGCACGGACGCCCGACTCGTCAGAAGACGGCGGCGAGGATCGACACGGCCAGCAAGATCCCGAGGAGGATCCAAATGTATTTGGGAACGTCGCCCGCAGCCTGGATCTGCTCGATGTTCGAGGCGAGCGAGCGGAGGTCATCGGTCGAGAGCTTCTCCAGGCGCTGCTCGACCGCCTCGGACGGAAGTCCCTGTGCGGCCAGGGCCCTCGCCACTTCGCTCCGAGCCAGGAGATCCTTGATCTGTACGAGGTCAGCCTCGCGCGCCTGGGCCGCGGCTGGCTCCTCGGCCTTCGAGGGGATCACCGAGGCAAGCAGCGGCGATGACAGCCCGAGCATCACCAGCAGGGCCAGCGCCGCTCGTCGAAGGGGCTTGGCGTTCATGGTCGTGTCTCTGATCTGGTGGAAAAGTGCTGAAGGCGTCATCATCCGGCGCAGTTGTAGTCAAACACGACTGCGCCCGCTTGCCGGCGGGCTCCGGAGGATGACGCCATGTCGAACGATAGCAGGGGCGGTGTAGTTGGAGAAGCGCCTGAGCTGGGCGCGGACACCATCGAGCAGCGGATGCGGGAACGCATCCGGGCCACGATCGAGATAGTCGTGGAGGAGGAGCTGGCGGCGGCGCTTGGAGCGGGGCCGTCATCGCGGGTGGAGGAACGGCGCGGGTATCGCCACGGCACCCGAGAGCGCACCCTGACCACGACGCTGGGTCCGGCGACCTTCGAGATGCCGAGGGCACGCCTCGTGGCCGCGGACGGCGCTCGGAAGGAATGGCGGAGCGAGACCGTCCGGCGATATGAGCGACGGACGGCACGCTTGGACGAAGCCATCCTCGGCGTATACCTGTGCGGCGCGAACACCCGTCGGATCCGCGGCGCGCTGGCTCCGATACTGCGAGGTGGGCCGCTGTCGAAGGACGCGGTCTCTCGGCTGGTGGGACGGCTCGCCCAAGACTTCACCGCCTGGTCCGAGCGCGACCTGGCGGGCGAGGCGATCCGCTACCTGATCCAGGACGGCTGGTATCCCAAGGTGCGCATCGGCAAGCGGCGCGTGGTCGTGCCCGTGCTCGTCACCCTGGGTGTCCGCGACGACGGTGAGCGGCTCATCCTCGACATGCGCATGGCCGGTGAGGAGAGCGGTGCTTCATGGAGCGAGGTCCTGGCCAGCCTGACGCGGCGCAAGATGAGCACGCCGGTGCTGGCAATCATCGACGGGAACCCTGGCCTGCACGCGGCCCTCGAGAAGCAGTGGCCTTCCATCGGCATTCAGAGGTGCACGGCGCACAAGCTGAGAAACCTCACGTCGAAAGCGCCCGCGGGTCTGCGGGAAGAGCTGAAAGAAGACTACCGCCGTATGGTCTACGCCGAAGATGCGGCGGCGATCGAGAAGGCACGTACGGCGTTCGCTCGGAAGTGGAAGCTTCGTTGCCCGCCGGTGATCGCCAGCTTCGTCGAGGCGGGTGATGAGCTCTTCACGTTCACCCGCTTTCCGAAGTCGCAGTGGAAGGCCCTGCGCACGACCAACGCCCTCGAGCGCATCAACGGGGAGTTTCGGCGGCGCACCAAGACGCAGTCCAGCCTGCCCAGCAGCGACGCCGTGATCTTGCTTCTCTTTGGACTGCTACGAAGCGGCGCCGTCAAGCTTCGCAGGATGGATGGATGGGAAGACATGCCGCGCGCTGCGGCACGGAAGATCGCGTAGAGTGCTCACGCCGGATGATGGTGCTCCAGACTTTTCCACCACACGGGCGACACGACC
>CAYTWT010000234.1:0-5162 GCA_964442185.1 uncultured Acidobacteriota bacterium
GGTTCGCGACCGTCTGCGCCTCGACGCCCTGCGACGCGTCGACCACCAGCAGGGCGCCCTCGCAGCTCATCAGCGAGCGGCGCACCTCGTGGGAGAAGTCGACGTGCCCGGGCGTGTCGATCAGGTTGAGCTCGTAGGTCCGCCCGTCCTTCGCGTTGTACGGCAGGCTGACGGTGTTGGCCTTGATGGTGATGCCGCGCTCGCGCTCGAGGTCCATGGAGTCGAGGATCTGGTCGCGGAAATCCCTCGGCGCCACCGCCCCGCAGCGCTGGATGAGGCGATCGGCGAGGGTCGATTTGCCGTGATCGATGTGGGCGATGATGCAGAAGTTCCGGATCTGGTCCATGGTCCCCCCGGCGGCGTGAACTTCAGGTTCGGCTCGGCGTCGAAGCGGTTGAAGGCGCGGACGGCGGCGTCGAGCAAGCCTCCACCGCGACGGCCGGCTGGGCGCACGGCTCGGGGACTCGTCGCGGCCCCGTCCTCAGCGCCGCGATTCTTCGGTGGCGGCGACAGCCGTCGCGAACAGCGTCGTCGCCATCAGGCATGCGGCACGACGGCAGGAACTCAGCCTCAGCATAGCGAGTCCAATGATAGCAGCGGGAGCTCACGGGGACGCACCGAGCGTCACGGAATCAGGCCGAGGGCGACTTGCAGCGCGGTGTCGGCGCCGAGGTAGAGGATCACCGTCAGCAAGGCGAGCGCCACGGCTCGAGCATGACGGCCGGTCTCGGCCAGGCGCGAGAGCAGCGCACCGCAGCCGACTGCGACGGGAACCATCACGAAGTAGTGGTGCTTCAGCAGGAAGTTGAAGAACAGGTCCATGCCACTCACGATCACGAGGATCGCGCCCCACAGCACAAGAAGCCATCGCTCACGCCTCGCGGCGCGCGTCAGGCTCGCGAGGCCGACGAAGCCTGCGAGCGGAATGAACAGCGAGCCGTAGCTGTAGTCGAGCTTTCCTGGCTGGTTCGCGAGGCGGGCCAGCAGGTGGCGCTCGTGCGATACGCTCGCGCCTTGCGAGACCCCGAGCAGGTTGGGGAGCGATTCGCTCAGAAACGGCCAGAACCAGTAGGCGTAGTAGAGGCCGAAGCAGAGCACCGTGGCCGTCACCAGAACGGTGAAGAGCGGCTTTGCTCGCTCCGGCTCGAAGCGCCAGAGCCAAGCGAGATAGAGGACGAGCACCAGGCCCGTGAAGAGCAGCGCCGCGAAATAGGAAAGGAAGCAGAAGCTCAGCAGCAGGACCGCGCACCACCGGATGCGCCGCTCGCGCAGCTGCGGCAGGCGGGTGAGCAGGTACTCAAGGGCCAGGCTCGCCGCCCACACGCCGAGGATCGTCATCAGGTGGCCCAGGCCGAGAAGTTGATAGCTCGGCACCAGGCCCACGAACACCACGGCGGTCCAGGCCCCCGCGCGGCCGCCGCCCACGCGGGCTGCCAGGCGCGCTGCCAGGAAGACGAGCGATGTGAAGAGCAGGGCGAGAAGTGTCTTCTCGGCCAGCAGGAAGACGGGTCGGGGCAGCGCCGCGAGAGGCGCCACGAGCGTCTGGTAGAGGGCGGGGTGAGGAACGATGACGTTGCCCCACTGCGCCTGTTGGCTCAGCATGCTGCCCGGATAGGGCAGGTAATAGATGAGGAAGCGGCCTTTCCAGATCTCCTCGGCGATCGACGAGTGAAACAGGAAGTGGCCGCCGCGATAGAGCGGGAAGCTGGTGCACGCGAGCCAAGCGATGAAGCCGCAGGCGGCGGCCACCACGACGATCGGGTCGGCACGCCGCCCGCGAAAGCTCGACCAGGCGGTGACGGACAGGGCGATCAGCAGGGCGCCGCCGACGATCGCCGCGAAGCGCGGCGCGAACGGGATCACGACTCCGGGATCAAACCAGAGGGCGAAGCTCTCGATGGCCCCGAGCAGGCCGGCGGCGATGAGCGCCGCCCAGGCGGACAGGCCTGACGCCGCCAGTGCGATCGCGAGCGCCAGGCTGGCCGTGATCGCCGCTAAGAGCAGACGCAGCGAAGGCCAGCCGCCTCGGCGATCGATCCTCACGCGTGCCACGCGCAGCGGAGGCGTCGCGCCCTCGGCGAGGCTGAGGCGGGGTCCCGGCCGCCATCCCACGGGCATTGTCGCCATCATCGAAGCTGTGGCCCAACGGCCGCCACCGAGCGTCGCTTGGAGGTTCTGGCCTTCTGCCGACGCCAGCCGAAGCGGGCGATCGTCCCCGTCGGCCGCCGCCGTCACTTCGATCCGCCAGTTGGCCCCGCCGCCGAAGTCACGCAGATCCAGCTCGGCGCCCCGCGCCGTTCGGAAGCTGCGGCCGTCGCGGGCATCGAACGGCCCGAAGCCGCGTCCCAGCCAGGAGCTCCGGTCGGAGCCGATGTCGAAGTCCACGATGGGCGAAAGACGGTGCGCCACGATCGCGCCGGTGAGCGTGACGAGAACCAGAGCTGCGGTCGGCCAGACCGTCAGTTTGCGAACACCCGCCCGGAAGGCCTTGGCTGCCTGAACGGAGAGTTCGCGGAGCTTTTGTGCAAGCCCGGGAGCCACTGAGGCAACGCTCGCGGCCAGGGCCAGCGGCACGAGCGAGCGCGGCGCCAGCAGCGCTGTTTCGAGCGGGGCGAACGCATGGCCCACGGCCAAGGCCAGTCCGGCGCCGTAGCCGAGGGCAGCGCTGGTCAGGCGCGTCGCCCCGAAGCGGCGGGCCAGCGCCAGCAGCGAGAATGCGATGAGGCCAGCGTGGACGAGCGGGCGCAGGGGCGGTCGACGAGCAGGCCAGCCACCCGCAGTTACGAGCCGCGCGCCGCGAAACTGGACACCGAGGGCACGGGGATCCAGTGGTCCGGGCGAGAAGGTCTCGGACTCGATCTCGAGCGTGAGATCGGAGCTCCAGAATCCGGTCGGGACTGCCTCGAGCGTGACGCTCTCGCCGCGGCGGTCGGGGCGCACCGTCTGCCAAGAAGCACCTGCTCGCAAGCCGACTCGCGGCGGCTCGGCCCCGCGGGGGCGCCAACCCGCGAGCTCCAGCTCGAGGCGAACGCGGGAGCCGGGCGGAGCATCGGGGAAGCGGATCCGTGCCTGCGCGAGGCTCCAGCGGATTTCTCCCTCAGAGGGAAAGAAGCCCTCGAGCAGCGCATCCGTGACGACCGAAGGGCCCGCGGAGATCGACTGCGTGCTCGGGAGCTGATAGGCGAGCGCAGCCGCGAGCACTGCCGCCAGGAAGACTCGGACGGCGTCGCGGCGCATCAGGAGGGCGATCTTAGTCGCGGAATCCGCGTGCTTCAACGACCGGTTGAAGAGCCGGCGACTCCCTGATAAAATTCGTTTTGGCCCGCTGCCGGAGTGGCGGAATTGGCAGACGCGCACGGTTCAGGGCCGTGTTGGCTTCGGCTAGTGTGGGTTCAAGTCCCACCTCCGGCACCACCTTTAATAATGCTGGGGGGTACGGAAAAACATGCACCCCCCAGGGCCCCCACGCCGCTCTGCGCCCGAGTGAATCGGGCGCTCCGCTGCTAACGGGGACCTTACAAACGAACTGTGCAACTAGACTCCAAGAATCAAGAAGAATCGAGACTGAACTGAACGAGCGTACCGAAAACCAATCCCTTCGTGAGCGTATCCTCGAGTTCCTGAACAAGGACGCCAAGCCGGCGTCCGTGCGCGAGCTGGTGCGCCGCCTCGGGATCGAGAAGGACTCACGCCGCGAGCTCAAGACGGTGCTGCGCCAACTGATCGCCGACGGCGAGGTCGTTAACATCCGTGGCGCGCGCATCGGCCTGCCCGCGCGCATGAACCTGATCGCCGGCCGGCTCAGCTGCAACCCCGCCGGCTACGGTTTCGTGAGCGCCGAAATCCGCAAGCCAGGGCAGAAGGACGTTTACGTATCGGGCGTGAACATGAAGGAAGCGCTGCACGGCGATCGCGTCGTGGTGCGCGTCGAGCGCGTCACGCCCAAAGGCCCCGAGGGCCGCATCATCCGTGTTCTCGAGCGGGCTCTGCAGCGTCTCGTCGGCCGCTACCAGGACGACGGCCGCTTTGGCGGCCACGTCGTGCCCTTCGACAAGCGCATTCTCCACGAGCTGTTCATCCCGGCCGGAGAACAGGGCGGGGCGCGCTCCGGCGAGATGGTCTCCGCAGAGATCAGCCGCCCGCCGGCCGCGACGCGCAACCCGGTGGGCCGCGTCCTCGAGGTGCTCGGGCGGCTCGAGGACCCGGGTGTCGACCTCAAGGTCGTGATGGCGAAGTTCGCCTTGCCCGACGTCTTTCCGGCGGACGTCGAAGCCGACGCGGCGGCCGTGCCCGCGAGCGTACGTCCCGAGGATATCGCCGGCCGCACCGACTTTCGACCCTGGCCCACCGTCACGGTCGATCCGGAGACCGCCCGCGATCACGACGACGCGATCAGCCTCGACCGGATGCCGAACGGCCACTGGCTCTTGGCCGTCCACATCGCGGACGTGGCGCACTACGTCCGCGTGGGCTCGGCGCTCGACCAGGAGGCGTACCTGCGCGGCACGTCGGTGTATTTTCCAGACCGCGTGGTGCCAATGCTGCCGCACGCGCTCTCCAGCAACATCTGCAGCCTCGTCGACGGCCAGGATCGCCTCACGCAGAGCGTCGTCCTCGAGCTGGACGAACAGGGCGAGGTGCTACGCTCCGAGTTCCACGACGGCGTGATCCGCAGCGTCGGGCGCATGTCGTACCAGCAGGTACAGGCGATCCTCGATCGGGACGCCGCACTGCGCGAGCGCTTCGCCTCGCTTGTCCCGCTCTTCGAGCGCATGGATCAGCTGGCCAAGTCGATGCGCAAGCGTCGCTACGAGCGCGGCTCGCTCGATTTCGACCTGCCCGAGCCGAAGCTGGTGCTCGACGCGAGCGGCGCCATGACAGGCATCGTCGCTTCGGCACGGCTCGACAGCATGCGAGCGATCGAGGAGTTCATGCTGGCCGCAAACGAGGCCGTGGCGGAGAAGCTCGCGACGGCCGGCGTAGGCGCGCTCTACCGGATCCACGAGACGCCCGATCCCGAGCGCGTCGAGCAGTTCTGTGATCTCGTCGCGACGTTTGGGTACCGGGTGCCGGTCACCCTGGAGGAGATCCGGCCGGAGGACTTCCAGCTGATCCTGCGCCAGATCGCCGGCAAGCCAGAGGAACGGCTGGTGTCGACGCTG
>CAYTWT010000235.1:0-2238 GCA_964442185.1 uncultured Acidobacteriota bacterium
CCTCCCGCGGCCCGGCGATGTCGACACCCGGCTGCAAGTAGATGCGCGAGGCGTCGTAGCCTTCGGGCAGGCTGGCGGCGATCTGGTCGCTGGCGGCGCCGAAGTCGGTGCTGGCGTCGGGAGTGTCGGCGAGCAGCAGCAGTTGGCGCGCGCTCTCCGGTGCTTGGGCTTGCTCGTAGGCCTCGACCTTGTCTGCGTAGGCCTCCAGCTCCTCGCCGGACAGCACGGGGATGCGGCCCACCGCGATCTCGGGGATGCTGTCGCGCCCCCGCACGTCGCCCAGATGCGTGTCGGAGGCGAACAGGCCCTTGGGTGTTACGACCATCAGCGGCGGGACGAGGTTGCCGCCGAAGCCGAGGTTGTTCCTGTAGTCCAAGTGGCCGCGGCCCGCGATCAGCACGTAGCGAGGCGGTGTGGACCAGCGGCGCGCCGCCCTGCTCAGGAAGCTCTGCATCGCGCGCGGGTCCTGCAGGCCGAACGAGAACTCGTCGTAGATGTCCTGGATGTCCACCACCAGCGCCGACAGGCCGGCGTTCGAGCGTAGCGTCGCAAGGGCTTCGGCGGAAGCGGCGAGTTCGCTCGTCGTGACGATCACGTAGTCGGCCCCCGCGTTGCGGTCCTTGAGGTCGGAGGGCTCGTCGCCTTCGGTCCAGGCGGGAGCGCGCCATCCCGACTCCGAGGCCGCGAAGTAGCTGGTCGTCGGCGTGGCCGGGGCAAAGCTGGCGCGGTAGTTACCGCCAGTGCCCTCGACCCGCACCCGCTTGACACGCCGCGGTAGCTTGGGATCGGACACGTCCAGGACGACGACGCCTTGATCCGCGAAGTCGGTCACGGTCACCGCGGGCACGCCGTCGCCACGGAAGGCGAGCGCGCTGCCGCTCGCCGCAAAGCGGCGCGAGTAGCTGAGATCGAAGCTGTCGACGAAGACGATGCTCAAGCCCACGCCGGAGTCGAGCAGCCCCTCGACCTCGACGTCGTTAGCACCCTCGTGCAGCAGGGACGCATTCACGGGCAGCGTCAGTGTGTGCGCCGTGATCCCGGTCCAATGCTCCTCGCCGAGACTCACGCCGTTCAGGCGCACCACCACGTGGTGCTCGTTCTCGACGCCCGTGGCGGTCGCGCCCGAGAGGTTCACGCGTAGCAGCGGGGCGCCGCCGGGCGCGAGCGAGGTCGCGTTCACGGCGAAGCTCTTCTTGCCTTGGACCGGGTCGCCCGCGCTCAGGTAGTCCCAGAACCAGTAGTCGCTGTTGGGATCGGTGGCGACCACCGTGGCGGGGAGCACCTCCTTCTCGGCGTGCGTGGTGTCGCTGAAGGCTTCGGTGGCTCCCGCCGCCGGCGCCTTGCCGGTGTGGATCCGATCGATCAGGTGGCCGCGGCCGCGCTGCAGCCAGTAGACGTTGTCGCGCGTGTAGACGCTGTCGATGGCTTCGCCATAGAACAGCAGGCCGCGCTCGCCGGCCGCCAGCCAGGCGACCGGCTTGTCCTGGTTCGTGAGCTTGAAGCGGCCGGAGGCAAGCATCGAGGCGGCGTTCGAGGCGCTCAGCCCGAAGTGAGCGGCGATCGTTTCCTTCGAGACGAACACCAGACCGGTCTCGTTCACGCCGATCTTCAGCGCCGCGGTGACCTTCGGCGTCGGAGCGGCCGCTGCGGCCGCCTTCTTCATGGCGGCGCGCGCGTTGCTGGCGGCCGAGGCGTTGAGCAACGCACGGCCGGGTTTGCGGGCGCGACGCTCGTCGTTGTCATTCGCGTCGTCTTCGCCTGCCGAGGTGTCGAAGGGACCGTAGGTCTTCCCGGGCCCGGAGATCTCGGTTTCCTTCAGGAGATACCACTGGCGTCCCGTCTTCGAACCGCCGGGATCCAGGACTCGATACCGCCCGCCCTGCGGCGCGCCGACCAGCGCAGGGATCAGGCGCTGGTTGACCTTGACCCAGCGGCTGCGGCCCTTGTCCCAGCGATACAGGTCGAAGCCCGCGGCTCCCACTTCGGAGGCCGTGTGCCACTCGACCGTAACCCCGTCGGCGGTCTTGATCGTGCGGAGCCCGGTGACGATGACCGGGGTCAACAGGTTCGGGGTCACGGCCAGCTCGCAAAGCGGCCCGAAGGTGTAGGTGGCCCGGGTTTGGGTGGTGTTCCCCGTCTCGTCCACGAAGCGCGCTGTCGTGCCGTTGGCAGCCGGCGTGCCGGTGACGACCACACGAGCCCCCGAGGGCGGTGTGACGCGGACGAGGTAGCTCAGGA
>CAYTWT010000236.1:0-1769 GCA_964442185.1 uncultured Acidobacteriota bacterium
GTGAGGATGACGAAGCGGCCGAACACTATCGGCCGTGCCGCTCGCGTTCGTATTGGGCGGCCAGGGCCTCGTCTCCCTTGAGTTCCGCTTCGATCTCGCTCTTGTGGTCGTGGTAGTAGAGCAGCGCGGCGTAGACGTCGGCGGGACCGCTCAAGGTCGTAAGCTCTCTGACAATCTGCTCGGCGCTCAGCCCGTCCTCGTGCAGAGCCAGAATGTCCACGACTCTGACCCGCGTCCCTTCGACACACGGCCTCTCGCTACAGACCCCGGGGGCCTTCGTGATGTGGGGATAGACCGTCTTCGCCGCCGTGGCCATAGACAGCACCTATTCTACCCGCTCTCCGGGCTGCTCCCGCGCGCGGTCCCCTCGATTCCTCGCTGGAGGTCCTCTTGCGTGGCGCGCGAGGCCGAAGCGCAGGCCTGAGCCTGGGGCGGTCGGTGGTAAACCCCGGCCTTGAGATCGGATCTACAATGGCCGCCAAGACCATGGAAAACATGACGACGCACGTGAGCCTGCTTGTCTGCGGGTTCCTGCTCGTCGCGGCTACCGTTACCGCTCAGGATCCTGGTGATTGGGCCATTCACGACGAGAAGCGCCCGCAGCCCCGGGTCGTGGAACCTGGAACGGCGAGCACGGCCGAGCAACCGGGCCGGCCACCCTCGGACGCCATCGTGCTGTTCGACGGCAAGGACCTCGCGCAGTGGCGCGCCCAGAAGACCGGGGCGGCCGCGCCGTGGAAGGTCGAGAACGGCTACGTCGAGGTCGTGGCCGGCAGCGGCGGGATCCAGACCGCCGCGAGCTTCGGCGACTGCCAACTCCACATCGAGTGGGCGGCTCCCTCGCCAGAAGTGGGAAGCGGGCAGGACCGCGGCAACAGCGGCGTGTTCCTGATGGGCCAGTACGAAGTGCAGGTGCTCGACTCGTACCAGAGCCAGACGTATCCCGACGGCCAGGCAGCCGCGCTCTACGGCCAGTACCCCCCGCTGGTCAATGCCACGCGCGCGCCCGGCCAGTGGCAGAGCTACGACATCGTGTTCCGCACGCCACGTTTTGGCGCGGATGGCGCCCTCACGCGCCCGGCCCGGATGACCGTGTTCCACAACGGTGTCGTCGTGCAGGACGCGGGCGAGCTGACAGGGCCCACGGCCCACAAGGCGCGGCCCGCGTACCAGGCGCACGAGGCCAAACTCCCGCTCGGCCTGCAGGACCATGATCACCCGGTGCGCTACCGGAACATCTGGATCCGCGAATTGGGAGCGGAGTAGCGAGGGCCGTCACAGGTGGCGAAGAGCTTCGACGCAGTGATCGTCGGGGGCGGCCACAACGGCCTGGTCACGGCTGCCTACCTCGCAGGCGGCGGCCTCGACGTGCTGGTGCTAGAGCGCCGGCCGTACGTGGGCGGCGCCTGCGTCACCGAGGAGCCGTGGCCCGGGTACAAGGTCTCGACCGCCGCCTACGTGCTGAGCCTGCTGCGCCGCGAGGTAGTCCGCGACCTCGACCTCAAGAAGCACGGCCTGGTCGTCTACCCTCAGGACCCCCCCTATTTTCAGCCGTACCCCGACGGGCGCTCGCTGATGATCTGGAACGACTACGCGAAGACGCGCGCCGAGATCGCGAAGTTCTCGCGCCACGACGCCGAGATCTACGAGGAGTACGAGCGGACGCTCAACCGGCTGGCCGAGTTCGTCGAACCGCTGCTGATGATGACACCGCCGGATCCCGCCTCGCGGCGCCTGCGCGACCTCTTCGGCCTGCTGAAGGTCGGCCG
>CAYTWT010000237.1:0-10421 GCA_964442185.1 uncultured Acidobacteriota bacterium
GCCCAAGGAGGCCCAGCGATGATCCGCTGGATAGTTACGTCTAGCCTGAAGCTCCGCCTCGTCGTAGCCGCCCTGGCCGCGGCGCTCCTGACGTTCGGATTCACACAGCTCGACGACACGCCGCTGGATGTGTTGCCGGAATTCTCGCGGCCCTACGTCGAGGTCCAGACCGAGGCCCTCGGCCTTTCCGCCCAGGAAGTGGAGGCGATGATCACCACTCCCATCGAGGCGGACATGCTGAACGGGACGCCCTGGGTCCAGGAGATCCGTTCCGTGTCGCTTCCCGGCCTCTCGTCGATCGTCCTCATCTTCGAGAAGGGGACCGACCTGATGCGCGCCCGCCAGGTGGCGTCGGAGCGCATGACCCAGGTGTTCATGCTGCCGCACGTGTCCAAGCCGCCGGTCATGATCAATCCTGTCTCCTCGGCCAGCCGCTGCATGGCGATCGGGCTCACCTCGGACAAGCTCTCCCTGATCGAGATGTCGGTGCTCGCGCGCTGGACGATCCTGCCCCGCTTGATGGGCGTTCCCGGGGTGGCGAACGTGTCCCTCTGGGGCGAGCGCAAGTGGCAGGTTCAGGTACAGGTCGATCCCGACCGCCTGCGAGACAAGAAGATCACGCTGGCACAGATCATCAAGACCACGGGTAATGCGTTGTGGTCGTCGCCGCTGACTTACCTGGAGGCCTCGACGCCCGGCACCGGCGGCTGGATCGACACCCCCAACCAGAGGCTCGGGATCCGGCACGTCCTGCCGATCAAGGAGGCCAAGGAGCTGGCCCAGATCAGCATCGATGGCGCATCCACGGTGCGCCTGGGCGATGTCGCGAGTGTCGTCGAAGCTCATCAGCCGCTGATCGGGGATGCCATCGTCAAAGACGCCCCCGGCCTGATGCTGGTCGTCGAGAAGTTCCCTTGGGCCAACACCGAGGATGTCACGGAGGAGGTGGACGAAGCGCTGGCGGCCCTGCGTCCGGGACTGGCGGGGGTCGAGCTCGATCCCACACTGTTCCGTCCAGCGACCTTCATCGAGCTCGCGGCGGACAACCTCGCTTCCGCCCTGCTCATCGGCGCCGGCCTCATGTTCCTGGTCTTCTTCGTGTTCCTGGCCAGCTGGCGCGCTGCGCTGATCGGCAGCGTGGCGATCCTCGCCTCGCTGTTCGCGGCCGGGGCCGTGCTCTACGTCCGGGGCGTGACGATGAACCTGATCATCCTGGCAGGCCTCCTGATCGGCCTCGGCGCCATCATCGACGACGCGATCGTCGACATGGAGACCATCGTCCGGCGCCTGAGCCAGGCTCGTCGAGAGAGCAGCGGCAAGTCGGCTGCGAACGTCATCCTCGAGGCCGCGTTCGAGACGCGCAGCCCGCTCCTGTACGCCACGGTGGTCCTGTTGTTGGCGGCGCTGCCGGTGCTGTTCCTGGGAGGCGTGACCGGCTCGTTCTTCCAGCCGCTCGCGTTCGCCTATCTGCTGGCGATTCTCACGTCGCTGCTCGTCGCGGTGACCGTCACGCCGGCGCTCAGCCTGTTGCTCTTGCGCGACGTGGCTCCGTCGCCCACCGCCTCACACGCCACGCGAGCGCTGGGTGCCGTCTACCAGGGTGTTTCGGCGTGGCTCGCCGGCACACCCGCCCGGGCCATGGTCGTGGCCGGCGTGGTGATGGTCGCGGGCCTGGCATCGCTTCCGTCGCTCCGGCAGGAGACGCTGCTCCCGAGCTTCAAGGAGACGGACCTGGTGGTGCGTTTGGAGGGCAGCTCCAGCGCGTCGCATCCGGCCATGAGCCGGATCACGACCCTGGCCAGCCGCGAGCTGCGCGCGATTCCAGGTGTGCGCAACGTCAGCGCCAACATGGGGCGCGCGATTACGTCGGACCGGCGCGCCAACATCAACTCGGGCGAGCTGTGGGTCAGCCTCGATCCGGAGGCCGACTACGACACGACCGTGGCGGCGGTCAAGCAAGCGGTTGCCGGCTACCCCGGCCTGTCTCCCGAGGTGCTGACGTACCTGCAAGCCAAGTTCAGGGAGGAGCTGTCGGGCACCGGCGAATCGCTGGTCGTGCGCGTCTACGGCGAGGACCTGGAGATCCTGGGCAAGAAGGCCGACGAGGTCCAGAAGGCCCTGGCAAAGACCGCCGGCGTCACGGACGCGCGGGTGCAGTCGCCGAGACAGATGCCGACTCTGGAGGTGGAGGTGGACATCGAGAAGGCCAAGCGACATGGCCTCAAACCCGGTGACGTGCGCCGGGCGGCGACCTCGCTCGTCTCGGGCATCGAAGTCGGCAGCCTCTTCGAGGAGCAGAAGGTGTTCGACGTGATGGTGCTCGGCGCGCCCGAGGCCCGCCACAGCCTGACCAGCATCGAAGAACTCATGATCGACGCGCCGGCGGGCGGCGTCGTCGCCTTGAAGGACCTGGCCAAAATACGTATCACGCCGGGCGTCACCGCGATCCATCGCGATGCCGTGGCCCGTTGCATCGACGTCACGGCCAGCGTGCGTGGCCGCGATTTGGCGGTCGTCGCCGCCGCCGTCAAGCGCGGCATCGACCAGATCGACTTCCCGCTGGAATACCGGGCGGAGCTCCTGGGAGAGTTCGCCGAGCGGCTCGCGACCCAGCAGCGCGTGCTGGCCCTGGCGATCGCCGCCGGCCTCGGGGCCTTCCTGATCCTGCAGGTCTTCTTCGGGAGCTGGCGCCTGGCGATGGCCGTTCTTATAGCCCTGCCGATGGCCCTGGCGGGGTGTGTGCTGGCGGCCGCAGCGGGCGGCGGCGTCCTGTCGCTCGGCTCGATCCTCGGCTTCGCCGCCGTGCTGGTGATGGCCGTTCGCAACGCCGTCATGCTCGTGACGCGCTATCGCCAGCTCGAGCGAAACGAGGGCCACAGCTTCGGCGCCGAGCTCGTGAAGCTGGGCACCGAAGAGCGGGCCGCGCCGGTCCTGATCAGCGCCCTGGCGATGGCGCTGGCCTTCCTGCCGGCGGCTCTGTTCGGTAACAAGGCCGGCCTCGAAGTCCTGAGTCCGATGGCCTTCGTCGTTCTCGGTGGCGTCGTCACGATGACGCTGTTCAGCCTGGTCGGAATGCCGACGTTCTACTTGCTCTTCGGGGCTGCCCCCGAGCCGGACCTGGACCTGGTCGAAGACGTTCCAAACGCATTGGTCGCTGAATGAGCGGGCCACTGAAGTGTCGAGAGATCGCGACATGGATGGCGGCGCCGCGAATCGAGAGGATGGAAACGATGAGACACGATAGGCGATGGCTGGCTGTGGCGCTGAGCGTTGGCTGCCTCCAACTCACGGCGTGCGAGCGACCGGGGAAAGCCGCCACTCACGAGGCGCCCGCCAAGGTCGAGCATCTCGAGGGGTCGGAACTCAGCCGTGTCACTCTGACGGAGAGAGCCGTGGAGCGGCTTGCCCTCCGGACGGTCGAAGTTCGCGAGCAGCCGGTCTCGCGCTCGGCCGCGCCGCGAAGGGTCGTCCCCTATTCCTCCTTGATCTACGACGCGCAGGGAGTGACCTGGGTCTACACCTCTCCCCAGCCCCTGAGCTTCGTCAGGCAGAAGGTCAACGTGGAGTACATCGAGGGCGACACGGTGGTCC
Source organism: uncultured Acidobacteriota bacterium (assembly GCA_964442185.1). Classification (GTDB taxonomy): domain Bacteria; phylum Acidobacteriota; class Vicinamibacteria; order Fen-336; family Fen-336; genus CADEEV01. The sequence continues at coordinate 3,592 of CAYTWT010000237.1, forward strand.
TGAGCGACGGCCCAAGCAGCGGAACGGTTGTCGCGTCGGTCGGGGTGGCGGAGTTGTACGGCACCGAGTTCGGCGTCGGACACTAGACAGCGAAAGGACACATCGCGATGATGCGCTGGATCGTCTCGGCAAGCCTCCGGTTCCGGTTCCTGGTGATCGCCGTCGCCGGAGCAATGATGTACTTCGGCATCGGGCATCTGCGCGAAATGCCGGTGGACGTCTTCCCCGAGTTCGCGCCGCCCCTGGTGGAGGTCCAGACTATAGCCATTGGGCTTTCTTCCCAGGAAGTGGAGTCGCTCGTCACGATTCCGCTGGAGCAGGCGCTGGCCGGGGTGCCGGGGCTGGACGTGATGCGCTCGAAGTCGGTTCCCGACCTGTCGGCGGTCAAAATGATCTTCGAGCCTGGGACCAACCTGCTGCTGGCTCGGCAGATGGTGCAGGAGCGGGTCCTGGTCGCTCAGGCGACACTACCGACCTGGGCCGCCCCGCCCGTCATCCTGCAACCCCTGTCGGCGACCAGCCGCTGCATGAAGATCGGGGTCTCGTCGAAGACACGCTCGGTGATGGACCTGTCGATGATCGGCTACTGGACGATCCGGCAGCGTCTGCTGCGCGTCCCCGGCGTCGCCAACGTCGCGATGTGGGGCGAACGCCTGGAGATGCTGCAGGTCGAGGTCGTGCCGGAGCTGCTGAGGAAGCACCGCGTGAGCCTCGACCAGGTCATGACCACCACCGCGGATGCCGTCGACGTCGGAATCCTGAAATTCTCGGATGGACACCATATCGGCGCCGGCGGCTGGATCGACACCGCGAATCAGCGGCTTCAGGTCCGCAACGTTCTGCCCCTCGTCTACAAATCGGACCAGCTCACGCCAGCGGTCCTGGCCGACACGCCGCTCGCGGTTCGCGACGGCAAGCAACTGTCGCTCAAGGACGTGGCCCGGGTGGTGGTGGACCATCAACCGATGGTGGGCGATGGCATCGTCAACGATGGCCCGGGCTTGCTGCTGATCGTCGAGAAGTTCCCCTGGGGCAACACCTTGCAAGTGACCAAGGGTGTGGAGGCGGCGCTCGACGCGTTGCGGCCGGGTCTTCCAGGCGTCGACATCGACTCCCAGATCTTCCGGCCGGCCACCTTCATCCAGATGTCGATCGACAATCTCACCAAGGCGCTCTTGCTCGGCTGCCTCCTCGTGGTCCTGATTCTCGGCGCCTTTCTCTTCGAGTGGCGCAGCGCTCTGATCAGCCTGGTGGCGATCCCGCTGTCCCTGATGGCGGCGCTGGTGGTGCTCTACCTGCGTGGGGTGACGATCAACACGATGGTCCTGGCGGGACTCGTGATCGCCGTCGGGGTCGTGGTCGACGACGCGATCATCGACATCGAGAACATCATGCGGCGCCTTCGCCAGCATCGCGAGGAGGGCAGCACCCGGTCCACGGCGAGGATCATCCTGGAGGCCTCTCTGGAGGTGCGCGGCGCGATCATCTACGCGACGCTGATCGATGCAATGGCCCTGCTGCCGGTTTTCTTCATGCGAGGTCTGTCCGGCGCGTTCTTCAAGCCTCTCGCCATCTCCTACGCGCTGGCGGTGATCGCGTCCTTGTTCGTCGCGCTGACGGTGACGCCAGCCATGGCCCTGATACTCCTGCGCAGGGGGCGGCTCAGCCACCATGCTTCTCCCATCGTGCCGTGGCTGCAGCATGGCTACGAGAAAGTGCTGTCGCGGATCATCCGCACACCGCGCCCAGCCTACGTCACCGTCGGCGTCATCGCACTCGCCGGCCTCGTGGTCTGGCCGCAGCTGGGGCAGTCCCTGCTGCCTACGTTCAAGGAGAGGGACTTCCTGATGCACTGGCTGACGAAGCCCGGCACCTCCTGGCCGGAGATGAACCGGATCACCATTCAAGCCAGCAAGGAGCTGCGGGCGATCCCCGGCGTCCGCAACTTCGGCGCCCACATCGGGCAAGCCCTGATCATGGACGAGGTGGTCGGCATCTACTTCGGGGAGAACTGGATCAGCGTCGATCCTGCCGTCGACTATGACCAGACGCTCGCCAAGATTCAGACCGCCGTCGACGGGTACCCGGGTCTGTATCGCGACGTGCAGACCTATCTGAAGGAGAGGATCCGGGAGGTGTTGACCGGGGCGTCCGAAGCCATCGTGGTGCGCATCTATGGACGCGATCTGGACATCATGAAGAGCAAGGCCAGCGAGGTGAGGACGGCCCTCAAGGGGATCGATGGCATCATCGACCTGCACGTGGAGCTCATCGAGAACATCCCGCAGCTCCAGGTCAAGGTCGACCTCGCCAAGGCTCAACGCTTTGGCGTCAAGCCCGGCGATGTGCGCCGAGCGGCGACCACCCTGGTCGCGAGCGAAGAAGTCGGCGACATCCACGTCGCCGCTCGGACCTGGGACGTGAACGTGTGGAGCGTGCCCGAGGCCCGGAACAGCCTGAGCGACATTCGCGAGCTGCTGATCGACGTGCCGAACGGCGGCCACGTGCAGTTGCAGGACGTGGCCGAGGTGCGCATCGCGCCGACGCCAAACAGCATAAACCACGAAAACCTCAAGCGCCGCCTCGACGTTCGGGCGAACGTGAAGGGACGCGATCTCGGCTCGGTGGTGGCCGATGTCAAGGCTCGCCTCCAGACTGTCGAGTTCCCGCACGAGTACTTCCCGGAGGTGATGGGAGAGTACAAGGAGAGGCAGGCTGCCCAGCAGACCATGCTCGTCTTCTCGGCGGTAGCGGCGATTGGGATATTCATCCTGCTGTTCACGTCCTTCAAGAGCGGGCGTCTCGCGACACTGTCCTTCTTGACCCTGCCCTCGGCCGTCGTGGGCGGAGTGCTGGCGGCGTACGTCGGCGACGGCGTCATCTCGCTCGGCTCGCTGGTCGGATTCCTCACCGTGCTCGGGATTGCGGCACGCAACGGCATCATGATGATCAACCACTTCCAGCATCTCGAGCACTACGAAGGCGAGAGCTTCGGTCCTGGGCTGGTCCTGCGCGGGGCACGGGAACGGCTTTCGCCGATCCTGATGACTACGCTTGCGACAGGCCTGGCGCTCGTGCCCTTGGTGGCTGTCGGCAGCATTCCGGGCCACGAGATCGAGCACCCTCTGGCGGTCGTCGTACTGGGGGGACTCTTCACCTCGACGCTTCTCAACTTGTTCGTGGTACCCAGCCTGTACCTGCGTTTCGGAAAACCAACCCCGGCGGCCGCCTACTAGGCGACCGATCGGCCAAGCCGCCTTCCCGGCGGCCACTGAAAGCTATCGTGAAGAAGCTTTGGGCGGAGCTGTCGAATCAGCTTGACCTGTGACTCGGAGGTTGCAAATGACGGATAGATCGACAGATGCCGTGACGATGCGCCGTCGCAACCCTTGGCTGCGGCTGGCCGGGGCGCTTATTGCCGCGGGGCCGCTGCTTGTCTCGCCGGCGCACGCCCAAACCACTGCGCCAACCACTGCGCCAACCCCGGCCCCAACCACTGAAGAATCGTATGCCTGGATTCCCTCGGGTGATTTCCGTCTCCGGTGGGAAAGAACGACCTTTCAGGAACCCACGACGCAGCCACAGATCCTGGATCCTCGGAATCGGTGGGTGGTGCGGTTTCGAGCCGGCGTCACGAAACAATTTGGCAAGCTGACCAACTTCGGTGTTCGGCTGGCAACCGGTTCGAGGACCGATCCCAACTCGACCGACATCACGCTTGGAGACTTCGCGGACCGCCTGGAAATCAGCGTGGATCGGGCTTTCCTGGAATTGAAACACAAGGGCGCCTTTCTCACCGGAGGCAAGTTCGCGAATCCCTTCACCACGACAGAGCTCGTCTGGGACGGGGACGTGAATCCCCAGGGTGTGGCGGGGAGCTTCGCGAGGTCGGGATCGCACCAGGTCATCCCGAAGCTGACCGGGATCTTCTACGTCGTCGACGAACAGACGATCAACCCTGACAGCTTCATGGTGGGCGGCCAGGGACAGGTGACCATCAAGCATTCCTCGGGCTGGAGCGTCGTGGTCGCGGGAAGCTACTACGACTACACGATCAAGAGCCTGCGTAACGCGGACGCTGGGGACACCCGGAGCAACAGGCTGACTCCGGACAGGACCGCATACCTCTCGGACTTCGATCTGCTGGACGCAGTAGTCACGTTCGACCACCACGGTTTCGGCGCCCGCTACCCGATCAAGTTCGTCGGAGACTACGTCAGCAACCTGGGCGCGGACGACGAGAACCAGGGCTTCAATCTGGATCTGTTCGTCGGAAAGACGTCGGCGAAGGGCGACAAGCGATTCCGGTACGGATACTCACAAGCGGAAACCGACGCGGTTCTGGCCGCCTTCTCGCACGACAACACGACGCTGGCTACCAACTACAAGCAGCATACTGCGAGCTTCGAGTACCAGGTGCGTAAAGACTGGCAACTCAACGCGACCGGGTATGTTTCTCAGAGGCTGGACACCGCGCTCCCGACCGACCTGAATCCGTGGATCAAGCGCCTTCGCTTGAACGCGATGGTGAGCTGGTGAGGCGCGTCAAACGCGCGAGCGGCTACCAGCCGTAGGAGGGCAAAGCGATGGGGATCTTGTTGGCCGTGTTGGCATCGAGCATGCTCGTGTCCGGGTCCGTGTGGCTCAAGACTCTGAGGCGAAGGAGACTCTGCAGAGCCTGCCGTTTCCCAGGCGGAGGCGCGCCTCTAGCGCCCCGAGGTGGACTCACTCCACCCCGGGGCGCCTGTTGAAGCGTAGGCCGCCTTTCGACGATGAGCCCCGCCAGAGCCCGGCTGCCGATCTCGGCAACGCTCCGGCGGGATGGCTCGCTACAAGGGGAGGGACAACCCCATCGTCGCGGCCTCTTGCAGGAACGTGACGCTCAGCCCGAACACTTTCAACCACCAGAAGGCCAGCAGCCCCCCAACCGCGATCTCAAGGAGTCGCGGCCGCAGAAGCCGGATCCCCGTCTCGAGCTTCGCGAGGACGCTGGGAAGGATTGATTCGCCGGGAATCGAGATGCTTTCCGAATGTGCCTGAAGTCGCATGAGACAAGCCCTAACGTTGAAAGACGCATGATGCATTTCCCCACCGACCGTCTCCGTCGCGGGCGGTCGCGGGCCTCGTCTCAACGAGTCTAACCCCGAATGCCCAAAACAACGATGTGACGGTGCTCACGTTGTGGGTTCCGCCGAGGCGCCAGGACCTCGTATCTCGTCAGGTGAAGAAGACGCGCTGGATCGACCAGTAGAGGCCCACGGCCGCGATCGCGAGGGAACCCGGGACGACGATGCGGCATCGGTACCAGGGCCGCCTGCGGAATCTGAGGCCGAAGCCGAGGCAGGCTGCGAAGATCACGGTGAGCTGTCCGCCCTCGACACCGAGGTTGAAGGAGACGAGGGCCGGCACGAACTCGGATCGCGGCAAGCCGATCTCGGTCAGTACGCCGGCGAAACCCATGCCGTGGAGAAGGCCGAAGCCGAAGACCACGAGCGGCCGCCAGGCGTGGAGCCGGGCCGTGAACACGTTTTCCACGGCCACGTAGACGATGGAGAGGGCAATCAGCGGCTCTACGACCGAGGACCGCAGCGAAACGACGCCGTAGACGGTGAGCGCGAGCGTGATGCTGTGGGCGAGGGTGAAGGCCGTGACTTGCCACAGCACTGGCTTGAGCTCGACGGCCAGGAGAAAGAGGCCGAGGACGAAGAGAACGTGGTCGAGGCCCTTGGGAATGATGTGGCTGTAACCAAGGCCGAGGTAGAGCTGAACGATCTTCCAGCGGCTCGGCGGCACCACGGCTTGATCGAGCGGAAAAGGCGCGCTGTCCTTGCCACCCTCCACCCACTGGGTCACTGGACTCACCTGGTCCTCGTTCTGGAGCTTGAGCACGAAGAAGCCGGAGATGGCACGGTTCGCAAAGGCGAAGTGCGAAACCGTAGACGGCGTGCGGCCCGTGAGCCGCAGGCGGTTCACGTTGGACCTTCCGCCCACCTTCCGTTCGATCTCGGCCTTGCCGGGCTTCGAGATCCTGCCGTCGAACAGTAGCAGCGATGAATCCTCCAGGTCTCGCAGCAGGGCGTCGGCCGAGGTATTGCCGGAGCTCTGCGGTGGAAGGTGCTCGAGATCGATCAGCAGGTCGATCACGTAAGTCCCGTCCTTACGGAACGTCCCTTCGACCTGGACGAGGCCGAGCTCGTGGGCCAGCGCCGGAGAGCACAGCGCCGCCAGCGAGAGTGCGGAGAGGAGATGGCGCAGGCTCACTTCTTGACGGAGCTGGCGAGGTCGAACGTCATCGAGGCCCACCAGCTCTCCCAGTCGACACCAGCATCGGGCGGCGCGGCCTCCATGTGTACGGCCTTGACGAGCCAGAGTCCGGGGCGGGCCAGGGGCAGCCTCACGAGGCCTTTCGCGTCGGTCCGCGCTGACACAGCTTTGTCGGGGACGCCTTTGTTGATCGCGACGACGAGGACGTTCGGGATGGGCTTGCCGCGGAACCAGAGCGAAACGGGCAGCTCGGCGCCCGGCGAGAGCGCGTAAGGGTTCTTCTGGGGAACGAGCTCGAGCGTGAAGCCGAGCGGGGCGTCGAAGACCCGGGACTTCGGCGCTGGCGGCTTCTGTCTCGCGACATCGAGCAGCGACTTAGCGCACCGGTAGAAGCGCTCGCGTCCTTCGGCCGCGCTCTGCCCCTGCCTCGCGCGCTCTGCGACGATCCGCTCCAGCCCCTCGTCTCTGAGGTAGTCCTCGAACTTCCGAGCCTCGAGCACCACGGGGTACGGATGACTCTGGTAGCCGATCCAGTGGAGGCCCGGCTCGGAGACCCGGACGGAGCC
>CAYTWT010000238.1:0-2569 GCA_964442185.1 uncultured Acidobacteriota bacterium
GTCGAAGATCGGCGTGCCGTCTTGCTGGAGCAGGCGCTTTTCGATCGTGTTCGCCTTGATGCGCCGGAGCGCCTCGGCGATCGCGTCTTTCGGGTGGGCACCGCGGCGCATCTCCTCGACGACGAAAAACGACGAGAGAGCGTAGAGGTTGGCCTCGCCCCGCCCGGTCGAGCCGCAGGCGCCCACGTCGCCGTCGACGTAGTTGCCGGCGCCTAGGATCGGAGAATCCCCCACCCGACCGGGGATCTTGAACGACAGCCCGCTGGTCGTCGTCGCGCCGCAGATCGCCCCTTGGGCGTTGATCGCGTTCATGTGGATGGTGCCGTGGAAGCGATCGCGCGTTAGGAACCCCTCGGCGAGCATCGCCTCACGCGCGCGATCACCGGCGGTTGCGCGCTTTTCCGGATCGAGGTAGTGGCCGGGGTCGATCCGGCGCTTCCATTCGAGCCAGAGCTTGCGCGAATGTTCGGTGTTGAGATCGTCCTCGATCGCGAAACCCATGTTGCGCGCGAAGCTCTGGGCGCCCTTGCCGACGAGCAGGTGATGATCGGTCTGCTGCAACACCGTGTGCGCGACCAGCGACGGGGTCCGGACACCCTCGAGTGCGGCGACTCCGCCGGCCCGCTTCTTCGGGCCGTGCATGCAGCAGGAGTCGAGCTGCACCACGCCCTCGGCATTGGGCAGCCCACCGTAGCCCACGCTGTCTTCCTCGGGATCGAGCTCGACGATGTTGACGCCCGCGATCAGCGACTCGAGCACGTCCTTGCCGCCGGCCATCAGTGCGAAGGCGCGCTCCAGGCCCACCTCCTTGCCGCCGTTCTTGAAGAAGTTGCCGTTGGGCGAGGAAATCACCACGGGCTTCGCGCTCTTCGGCGTCAGCACTGTGGGTCCCTGGGCAAACGAGCGCGGCGTCGCCGCCACGAGCGAGGCGGTTGCAGTGGCCCGGACGAAATCGCGGCGCGTCACTATCTTCTTCATGGAGCCTCCCGGGCCTAGCCCTACCCGCGGGGGATTATCGGTGGTAACGTGACCGGCAACCACGGGAGGTCGCCATGTCCCTCGCCGATCCCGCGTTCCGGGCCCTCTTCGAGGACTCCCCCATCGGCATCGTGATCGTCGACAAAGACCTGAAGATCGTGGACGTGAACGCCGCGTACTGCGATCTCGTCGGCTACACCGAGGCCGAGATGATGTCCCGCCACATCCCCGACTTCACGCATCCCGAGGACCGTCAGCGCGACGTCGAGTTCGCGGCGCTCGTGCTCTCCGGCGCGCTCCCCCGCTACCACGCCGAGAAACGTTACATCACGAAGTCGGGCGCCACCGTCTGGGCCAGCATCTCGGTGACCGCACTGCTCGACCCGAGCGGTGTCTCGCGCTACGTCTTCAGCATGGCGCAGAGCCTGACCGAGCGGCGCGCGCTGCGCGGGTTGCTCCCGGTCTGCCCCAACTGCCGCCGCGTGCACGACCCGCTGGGCGGCTGGCGCGAGCTCGACTCCTACCTGCGCGACGCTGCGGCGACCGAGGTCCGCCACGACCTCTGCCCGGACTGCTCGCGATAGAATCCCGCGTGCTTCGAAACCTCGCCGCCCTGAGCCTCGCGCTGTGCGCCGCCCTGCCCGCCGACGCCGACTCCGTGGACGACTACGTCCGGGCCGTGATGGAGAAGAAGAAGATCCCCGGCATCTCGGTCGCGATCGTCCGCGACGGCAAGCTTTCCAGGGCCGAGGGTTACGGCTTCGCGAACGTGGAGCTGAGCGCCCCCGCCAGCGCCGACACGATCTACCAGTCGGGCTCGACGGGAAAGCAGTTCACGGCTGCCGGCATCCTGCTGCTCGCCGAGGACGGCAAGCTCTCACTGGACGACCGGCTCTCGAAGCACTTTCCCGAGGGACCCTCCGCCTGGCATCGCATCACGATCCGGCAGCTGCTCACCCACACCTCGGGCCTCAAGGACTACACAGAGGGCGAGACCGACGTCGATCTGCGCAAGGACTACGACGAGGACGAACTGCTGGCGGTGATGATGAAGCTGCCGCTCGAGTTCGAGCCCGGCACGCAGTGGAGCTACAGCAACAGCGGCTACTCGATCCTCGGCCTGCTGACCTCCAAGCTCACCGGCAAGCACTGGAGCGAGTTCCAGGCGGAACGGCTGTTCGCGCCGCTCGGCATGACCACGACCCGGGTGATCAGCGAGAAGGACATCGTGAAGAACCGCGCCGCGGGCTACGAGCTCGACGAGAAGGGCGAGCTCGAGAACCAGGATTGGGTGGCGCCCTCGCTCAACCGCCTCGCCGACGGCGCGCTCTATTTCAGCGTGAGGGACCTGGCCGCCTGGGACGTGGCGCTGCGCGAGCGAAAGTTCCTGAAGCCGGCGAGCTTCGAGGCCTGGTGGACGCCGGTCCGGCTCGCGAGCGGGACCTCGTACCAGTATGGCTTTGGCTGGGACATCGCGGAGCAGCGAGGCGAGCGGCTGATCGAGCACGGCGGATCGTGGCAGGGTTTCCGCGCCGCCATCGCGCGCTACGTGGACCAAGGCCTCACGGTTGCGGTGCTGGCGAATCTCTCC
>CAYTWT010000239.1:0-15359 GCA_964442185.1 uncultured Acidobacteriota bacterium
CGCCGCCTGCGCCCACACTACCCCCGCCGCCGTCGTCCGGCCCACCGACGGCCACCATTGCGCCAACCGCGCTGAGCGGCTCTCCGCCGCCGCCTCCTCCTCCTCCACTCCCGCCACAAGCTTCGGCCCCACGGCCTCCGCAAATGTCCGTGAGCGGTGCGCCCGCGAAGCAGGGCAAGGGCCCGGTGTTCTGGGTCGGCTTGGGCTGCGGCGAGTGTCTCACCATGATCCTCCTGCTCTTCGTCGTGATCGGCGGTTTGTTCTACGTCTCGATGAAGGGGCCCGTGGACACGGTCGAGGCGGAGCTCGCCTCGCTGCGCAGTGGCGCGCTCGACGAGGCCTATGGGCGGCTCTCGGACGACTACAAGAACCGCGTCTCGCACCAGGACTTCGCAACACTCGTGGACCAGCACCCGAGCCTCAAGGACAACGCCGAGGCGAGCTTCTGGCCGCCCGCGGGTGAAGTCCACATCGTGAATGACCAGGCCCAGGTGAGCGGCCGACTCGTCTCCCGCTCGGGGGTCAGGGAACAGGTCGCCTTCGAACTCGTGAAGGAGGGCGGAGCGTGGAAGATCTCGGCGCTGCGCGTCGAGGGAGGTCCGTGAGCGCTCCGCCGTACCCGGAGCCCGTCGAGATCCGCCACGAACGCGCCGCCCGGCGGCTGGTCCTGCAATGGGACGACTCCCACATCTCGACGTATCGACTCGACTACCTGCGCAGCTGGTGCCCGTGCGCGGGTTGCCAGGGCCACGCGCCCAGCTCGCGCTACCTGGATCTCTCGGACCAGGACCTGACGCATCTCGAGGGCGTCGGCAACTACGCGATCGCGCCGACCTGGGCCGATGGCCACTCGACCGGGATCTACAGCTTCCGCCTGCTCCGGGGCCTGTGCCCTTGCGACGATTGTGGCGGCGAGAAACGCTGAAGGGCCTCAGCCTGGTCAAAGGCGCAGCCGGAAGCGGGCGGCTTCGCACGCATCCGCGGCCGCGACCTTCCACTCGTGGCTCTCCAGATAGCCGCGCACGGGATCGGTCAGCGCCGCGATCATCTCCCCGGACTCCCAGCGCAGGGGTCGAGCCCCAGGCTCCTCGATCACCCGACCCTGATCGACCGCTTGCGAAGCCGCCGCGACCGAGAGCTTCGCAAGGTCGCGGCGCAGCGCCAGGAAGCGCCCCTGTCGCGCGGGCGAAACGAACTGATAGGCAGCGGAATAGAAGACCGCGTTGTGGAAGTACTCCGGCACGTTCAGCACCGCATCCTTGCCCCACGCCGTGGCCCAGCCATGGATCCTCACGATGAGCGGGCGGGTGAGCCGCAAGCCGGGGTGGCGCTGGCCGGGAAGCTGCGGGCGATCCGGCGTGAAGGCGGCCCGCGGATCCTGCATCTCGAGCCAGTGGATGGAAAGCACCGAGAGCACCTCGAGGCCGGGGGGCCGCGGCGAGAGACCCTCCGTCAGGCGCGACTCCTCGGCCAGGCGCAGGTCGATGAGGACTTCGCGTGCGTCCTTCGAAAGGGCTTGAAGGCGATGCTCGCCGCCCGCGAACTCGGTGCGCAGCTCGATCTCGCGATAGCCGCGTGACCCAAGACCGGCGAACAGCCCCGCCTGCTGCAGCTCGCGTCGCAGCGCGGCATCGTCGAAGCGCTTCAGGAACAGTGGATGCTCGCGCGGCTCGTCGCCGCTGAGATCGAGTGGCGTCAGGTCGAGAAAGGCCCGGCGGCGCTTCTTCAGCTTCACGGCCTGGGCGTGGGTTCGAGGTGGACGACCACGTCGATCACGGCACGGTGGTTTGCCTTCACGGCTGCTTCGATGCGGTCTGCCACTTCATGGGCCTCGCGCAGCGTGACGCCGCCGTCCACGTCGGCGACCAGGTCCACGTAGATGGCGCCAGGCCCGCCGCGGGTGCGCACCTCGCGACAGGCGGCCACCCCAGGCACCGAGTGCACCACCCGCTCGACCTCCTCGGCTGCCAGCATCGCGCGATCGGTGAGGACATGGAACGAGCCCACCAGGATCCTCACCGCCTGCACGGCGATCACGACGGCGATGCCGGCCGCGACTACCGCGTCCGTCCACGGCAGGCCCGCCCTCGCGCCCGCGAAGGACGCGATCACGCCGAGCGATACGTAGATGTCCGAACGGGTGTGCGCGGCGTCCGCGATCAGGTACGAACTGCCGAGCCTATGTCCCTCGCGGGCCTCGTACCACGAGACGAACAGGTTCATCGCGAGCGTGCCGAGCATGACGACCCAGTTGAGCGCTCCGATCTGCGGCACGCGCACGCCCTTGGTCAGCGCCCCCTCGAGCACGTTGTAGGAGAGCGCCATGAGCGCCGCGGCGATCAGCGTCGTCGCGGCGCTCTCGAACTTGCGATGGCCATACGGGTGCCCGCGGTCCGGGGGCGCGTAGGCGAAAGCCGCGACCATCAGGCCCACGATGTTGTTCGAGCCGTCCACCAGGCTGTGGTAACCGTCGGCCACCATCGACAGGCTGAGCGTGAGCTTGCCGACGACGATCTTGGCCAGGCTCACGACGACGTTGAGGCCGAGCGTGATCCAGAGGACCCGCCGGACGCCCTGGCCTGTCACCTCCGCGGGGCTCGTCGCCATGCCAGCGGCAAGCCTACTGCATCCGCGCGCCCCTGCCGACTACGCCTCCGCCATGAACGGGTAGCGGTAGTCGCGGGGCGCCGCGAAGCTTTCCTTCATCGACCGCGCGCTGACCCAGCGCGTCAGGTTCAGCTTCGAGCCGGCCTTGTCGTTCGTGCCGGAGCCGCGTGCGCCGCCGAAGGGCTGCTGACCGACCACGGCGCCCGTGGGCTTGTCGTTCAGATAGAAATTCCCGGCCGCCTGGCGCAGCGCCGAAGCAGCCTCGCGCAGCGCCCGCCGGTCCTGGGCGAAGACGCCGCCCGTGAGCGCGTAGGGTGATGTGGCGTCGACGAGGGCGAGCGTTTCGGACCAGCGCGCGTCGTCGTAGATGAACAGCGTGACGACCGGCCCGAAGATCTCCTCGCACATCAGCCGATAGTCCGGGCGCGGCGCTTCGACCAGTGTCGGTTCGATGAAGTAGCCCGTCTCCCGATGGCTGCCACCGCCCGCCAGGATGCGCGCGTTCGCCTTCGCGTCCGCGATGTAGCCGGTGATGCTCTCGAAGGCGCGCGCGTCGATCACGGCTCCCATGAAATTGCGGAAGTCAGCCACGTCGCCGACCCGGATCTCTCGCAGCATGGCCGTGACGCGTTCGAGCACATCCCTTGCGAGCGAACGCGGCAGATACACCCGACTCGGGGCCGAGCACTTCTGGCCCTGGTACTCGAAGCCGCCGCGCACGATCGCGACGGAGAGCGCGACGGGATCTGCGGAGGCGTGCGCCAGGATGAAATCCTTGCCGCCGGTCTCGCCGACGACCCTTGGGTAGGAGCGATAGCGCGCGATGTTCTCGCCGAGCGTCTTCCACATCGAGCCAAAGACCTCGGTCGAGCCCGTGAAGTGGATGCCAGCCAGCTCTGGGTGCGAAAGCACGGCTCCCGAGATCGCCGCGGCGTCGCCTGGAACGAAGTTGATGACACCCGGCGGCAGGCCCGCGGCCTCGAGCAGGCGCAGCACGTAGTAGGCGCTCGGGATCGCAGAGGAGGCGGGCTTCCAGACCACGGTGTTGCCCATCAGCGCAGGCGCCGTGGGCAGATTGCCGCCGATGGCCGTGAAGTTGAAGGGCGTGACCGCGTAGACGAAGCCCTCGAGCGCGCGATACTCGGCCTGGTTCCACATCGTGTGGTCGGAGAGCGGCTGCTCGGCGTACAGCTCCTGCGCGTAGTGCGGGTTGAAGCGCCAGAAATCGATCAGCTCGCAGGCCGAGTCGATCTCGGCCTGGAAGACCGTCTTCGACTGGCCGAGCATCGTGGCGGCGTTCAGGGTGGCGCGCCACGAGGTGGTCAGCAACTCGGCGGCTTTCAGGAACACGGCGGCGCGATCTTCCCACGGCCAGGCGGACCACTCGCGATGCGCCTCGCGCGCGGCGCCGATGGCCGCCTCGACTTCGGCGGGCCCGGCCTTGTGCCAGTCGGCGAGAACGTGGGCGTGGTCGTGCGGCATCACAGCCCTCGCCGTCTTGCCGGTCCGCACCTCTTTGCCGCCGATCACGAGCGGGATGTCGAGCCGCTCCCCGGCCATCGCCCCGAGTCGCGCCTTCAGCTCCGCCTTCTCGGGCGAGCCCGGAGCGTAGGCGCGGACGGGATCGTTCACCGGCGGCGGCACACGGCGGGTGCCGTTCCAGGCGGCGCGGGGGCGGCTGGTCGTCTCGGACACGGGGACCTCCCTGAGATCAGGGCGCAAGTCGCCCCTGCCGCGCACGATACAAGAAAAAAGGCCCCGGAGGCGGATACCCCCGGGGCCTGCAAGCGGCTGTACGGATTAGAACCTGAGCTTGGCTCCCAGCATCACGCGACGGGGCGCGATGAACAGCGTCGACACACCGAAGCTGGAGGAGTCGGCACGACGGCTGCCGATACCCTCGTCGGCGCCGTCGTTGAGCAGGTTAAACGCATCGACCAGGAAAGCGACGTTGGCCTGGCCGCCGAGGCGGAATTCCTTCTGTAGTCGCAGGTCGACGATGGTCTGGTCCTGCAGGCGGCGATGTCCGTCCAGTCGTTCGGCCAGGATCGTCGTCGAGAACCCGGTCACGCCCGAAACCCGGACCTGGCGGGCCCAGGGCCGGCCGGTCTGCTGCCTGAAGTTGAGGCCGATCAGGAAGCCCTTCGGGAGCTGGTAGATGAGGTTCGTCTTCACGACCAGAGGACGGTCCTCGATGAGCAGGTCATCGGTGTTGATGAAGTCATTGGGGTTCTGGCCGAAGTCCCGCGCGTAGCCTTCCTGCCGTCGGTCGGGGGCACGGTCGCTGGAGCCGATGCGGCCGGTGGACTTCGAGAGCACGACCGACGTGACCATCTGCCAGTTGTGGGACATCCGCTTGGTGAGCTGGACCGTGAGGCCGTTGTAGCGCGAGAACATCCGGGCCGGGTCCTTGTCGGGATTCGTCAGCAGGAACACGCGGTCCGACCTGGAGTTTGTGAGGCGGAGCACGCTGATGTCCTGCCCGCTCGGCTCGGCTCCGGTGGTGTCGGAGTAGATCGCGGGTACGTACTGCCCGCCAGTGTCGCGCCAGCCGCCGGCCTGCTCACCGCGCTTGTAAACGTAGTTGACATCGAGGCCGAGGTCCTTGAAGAGCTCGCGGTCGAAGCCGACGATGAACTGGTCGGTGTAGGGCGATTTGAAGTTGGGGTCGACCCGCAGGTTGGAGGCGGTCGAGACCACCGAGGCGCCCTCGGGGTTGCCCGCCGCGTCGTACGTCCCCGAGAAGATGAACTTGTCCGTCACGGAAGGCGCTATCTGGTCGAACTCCTGGGTGATGATGCCGCGGTAGTAGCGGCCGTAGTGCGCCTTCAGCACCGTCTTGCCATCCCCGGTCAGCTGGTAGTTGAAGCCGATCCGCGGCGAAACATTGTTCCAGGTGAAGATGTTGTCGTTCGCCGCCGTGCTCTGGCCCGTCGGATTGCCCAGCTTGTCGAGGATCGGGTACGAGTCCCACTGGGCCTTGCTGTTGTCGAAGCGCAGGCCCAGGTTCAGTGTCAGGCGAGAGCCGACGCGCAGGGTGTCGTCCACGTACCCGCCGATCGTCTTCTCTTTGCCAGCTCTGTGGAACGGGAGCTGCGTGTAACCGTAAGCCGGCACGCCGCTGTAAGTGTAGATGTAGTCGTTGTAGCCATAGACATAGTCGGAGCCGCCCTCGTTGTACTGCACGCCGAACTTGAAGTCGTGGCTGGCACCCATGAAGTTGTCGGCGAAGTGGGAGAGCTTGGCGGAGACGCCGGTCTTCCAGGAGTCGCCGTCGTACCAGTCGTAGATCCCGCCCGTGATCCGGTCACTGTCCAGGTCCTTGAACCGGGTCTTGACCCTGGGCTCGCTCGGGTCGAGCGGGTCGCCGTGGTCCTTGCCGTAGAAGCCCGAGACGCGGGCCTCGACGTAGGTCTTGTCGGAGAGGACGCCGGTGTACGTGAGGTTCGGCGCCGGGTTGTGACCGCTCTCGACCTGGACGCTGCTGGGAGCGGTGTTGGCCGTGGCCGTTTGCGGGATGCTGTAGAAGTCGTCGTGATAGGCGAACATCAGCTTGTGCTGTTGCGTCATCTGGAAGTTGGCCTTGAAGAAGACCCGGTCGGCCTCGAACTTGGCCGGAAAATTCGGGTCGCTCCCGGGCTGCGACGCGTAGTCCCGCTGGTACTGATACGACCCGAAGAACCACAGCTTGTCCTTGACCACGGGGCCGGAGAGCTGGAAGGTCGTGTCGTTGTACTTGTCGCGATTGTAGGGGAGCCCGCCGTCCTGCTCGGCGCTGGTGTTCCGGGACGTTAGGTCCTGGGTCTGGAAGTAGAAGTTGGCGTCGCCATGGAAGGTGTTGGAGCCCTGTCGCGTCACGACGTTGAAGACGGCGCCCTGCAGGCCGCCATACTCGGCGGGCGCGCCCAGGGACAGCACTTCGATCTCCTCGATAGCGTCGGTGTTGGGCCACGGCCAGGCCGAGCCGGTGTAGGGTGCCGTGAAATCCGTACCGTCGAGCTGGTAGGAGTTGTCGCTGGTCGAGGAGCCGAGCGAAGTCGAGCGCGAGCTGCCCTGGGCCGTCTGGTTCACGCCGGGTGCGGAGTTCAGGAGGTCGAAGAACGTGAAGCGCGGGACAGGAGCGTTGCGCACCCAGTCCTTGTCGTAGTGGGCGCCAACCACGTTGGACTCCGTGTCGACCACTTGCGTCTCGCCGATCACGGTGATCTCCTCGGCCATCTGGCTGACCTTGAGGGAGGCGTTCTCCGCGAGCGTTTCGCCGAGGGACACCTTCACCCCTGAACGGTTCAGGGTGGCGAAACCGGACATGGCGTAGGTGAGCGTGTAGACACCCGGCGGCAGCGCCCCGAACCGGAAGAAGCCTTCGGCGTTGGCGGTGCTGGTGAGCGTGCCGACGATGGTTTCACCCTTGACGGATACGGTGACCCCAGGCAAGGCGGCTCCGGACTCGTCCTTGACCGTGCCCACGATGGACCCGGTTGTGCGCTGGGCGACGGCCGGAACAGCCGCGGCCAGCAGCGCGAGGGCGCACAACAGGGCGGGAACTCGAATGCGCATGCTTCTACTCCTTGAATTGTGGGAGGCTCCCACGATGCCGTGCGGCGAGTCCAATCTGTGCGAAGTCACTAGGCTTATGGTCGGCATTCTGTGGGGCCGCGCTTGGGCTGTCAAGCCCCCGACGGTGCCCGAAGGCCACGCTGGCGTTAGCTACGCTTCCTGTTCCCTGACCAGCAGCAGCTTGCCGACGTTCTGGAACAGCGACATCACGCCGGCGTACAGGAAGCCGAACTGAAAGATCAGGATGAAGGGCAGCGTCGCGAAGATCTGGTTCGAGATCGCGTACACGGCCATCGCTGTGAAGTAGGCTCCGAGCAGCAGCTCCACGAAAGGCACGAAGTTGAGCGTGCCTTTGTAGCGCTTCTGCTTCCACTCGTCGCCCGCGCCCTCGACGGCGTACTTCGGCGTGCGTGTGAACTCCGATTCCATGCCGAGCAGCGCCTCGATCACGGCCTTGGCGTTGTTGACCGAGAGCCCGATGCCCACGGAGAGCACGGCCGGCAGGTACTTGATCCGGCCCCGGAAGTTCTCGCCGTAGATCTCGCGCTGGCTCATCAGGTAGAACGAGCACACGCTCATCGTCGCGCCCAGGAACAGCGGGATGTCGATGATCATCATCTCGTACCAGCCCATGTTGTAGCGGATCACCATGGCGGGGAACATCAGGATCGAGAGCAGCACCATCAGTGGATAGGCGAAGTTCGCGGTGAGGTGGAACGCCGCCTCGATCTTGATGTGGAGCGGCAAGTCCGAGGCGAGGATCTTTGGCAACAGCTTCTTGCAGGTCTGGATCGAGCCCTTGGCCCAGCGGTGCTGCTGGCTCTTGAAGGCGTTCATCTCGACCGGGATCTCGGCGGGCGCGACCACGTCCTGCACGAAGACGAAGCGCCAGCCGCGCAGCTGCGCGCGGTACGAGAGGTCGAGGTCCTCGGTGAGCGTGTCGTGTTGCCAGCCGCCGGCGTCGTCGATCGCGCTCCGGCGCCAGATGCCCGCGGTGCCGTTGAAGTTGAAGAAACGGCCGGCCCGGTTGCGTCCGCCGTGCTCGAGGATGAAGTGGCCGTCGAGCAGCACCGACTGCACTTGCGTGAGCAGCGAGTACTCGCGGTTCACGTGACCCCAGCGCACCTGCACCATGCCGACCTGGGCCGCGTCGAAGTGGCCGAGCGTCCTCTCCAGGATCTCGCTCGGGGCGACGAAGTCCGCGTCGAAGATCAGCACGAACTCGCCCTTCGCGACGCTGAGGCCCGCGTCGAGCGCTCCGGCCTTGTAGCCGCTCCGCTCGTCGCGATGGATATAGTGGATGTCGAAGCCCTGCTCGCGGTAACGCGCGACCGCGGTCTCCGCGATCGTCACGGTCTCGTCGGTCGAGTCGTCGAGCACCTGGATCTCGAGCAGTTCCCTCGGGTAGCGGATCTTCGTCACGGAATCGAGCAAGCGGTCCACGACGTACATCTCGTTGTAGAGCGGGAGCTGGACGGTGACGCGCGGCAGCCGGGCGGGCAATGGAACCGGCAGCGCGCGCTGGTCCTTGTGGCGGAAATAGAGGTAGACCATGACGTAGCGGTGCGCTCCGAAGACCGCCAGGATCACCAGCGTCAGAAAGTAGAGGCCGAGGACGGCCAGCTCAGCAGGACTCATAGGCTCCGGAACGACCCTCTCGTAGCGCACTTCCCCTTCCGGCCGCCTTCCGGTCGGGACCGATTTCCACCCTTCGCTCGGTTCGGCCGCCCGCCTTGACAGCCCAGACTGCGTGAAGGAGCATGACCACGGGAGCGCCGCGGCTCCCGTGGCTCCAAAGCCGAAGAGGAGCGCGCGCGCCGCGCGGGCACAAACCCCTAATTGTAAGCAAATCCTTTGCCAAGTCAATCTTGGGAGGGTTCCGAAACGGTGGATCCGCGAGATCTGGAAGAGTTGCTCCGGCAGGTGCGGGATGGGGCCGTGAGCCCCGCCGCCGCGGCCGAGCGCCTGAAAACGCTGCCCTACGAGGATCTGGGCTTTGCGAAGGTGGATCACCACCGAGCCCTTCGTCGTGGGTTCCCTGAGACCGTCTTCGGAAGCGGCAAGACCGCCGAACAGGTCGCCGCCATCGTCGATCGCATCGTGGGCCATGGTCAGGGCGTGCTAGTGACGCGCACGGACATCGGAGTGCACGATTTGGTCAAGGTCAGGCACGCCGCGGCCCAGTTTCACCCGGTCGCGCGCTGTCTTACGGTCGTGGTTCGCGAACCGCAGCGGCTTCCTGGACGCGTGGCGGTCGTGTGCGCCGGGACCTCCGATATCCCCGTAGCCGAAGAAGCCGCGGTCACGGCGGAATTCCACGGCGCCAGCGTGGATCGCATCTACGACGTGGGTGTCGCGGGCCTGCACCGCTTGCTGGATCGAACCACGACGCTGCGCGAGGCCACGGTGGTGATCGTGGCGGCCGGCATGGAAGGTGCTTTGCCTTCCGTGGTGGGGGGGCTGGTGGACGCGCCCGTGATTGCCGTCCCGACGAGCATTGGCTATGGCGCCTCGTTCCAGGGCCTGGCAGCCCTCCTTTCGATGCTGAACTCCTGCGCTTCGGGGGTGTCGGTCGTGAACATCGACAACGGCTTCGGGGCGGGGTTGATGGCCAGCTTGATCCTCAGAAAATTGGCCCCCAAGGTTGACAAGAGCGTTGATTCTTCTCATCTTGTAGTCTAGTCCTGTCCTGGCCCCGGGTTCCGGCTGGCGGCGACGGACCCCAAATGTTCGGTACGACAGGATCCCCTCGGCTTCTGTCTCTAAAGCATAGACTGGCAGGCGTTTAGCCTTGAACGGAAACACGTTCCGGACGCTCGAGTTCGAGAAGATCCGGGCCCTGCTCCTGACCCAGGCCGGGTCGGCTCGGGGTCGCGCCCGGATCCTCGCCCTGGGCCCGCTGACCGATGCCGCGGCCGTCCGCACGGAGCTGAGGCTGACGACAGAGGCTGTGCGCCTGCTGGAGGCCCCCGGTCGGCAGCCCTACCACGACCTTCCCGACCTGGCCGAGATTCTTGCGGGAAGCCGGGTCGAAGGCCTGCACCTCGAGCCGGGGGCGCTGCTCGACGTAGCCTCGTTCATCGAAGGCAGCGTCGAGATCGCGAAGCGCGTGGGCGCCGCCGAGAACGCACCCGCTCTCGCGTGCCTGGCGGGCGGCGTCGCCGACGCGAGTGATGTGGCGCTCGTGATTCGCGCCGCGATCCTGCCGTCGCGCGAGCTCGCCGATCATGCCTCGCCCCGCCTGGCCGAGCTGCGCCGCTCGATCGCCCGGCTGCGTTCGCAGCTCCAGTCGGTGCTCGACGCGCTGCTCCGCGGCAAGGATGCTGACCGGATTCTCCAGGACAAGCTGGTCACGACCCGGAACGACCGCTACGTGCTGTTGCTCAAGGCCGAGCACCGAGGCCAACTGCCCGGCATCGTCCACGGCAGCTCCGGCTCAGGCGCATCGCTCTTCGTCGAGCCGCTGCCCGCGGTCGAGCTCAACAACGACGTCGTCGCGTTGCAGGACGACGAGCGGCGCGAGGTGATCCGGATCCTGCGCGAGCTGACGTCGCGGGTCGGGCGCAACGCCGACGAGCTTCACCGCGCGGCCGAGAGCCTCGGCGAGCTCGACGCCCTCCAGGCAAGGGCGCTACTCGCGGGCAGCATGAACGCGGCGCCGCCCGAGGTCGCCGAGGGTCTCGAGATCGACCTGATCCAGGCCCGGCACCCGCTGCTGATGCCCGCCTTGGCCGAGCGCCTCGGCCTGTCGCGCCGCAGCGCGCGCGAGCCGGTGCCCGTCAGCCTGCGCGTCGGCTTTGGCGAGCCGGTCCTGATCATCAGCGGGCCCAACACCGGCGGGAAGACGGTGGCCCTCAAGACTGTAGGGCTGCTGGCGATGATGGCGCAGAGCGGCCTCCACGTGCCGGCCGAGCCGGGCAGCCGGCTGCCCGTGTTTCGTCGCATCTACGCTGACATCGGCGACGACCAGTCGATCGCCGAGAACCTGTCCACCTTCTCAGCACACCTCGCCTCCATCGTCGAGATGACTCGTGACCTGGCTGCGCCCGCGCTCGTGCTGCTCGACGAGGTCGGAGCGGGAACCGATCCGACCGAGGGCGGCGGCCTTGGGGTCGCGATCGTCGATCATTTCCGCGCCGCTGGCGCCATGGTCGTGGCCACTACCCATCACGGCTTGATGAAGGCGTACGCCCAGTCGACGCCGGGCGTGAGTTGCGCCTCGTTCTCCTACGATCCCGCGACCTACGAACCCACTTACCGACTCGCGCTGGGCGTGCCGGGCCGGTCTTTGGCCCTGGAAATGGCCGAACGGCTGGGGCTGCCGGCAGCCGTCGTGGCCGACGCGCGCTCGCGGCTGTCCCTGAAGGAAGCGCAGGCCGAGGCGATGCTGAAGGAGCTCGAGGACCAGCGCGGTGCGCTTCTGGCCGAGGCCGAACGGCTGCGCGCCGAGCGTGAACGGCTCGAAGCCGAAGCCGCCGGCGTGCGTGAAGCGAACGCCAAGTTCGCGGAGCGGCGCAAGACCGAGGCCGAGGCCTTCGCCCGCGAACTGCACAAGCGCGGCGAGCAGGTAGCGCGCAAGGCGGCCGATGCCATCCGTGAGGCCGTCGGCCGCGTCGAATCGACCCGCCGTTCGGCGCTGAACGAGGGCGCCCGCGCCCGTACCGAGGCCATCCAGCAGATCCGCGCGGCCCAGCAGGAAGCGCTGCGCGAGCTCACTCCCGAGCCCGCCCCTGAGGCGCAGGCGGCGGCGGCGTCCGTGGCTGTCGGCTCCCGCGTGCGCGTGAGGTCGCTGGGTGTGATCGGTGAGGTGATGACGCTCCACAGCGGCGAGGTCGAGTTGGCGGTGGGCGGCAAACGGATGCGGGCGCCGCTCTCCGAGCTGGTGGTTCTGGGTGGCCGACCCGCAGCCACCGCGAACCCTTCGGCGCCGTCCCGAGTCAAGGACTACGAGGCTGCAACGACCGCGGCCGCCGAGGTGAATATCGTCGGACTCACCGTGGACGAAGCCCTGCCGAGGGTCGACAAGTTCCTGGATGACGCCACGCTCGGCGACCGCCGCGAGGTGCGCGTCATCCACGGCTTTGGCCACGGCAAGTTGCGCAAGGCCGTGGCGGGCCTGCTCGAGGGCCATCCGCATGTGGCGACGTTCCGCCTCGGCGAAGGCCGCGAGGGCGGGGCCGGCGCCACGATCGTAGAGTTGAAGGAATGAGCGGGAAGGTCGCGTTCTGATGGCGTTCCCGGAAGGCTTCATCGACGAGGTTCGGAGAACCGCCGACATCGTGCGGCTCATCTCCGACCACGTCGGTCTCAAGAAGATGGGCCACTCCTGGAAGGGCCTGTGCCCGTTTCACGACGAGAAGACGCCGTCGTTTGGCGTGCGCTCCGAGCCGCCGCTGTTCCACTGCTTCGGCTGCGGCGAGGGCGGGGACGTGTTCAAGTTCGTGATGCTTCGCGAGCGTGCCAGCTTTCCCGAGGCGGTGGAAAGCGTGGCGCGCCGGTTCGGGATCGCCGTTCCCGAGAACCGCTACGAACCCGGGCCCGATCGCAAGGAGCGCGACGAGCTGCTCGCCGTGACGGAGGCGGCTGCCGAGCACTTCACGAAGAACCTCTGGAGCGAGCCCGGCGCGAAGGCGCGCGAGTATCTGCTTGGCCGCGGCTTCAAGAAGGAGACGCTGGAGCTGATCCGCGCGGGTGCGGCCTCCGACTCGTGGAGCGAACTGCTGGACGCGCTGCGCCGCAAGTTCCCGGTCGCGGCGATCCTGAAGGCCGGCCTGGTGCTCGAGAAACAAGGCGGCGGCGGACACTACGACCGCTTTCGCAACCGCGCCGTGTTCCCGATCTCGAACGAGTCGGGCAAGGTGGTGGCCTTCGGCGCCCGCAGCCTCGACAGCAGCGAACCCAAGTACCTGAACTCGCCCGAGACGCCCGTCTACCAGAAGAGCCGCACGCTCTACGGCCTCTCCTGGGCGAAGGAGGCCGCGCGCAAGCAGGGCCGGCTGGTGCTGATGGAGGGCTATCTCGACGTGGCGCGCGCCCTCGAGGGCGGTGTGGGCGAGGCGGTCGCGACCTGCGGCACGGCGCTGACCCCGAGCCATGCGCGGCTGCTGCGCCGCTTCGCCGAGAAGGTGGTCGTGAACTTCGACCAGGACGAGGCGGGCCAGAAGGCGGCGCGCAAGAGCCTCGACATTCTCGCGGGCGAGGGCCTCGGCGTCTACGTCGTGACGCTGCCCCAGGGCCACGACCCCGACTCGTTCGTGAAGGCCGAGGGCGGCCAGGCCTATCGCGAGCGGCTCGACGCGGCGCTGCCCTGGATGGAGTGGCTGATCCAGAAGGCCGCCGCCGAGAACGACACGAAGACGCCGGCGGGGAAGGCAGCCTACTTCGAAACCATCCTGCCATCGCTCGCGAGGGTCGGAAGCGCGGTGGAGCGATCCGCCTGGCTGGCGGTGATCGTCGAGCGCGGCCGCCTGGAGGGCACGGCGGCGCTTTGGGAATTGAAACGGGCCCTGGCCACCGGCGCGACCCGCGTGGCACAGACGCCCGTCGCACCGCCGCCAGCGCGGCGAACCGGTCTGCAGCCCGCCGAGAAGTGGCTCATCAGCCTGTTGCTTCAGGAGGCGCCCGGTGTCGACGAGGCGCTGGGCGAGCTGGCCGACGCGCATCTCGAGGGCCTTGCCTCCGCCGACGTCTTGCGCGCGGCGAAGGCGATCTACCTGCGCGGGCAGAAAGTCACGGCGGCGGGTCTCGCCAGCGAGGCCCAGGACGAATCCGCGCGCCGCCTGGTGACCGAGATGGCCGTCAACCCGGCCCCCACGGGCGATGCCACCGCACTCGGCTGCGTGCGGGAGATCCAGTGCTGGCCGCTCGAGGCACGCCTCGAAGAGATCCAGAAGGCGCTGCGAGGCGCCTCCGGCGACGAAACCACGCTGCGCCAGGAGCAGATCGACCTGAGGCGGCAGATCAACAGCCTGTCCCGCGCCGCGGCGGCAGGCCAGTAGCAGCAGGACGAGAGGGAGCGAAGAGCCGAAATGGCATTGTCAATCGAAGAGAAGTACGACGAGGTCCGACAGCTCATCACCATGGGCAAGGAGAAGGGCTACCTGCTGTACGAGGAAGTCAACGACATGCTGCCGTCCGAGATCACGTCTTCCGACGATCTCGACGACATCTTCTCCATGTTCGGGTCGATGGGCATCGAGGTCGTCGACTCGGAGCAGAAGTTCCGGGAGAAGGCCGAAGGCGAGGAGGGCGCCGAGCTCGACTTGACGCCCGGTGCTCTCGACAAGACCAACGACCCGGTCCGCATGTACCTGCGCGAGATGGGCACGGTGCCGCTGCTCACGCGCGAGGGCGAGGTCGAGATCGCCAAGCGCATCGAGCGCGGCAAGAAGGCGGTGCTCAAGGTCGTGGCACGCACGCCGCACGCGGCGCTCGAGATCGTGCGGCTAGGCGAGCGGCTCAAGGCCGGTGAGATCAGCGTGCGCGACGTCGTCGTGTTCAACGAAGAAGAGATCACCGAGGACAAGCTCGAGCACAAGATTCGCGAGACGCTGAAGCTCGTGGACAAGGTGGGCCACGCCCATCACGAAGCCATGGCCTACCGGAAAAAGTTCCTCGAGGTGCCGAAGAAGGCGCCCAAGTACGTGCGCGCCAAGTGGAAGCTGGGCCGCCACCGCATCGCCGTCGCCAACGCGATCCGCAACATCGAGCTAGCCGAGTCGGTGAAGCGCCGCCTGACCGAGCGGATTCGCGACTCGGTCGATCGCATCCACCTGGCCGAGGACAAGATCGACCGGCTCGAGCCGAAGCTGCGGGCGAAGCTCTCGGACGACTACAAGAAGCAGGTCCGCAGGCTGATCCAGGAGCAGAAGGACTCCCTGCGCCAGATCCAGGAGGAGTTCGACACCAAGCCCGAGGAGCTGAAGCGCACGCTCGACACGGTGCTCGTCGGCGAGGCCCAGGCCGAGCAGGCGAAGAAGGAGCTGGTCGAGGCGAACCTGCGCCTCGTCGTCTCGATCGCGAAGAAGTACACGAACCGCGGGCTGCAGTTCCTCGACCTGATCCAGGAGGGCAACATCGGCCTGATGAAGGCCGTGGACAAGTTCGAGTACAAGCGCGGCTACAAGTTCTCGACCTACGCCACCTGGTGGATTCGCCAGGCCATCACGCGCGCGATCGCCGACCAGGCGCGCACC
>CAYTWT010000240.1:0-2407 GCA_964442185.1 uncultured Acidobacteriota bacterium
CCGTTGCGGGAGACACTGTCGTCGTGACGCTCTACGAGCCCGACTTGGAACGGTGGGAGCCGGGCTTCGTCAGGAGAAAGCCGAAGACATGAGGTGTGCTCTGTGCCGTACCGGTGAGACGACGCCGGGCAAGACGACCGAGACCTACGAGATCGGCGGCACCGTCGTCGTGGTCCGTGGCGTCCCGGCCGAAGTGTGTCAGCAGTGCGGGGAGACCTACACCGACGACGCCACCACGCGCCAGCTCGAGAGAATCGTCGACAAGGCCCGGCGCGCCGGCATCGTCGTCATTCAGGAATACGAAGCCGCGTAGAACTCACCTCGCGACCCGCATTCAGGGCGCCCGGGAGTTCCTCGGCGTGGCGTCTAGGCGCTACTTCTGGGCGGCCTGGAAGACGTCCGGGGCCTGACGGACCGAGACGGTCATCGGAATGCGCGGCAGTGGCTGACCGGGCTCGCCCGTGCGGCTGATGCGGTCCACCACGTCGAGACCCGAGACCACTTCGCCGAAGGCCGTGTACTGGCCGCGCAGCTCCGGGTGGTCCTTGAGCGCGATGAAGAACTGGTTGCCGGCGCTGTCGCAGTTCGACGGACAGCGGACGGCCCCGACGATGCCGCGGTAGAAGCAGCGATCGGTGAACTCGGCCTTCAACTGTCCGAGCCCACCCGAGCCGTAGCGTTGCGGCTTCTTCGGATCGCGCGAGATCGGATCGCCGCCCTGCACCAGATCGCCCGGCAGCACGCGGTGGAACAGCGTGCCGTCGTAGCCGCGGCTGAGCGCCGTCTCCATGAAGTGTTTCACGTGGCCGGGCGCCGCGTCCGAGAAGAGCCGCATCACGAACGAGCCTTCCGCCGTCTCCACCACGGCCTCCGGCCACTGCGACAGCGTGAGCGCGCGAGGCGCGCTGTCGATCGGCACGGCGCCCGCGTCGCTGACGCGAGCCGCGAGCTGCGTGTCCATCGTCATCGGCCGCAGCGTCGCGACGAAGACCCCACAGTCGCCGGCGGTCGACGAGCCGACCGCTTCCAGGCCTTCGAGCCCGCCCGCGGGTGAGTCGAGCGTGGCCAGCTTCGGCTTGCCCTTGAACAGCTCGACCGCCCGCCCCGGGCACGCCGTCCCGCTGACGCGTACGTCGCCGTTCAGCGTGACCTCGGCCGCGGTGATCGCCGGAGCGCCGCAGACCTCAGGCGACACGGGGCTCTGGGCCTGCGCCAGTGCGGCGGCGATGAACAGCGCGGAAAGCATTGGCGCCATGTTACCTCACCCCCGCGGCGACCGCGCGGGCGGCGCGCGCCGCCAGGTCGAACGGCCGCAGCAGCGCGGACCGCCATGGCGCCCGGCCCGGGTGCAGGCCCGCGAGTTGTTCCAGGCCAGGGAACAGCGCGTGCCAGGCATCGCGGCCCAGCGCGAACGCGCGCGAATGCTGCGAAGGGCCGCTGCCCAGGGCGCGCAGCTTGAGCGACGCCACGTAGTCGTCGTCGAGCAGGCCGGCGAGAACGTGCGACAGCAAAGGCGAAGGCTCGACGCGCCCCGCGACCAGTTGCCGCACCAGCTCGAGAACGGCAAGCGCCTCTTCGGCCGTGACGTGACGCTCGGTCCAGACGTGCGCCTCGGCCATCAGCCTCTCTCCGTCGGGACCGGCAGCGCCGAGGTCGACGAGATCGGCCAGCATGCGGGTCATCGGGTACGCACGTGGCCCGAAGCCGTGTTGCGCGAGGCCGTGGACCAGCGCGTGGGCGGCGAGAATCGCCGGGGTCGGCACGCTTGCCGGCGCAGGCCAGCCCGGCAGTTCGACCAGCAGCCGGGCACTCGCCAGCACCTCGAGCGTGACGAAACGCCGTGAGCCCGGAACACGAACACCTGGCAAGAAACGGTGGATCTCGACGATCTCGCCCTCGCCTCGGTGCAGCGGGGCGGTCTGGTGCTCGCAACCGATCGCCCCGAGCGTGGCCTTGAAGCCCTCGTTCCTGAGGGCGGCATCGAAATCGGCCACCGCTTCGGCCGGGACGAGGACGTCGAGGTCCGCGCTCCAGCGCGAGCCCGCGGGCACGACGCCGGTGGCGTGCAAGGCGGCGCCCTTCACAAGCACCAGCGGCAGGCCGTGGGCTCGAGCCAGAACCGCCACGTCCCGCGCCAGGGCCAACTGGCGATCGGCGCCGAGGGCGGCCAGGCCGCGAGCCGCGACGACCGAGCGCGCCGGCGCCTCGCCCAGCTCCCGGCCGAGCGTCTCACGGGGCGAGCGGAAGGCGATGCGCGGCGCCAAGTCGAGACGACGGGCCGTGTCGCAGGCGGCTGCGGGGCTCGAAAGCTCGGCGGTCGCCAAGTCCTTGGAGCCAAAGGCCCGAAGCAGTGTCCAGCGGACTTCTGGAGACGGCTCGATTCGGGGCGGCCGGAAGCGAATCAAGG
>CAYTWT010000241.1:0-11736 GCA_964442185.1 uncultured Acidobacteriota bacterium
ACGGCTGCCGGCGGCCAGCAGCTTGGCGTACTCCTCGTCGAGCAGCCGCGCCAACAGCTCGAACGTGAACGCATCGCCCTTCGCGACTCCGGTGGCGGCGTCGTCCTGGGTGAGCGGAGCAGCCTTGTGCAGCCACTCCCAGAGGATGCTCAACCGGATCTCGCCGGTCGCCATGTCCTCCATCAGATAGAGGACGTCGTCGTTGCCGAAGAAGTCCGCCGGCTTCAGCGCCGCCGCCTGGAGACCCTGGCCGAAGGCGTTGCCGTACTGTAGCGCCACGCTCAGCAGGTCGCGCGCGCCCCGCACGCTGCGCGGCGCGGGCTCCAGCAACACCAGGCCGGCTGCGTCGGCGGCGGTGTAGCTCAGCGCGGGAAAGCGCCGGCCGAGCTGGTTGTCCTGCGAGGCGCGCTGCCACACGGGCCGCACGATATGCACCATCTTCCAGTGCGCGACCCACTTGCCGCTGGCTCCCTCGCGCTGCTCGCGCTCGGCGCCGGCGACCGCGCGCGCCATCCCGCTGGCGACGCCACGGTCGGAGCCGACGGGGATGTTGGGCTCCATCCCGCCCTGCCACAGCGCACAGTTGCCCGCGGCGTCGGGCGTGTTGACGGCGCGCCGGACACGGTCCTCGTAGTTGCGCATGTAACCGTATGTCATCGTGATCGCGTCGATGTTCGGATTGACGAACTGCGCGTCCCATGTCATCGCGTCGGAGACGCTGTTGATGTAATCCCAACGGCCGGTGTTGTAGCCGACGAAGTGCCCTCCCAGCGCCGCGCGGATCTCCATCAACTGGAAGCAGGCCTCGATCTGCTCGACCAGCACGTATACCTTGATCGCGCCCTCGGGCAACGACAGATGCGCCTCGAGCGCCGACAGCATACGGTTCCACAGCGCCGCTTCCTCGGCGGTCTGGATCTTCGGCAGGTAGAGCACGAGCGGCGCGCCCGTCTGCCGCAAGCGGTGCTGGTTGTTCACCACGTAGAGCGTCAGGTCCACGATCGATGCCGAGAAGCCCGCGCCGGAGGCGAGCCGCACGTGCCGATCGTCGAGGTGGAGCCCGCGCGCGCGGAACAGGACGGTGGTGAAGTCGAGCTGCGAGCGCCAGTCAGAGATCGTTTCGCGGCCGAAGAAGCCGCGCGCCCACGCGTTCATCTCCGGCGCCACCTGCTGCGCAACCTGCAGGAAGAGCGCCTCACGGTCGAGCGCGAGCTTCAGGTTGCGCTGGTTGTCCAGCGACATCGTGGAGATCTGGCCGAGCGCGTCTTCGCCGTCGAACATCCAGCCGTCGGCGCCGGAAAGCAGGGCGTAGGCCACGTTGCGAAGACCCTGCACCACGGGCGCGTTCGGGCGGGCTCCGGGTCCCGTCCCCTGGATCCACTGCCGGAGCAGGCCGGGCGGGATCTCGCTGCCAATGAAGCGGCCCTCGCGCGCGTCTCGCACCCCTATGTCGGTGCCCGGGATGACCTGGTCGGGGTCGAGGAAACCGATGCCCTGGCGGTCACGCGCCCGCCTCGCGCGGCGCTCGAGGCGGGCCGCCATCAGCGCCACGCGCTGCGCATCGAAGCGGGCCAAAGCGGCGAGCGCAGCCAGCGCATCCGGGGTGAGCACGTCCGGATAACGGCGCTCGAGATCGCCACGGATCTGGAGCGTGTCGGTGCCGTGCTCAGCGTCGATCATCAGGGGCCCCCGCGAGGCCGGAGTCTAGCATCGCCCCCGATCAAGGGAGATGTCTCACCGCGCTCGCCTCCTTCGCCACCACCACAACCCGAAGCCGACGACCACGACCACGGCGCCGAGCCCGAGCACACGGTTCGTGTCCCCGACCAGGGCCTTCACGGCCGGCCAGTTGTTGCCCAGCATCGAGCCTGCCGCCACCAAAAACGCGTACCAGATCGCCGAGGCAAAGGCCGCGGGCAGGAGCGCCCTCGCGGGCGAAAGGCCGAAAGCGCCCGCAAAGGGCAGCACGGCCGCGCGCACACCGGGAAGAAAGCGCGTCAAAAAGATGCCGAGCGCGCCGTGCCGCCGCACGGCCTCCTGCAGCGTCGCGACGTCGTCCTCGGGCATCAGTCGCCGGCCCCAGCCCTGGCGAAGAAAGCCCGAGCCGCGGGAGCGCGCGAAGAAGTAGATCCACGCGGCTGACGTGATGTTCGCGAGCCAGCACATCACGCCGAGCAGTGGTGCGGAGAGCTCTCCGCGGTGCGCGAGAAAGGCGCCGAGCGCCACGGCTACGTCCGCGGGCACCGGAGGAAACACGTTCTCCACGGCCGACAGCAGCATCAGCACGAGGTAGGTCGGCAGCGTGGGCAACGAAGCGAGGGCGTCGACGATCCGGTCAGCCAAGGCCCAGCGCCTCGTGGGTCAGATGCACGACGAGGCTACTCCGTCGATTCGGGGAGCACGGGCACGTTGAAGCGGTAACGCGTTCCGCCCGCGTTGAGCGTGATCTCAGTCGTTTTCTTCGCGGTGAGCTGGTCACGGGTCATGCCGGAGCGGTCCGTCGTCAGGGTGCGGCCGGCGGAGTAGAGCGACCCTGCGTCCGAGCGGAGACGCACTTCGACACCGGCGAAGGGCGCTCCACCGCGACGGGTTGTACGCACCAGGATCTGCACGACACCCCCGGCCGGCGGCAGGTGCGACGGTTCCGCCCAGGCCGAGACGATCACTTCCTCGGGGGCCTTGGTCACGGCGAGCGGGTCCTTCTCGGGGGCCTTGGTCTCGGTGAGCGGGTCCTTGGCGTCAGTGTCGGGTGTCGGCACGCCGGCAATCTCGGGGGGACGGACCGGGGCGCTGCGACACGCCCACACGAGTACTCCAGACAGGGTGACGGCGAGAAGGCGCTTCAACAACCGAAGCGTATCCTACAACGGCCCATGGCTCCGCCAGGGGTTCGGGCCGCGTCGCCAGGGCGGCTATACTCTCCGACCGTCATTGCTCGTGAACTTCCAAGGAGTTGAATGAAGCGATCGCCGCTGTTGCTCCTCGCCACCAGCCTGCTCGTCCCGCCTGCCCCTGC
The DNA here is from genome assembly GCA_964442185.1 of uncultured Acidobacteriota bacterium. Taxonomy (GTDB): domain Bacteria; phylum Acidobacteriota; class Vicinamibacteria; order Fen-336; family Fen-336; genus CADEEV01. Next base: position 3,017 of record CAYTWT010000241.1, read on the forward strand.
CCGCGCGGACAAGGACCTCGTCTACGCCATCGTCCGCGCCCGAATCGCCCCGGTTTCGGGCCCGGTACGGGAGCAGGCCACGATCGTGCTGCGCAACGGCGTCATCGAGGCCCTCGGCGAAGGCGTGTCAGCGCCCGCCGATGCGCGCGCCATCGACGGCTCCGGCCTGACCCTCACTCCCGGACTGATCGACGGCTTCGGTGAGCTCGGCCTGCCGAAGCCGAAGCGTGAGGGGAGGAGTTCTTGGCCCGCCCGCCGAGATCTGACGCCGGCGGCGCTCGCACTCGAGAGTCTCGATCCGGGCACGGCCCTCGCGGCGCGCGACAGCGGCATCACGACAGCACTCGTGATCAGTGGCGAGGGCGTACTGCCGGGCCGCAGCAGCATCGTCAACCTGTCCGGCGAGAAGGCCGAAGGAATGGCGCTGGTCGAACCGGCGGCGATGCACCTGCACATGGCGACGCTCTCAGACGGCTACCCCGACTCGCTCATGGGAACCATGGCGCTCGCAAGACAGTCGCTGGCGAATGCGATCCACTATCGCGACGAGTGGGCTGCCTACACGGCTGCTCCCCTGGGCAAGAAGCGACCGCACTACGACTCGGGCCTCGAAGCTTGGAAGGATGTGGTCACGGGCCGGCTCCCGCTCGTCGTGACGGCCTCGCGCGAGAACGACGTCCGCCGCGCGCTCGCGCTCGCTGACGAATTCAAGGTCCGCGTGCTGGTGGCCGGCGCGCCGCAGGCGGCGCGCGTTGCAGAGCTGATCAAGGCGAAGAAGCTGCCGCTGCTCGTGAGTGTCCACTTCGACCCGCCGAGCGCGGCCGAGCTGAGCAGCGGCGACGACGAGGAACGGGAGCGCCAGACGATCGACGAGGCCGAGCGCAATCCGGCGGCGCTCGCGCAAGCGGGCGTCGCGTTCGGATTCGCGTCCGGCGGCGGCGCCGACTACGTCGGCGGCATCCGCAAGGCGATCGAGCGCGGCCTCCCCCGTGAAACGGCCCTCAGAGCCGCGACACTAGGCGCGGCCGAGGCGCTCGGGATCGCTGACCGTCTCGGCAGCCTCGAGCGCGGCAAGATCGCGAACGTCGTCGCCTGGTCCGGCGATCCGCTGACGAAGGAAGCCACCGTCAAGATGGTGTTCGTCGATGGCCGGCTCTACGAGCCTCCCCCCGAGGACAAGAAGGCCGCCCGGAAGAAGGACGACGCGGGCAAGGCCGACGCCGAGGCCAAGAGCGAGCAGAAGAAGCTCTCGCCCTGGACGCCGCCCGTTCCGCCGACCGCCCCGCTGGGCGTCGTCGCGATCGTCGGCGGCACGCTTCTCACGGCTTCGCCGCAAGGCACGATCGAGAAGGGCACGCTCTTGATCGAGCACGGCAAGATCACGGCGCTGGGCGCCGACGTGAAGGCTCCGGCCGGAGCGCAGGTAATCGACGCCGCCGGGCGCTACGTGATGCCCGGCATCATCGACGCCCACTCGCACACGGCCATCGAGGACAACGTGAACGAGTGCTCGAACTCGGTCACGGCCGAAGTCCGCATCGCGGACGTCATCGACCAGTACGATCCCGACATCTACCGACAACTGGCGGGCGGGGTCACTGCGCTGAACGTGCTGCATGGGTCGTGCAACACGATCGGCGGGCAGAACGCCGTGATCAAGCTGCGCTATGGGATGCCGCCCGACAAGCTGCTCTTCGAGGGCGCGCCGCGCGGCATCAAGTTCGCCCTGGGTGAGAACCCGAAGCGCTCGAACTACCGCACTCCGGGCGAAGACCGCTATCCCGGCACGCGCATGGGCGTCGAGGCGACCTTGCGCGACGCCTTTTTATCGGCACGCGCCTACAAGCGTGAGTGGGCCGAGTACGACGCCAAGCTGAAGGCCGCCGGGGCGAAGGCCGAGAAGCCGGTCGCTCCGCGCCGTGACCTGCAGCTCGAAACCCTGGTCGGGATCCTCGACGGCAAGGTCCTCGTCCACTCCCACTGCTATCGCGCCGACGAGATCCTGATGCTGATGCGCGTCGCCGACGAGTTCGGCTTCAAGGTGCGCACCTTCCAACACGGCCTCGAGGGCTACAAGGTCGCAAGCGAGATCGCCAAGCACGGCGCCGGGCTCTCCACCTTCATCGACTGGTGGGGCTACAAGCTCGAGGCCTACGACGCGACGGCCTACAACCCGGCGATCCTCACCGCACACGGTGTCGCGGTCTCGCTCAACTCCGACTCGGCGGAGCTGGCGCGCCGGCTCTACTGGGATGCGGCGAAGGCCGTCAAGTACGGCGGCGTCAGCGAGAGCGAGGCGCTGAAAATGATCACGCTCAATCCCGCCTGGCAGCTCGGCATCGACAAGCGCGTGGGCTCGCTGGAAGTCGGCAAGGATGCCGACATCGCGATCTTCGATGCCCATCCCTTCCTTCCCGACGCGCGCGTCGAGATGACGCTCGTGGACGGCACGGTTTACTTCGATCGCGCCAAGGCGACGCTCGCCGTGACGGTGTCGGACCAGGGAGGTGGGCAGTGAAGCTCCTGTTCTCGCTGGCGTTCGTCCTGGCCGCACTGGCGCTGCCCGCGGCCGAGGCCCCCGTGACGGTGCTCCGCGGCGGCCGCGTCGTCACGGTCTCGGGACCAGTGATCGAGAACGGCATCGTGGTGCTGGCCGGCGGCAGGATCGCCGCCGTAGGCGCGGCGGTTCCGATTCCGCCCGGCGCGACCGTCATCGACGTGACCGGCCAGACCGTCTACCCCGGGCTGATCGACGCGCTCTCGCAGGTCGGACTCACCGAGATCAGCAGCGTGGCCGGATCGATGGACGTCACGGAGATCGGCGATCTCAACCCTCACGCCAAGGCCTGGGTCGCGCTCAATGCCCACACCGAGCACATTGCCATGGCGCGGGCGAACGGCATCACGGCCGTGCAGGCGGCGCCGCAGGGCGGCCTGATTGCGGGCCAGAGCGCCGTCATCCACCTCACGGGAACGACGCCGGACGCGCTGACGCTCAAGACGCCGGGCTCGATGCAGATGGCCTACCCAACGGGCGAACCGATGCGCGCCATCACCCCGGCCGACAAGGAGCCGGAGAAGCGCAACTTCGACGAGCGCCTCGAGGAGAAACGGAAGAACCAGCAGAAGGATCGCGACCGGCTTCGCAACCTGCTCGAGGAAGCGAAGGCGTATGGCGCGGCGCTCGATGCCGCGGCCGCCGGCAAGGGCCTTGCGCCGAAGCCGGACCCGAAGCTCGAGGCGCTGGTCGCAGTCGCACGCGGCCAACTGAGCGTGACGCTGCGGGCGGACGACGAGGACGACATCCGCGGCGCCGTCGCCTTCGCCAAGGCGCGCGGCCTCAAGCTGGTGATCGCCGGCGGTCTCGAGGCCTGGCGTTGCGCGGCGCTTCTGAAGCAGAAGGACGTCGCCGTGCTGATCCAGGCGTTGCGCCTGCCGCGTCGGCGTTCCGATCCCTACGACGCGGCCTATGCCAACGCGGCGCTACTGGCGAAGGCGGGTGTCCGCTTCGCGATCGTCACGGACTCGGACTCGAACTGCCGCAACCTGCCATACGAGGCGGCCATGGCGCGCAGCTTCGGCCTCAGCGCCGAGGCGGCGCTGCGTGCCATCACGCTCTCGCCCGCCGAGATCCTCGGCGTGGCGGAGCGGATGGGCTCGCTCGAGGTGGGCAAGGACGCGAACCTGTTCGTCGCGAGTGGCGACATCATGGACCATCGCACGCAGGTGACGCGGGTCTTCATCGACGGCGTCGCGCAGTCGCTCGAGACGCGCCACACGCGCCTCTACGAGCAGTTCAAGGACCGGCCCTAGTCGTCTCTATTCGTTGTCCCCGACGTAGCCCAGAGCCAGCAGTTCTTCGCTCAGCCGCGGATCGACCGCGCTCGGCGATAGCGCCCCGCCTTCGCGCTCGGCGGCCGCAAAGGTGGCGCGGGCGAGGTGCCCGAGCCTGTCCCGCTGCGGCGACGACGCCTCGAGGGCGCGCAGCTCGAAGGGGTCCTCCCGCAGGTTGAAGAGCTCGTCCTTGCCGAGCGTGTGCACGACGTACTTCCAGTCCCCCAGGCGCAGGCTGAAGACCTCACCTCGCTCCCAGGCGGGCATCTTCGGTCCCGCTGGGCGGCGCTGCGCAAAGGCCGGTGCGTCCGGAAGCGAAGCGCCGGCGATGAGCGGGAGCAGCGAACGGCCCGGAAGCGTGTACCCCGTCGTCGCGGACACTAGACCCGCCCGTTCGAGCACCGTGGGCAGGATGTCCACGTCGCGAACGAGCGTGGCGATGCGTCGGCTCGCCTGTCCTTTCTCGTAGACGAGCAGCGGCACACGAAGCGCTTCCTCATAGAGCAACTGGCCGTGCCCCGCATAGGAATGATTGCCAAGCCCCTCGCCGTGATCGGCCGTCACGATCCAAAGACTGTCGTCGTTGCGTCCCGACCGGGTCATCGCATCGAAAAGCCGCTCCAGCTCGCGGTCGGCGAAACGAATCTCGGCGTCGTAGGCGGCGTAGGCGTCGGCCAGTTCTTCTGCCGTCGTATAGAACCCTGGAGCGATTCGGTGTTTCTCGATGATGGCTCGGGCGAACTCGGCCTTGGCCTCGGCAGAGGGAAACACAAGGCCTGCCGCGCACGCTTCTGGCGCACGCTGCGGCAGGTGCGGCTCGTAGAGGTGGACCCAGAGAAAGACTCGCTCCTGCGGCGCACGGGCGGCGAGCCACGCCAGGGCGCGGTTCACCACCACGTGCGCCTGACGGTAGAGCCGCGGCCGGCGCTCCCGCGCAAGATCCACGGCGCTGAAGCCGCGCAGCATCGGCGCGAGGAAGCCGACGGCGGAAACGGCTGCTGTCTGGTAGCCCGCCTTCCGAAGCGTCTCGGCCAGCGGCTCGTAGCTGGCGGCGTCGCCGAACCCCTGCCCGTTCGACCGGACGCCGTGCTGGGATGGGTAGAGCCCCGTGAAGATCGAGGCGTGGGCTGCTGAAGTCTGCACCGCCGAGGACTGCGCGTTCTCGAAGACCACGCCTTCGCGGGCGAGACGATCCAGAAAGGGCGAGCTCGGCCGCGGGTAGCCATAGCTGCCCAGGTGATCGGCGCGCAGCGTGTCGATGGTCACGAGGACGATGGAACGCGGCAAGGGCGGCGGCGCCTTCCTCGGGACGAATAGGAACGCGACGAGCAGCGCGGCGACCAACAGGCCCAGTGTCCGGCGCTTCATCTCTGCCGCGCGAGTCTAGCGCAAGTTGTGAAAGGCCCACGAGGGTCTAGAATCCCTCCATGAGCTCGCCCGCTGCTGCCTCACCTAAACAAGACACCCTGGACTTTGCGCGGGCCTTCCGCTTCGTGTTCGATGATCCGGACTGGGTGAAGAAGGTCCTCATGGGCAGCTTGTTCACGCTGCTCGCGATGTTGCTGGTCGGCATGGTGTTCCTGGCGGGCTATTTCTCGCGGCTGATACAGCGTACGGCGCACGGCGAGGCTCTGCCGCTTCCAGACTGGGACGATCTCGGCGGGTTGTTCTCCTCCGGCCTGCGGACCATGGGTGCTTACAGCCTCTACCTGCTCGCCATCTTCCTCCCGCTCTTCGGCATGGCCCTCGTCTTCGTGTTGATGGCAGGCGGCCTCTCGGCAAGCGGGAGCGATGCGACGGCCCGGGGCCTAGGTGCGCTCGCTGGCCTCGGCTTGTTTGCCGCATACGGCCTGTTCATCCTCGCGATGTTCGCCCTGATGCTGTACCTGCCCGCCGCCCTCACGCGCCTGGCGCTCTCCGAGCGCTTCGGGGCCGCCTTCGAGCTGCGGGCCAACTTCGCGTTCATCCGCCGCAATGCGCTGAACTACTTCCTGGCCTTGGTCTTCTATCTGGTCGCGAGCTTCGCCGCGCAGTTCGGGGTTCTGGCGTGCTGCGTCGGCCTGCTGCCTGCGACGTTCTGGTCGCTGTGCGTCTTTGGTTTCGCGCTCGGCGAAGTCGCGCGCCTCGGCCCCGGCCTCAGCGACTGATCCCTCAGTCGAGCTCGCCCTCGACGAACCAGGCTTCGCGCAGCCGGTCGCGGAAGATCCGGTAGACGCCCGCGGCCAGGGCGACGTCCCACTCCTCGCGGCTCCAGGCGACGTCCCACCAGTCGCCCGAGGCGCGCCAGGGCCCCGCGCAATCGACGACAGCGCCGCGCACGCCCGCGGCCGCGACGAAGGCCGGCGCGCCCTTCGTGAGCAGCACGTCGGCCGGCAGCGGCGGGCGGAAGACGCGCAGCGCGACGCGCGGTGGACCGGGCAGCGACGCTCGCCCGCGGCCCAGCGGGCCAGGCGAGAACGTGCCCAGGGCAAAAGCGCCTGGCCGGTGTGAATCCAGCAGCGAAGCGGCGCCGCCGCGGCCGGTGCTCGTCCAGGCATGCAGCCGCGCCACGGTCTCGGCGAGGCGCTCGGGCGAAGGCTGCGCGGGATCGAGCAGTGAGAACTGGACGTGGCGCGACGGCGTCGGCTCCGCACGCACCAGGACCCGCTGGATCGCGTCGTGCGGTGGATGCGCTTCGAGATCGAGGAGGATCAGCGTGCGCCAGGTGCGCGCCTCGGCCGAGGGCGCCGAGGGCGTGAGGACGCGCCGATGCACCGAGCGATCGACGAGACCGAGCTCGGACGTGAGCGACGCGGCGCGGCGGCCGCGCGCGACGAGCCCGGCGCACAGCGGCTCGAGGACGCGCGCCAGGAGGAACGAGAGCGGCTCGAGGCCCTCCACGGGCCAGTCGAGTTCGAGGCTCATCTCGAAGCTCTCGGGGGCGAGCGCCGGGACGAGCGGCACGTCGTCTTCGCCTCGCGCGCGGCGCAGCAGGCGCGGGCCATCGGGACCAAGACGCGCGGCCAGGCCGGTGGCCGGCAGACCCGCGAGGTCGCCGATCGTGCGCAGCCCCCAGCGCGCCAGAAGCTCGAGGCGCTGCGGCTCGAGATCGAGGAGTGCGAGTGGCAGCGGCGCCAGGGCGCGGGCTTCTTCGCCGGCAGGAACGATGCTGAGCCCGTCGCGGCCACGGGAGAGAACGAGAGCGGCGATGCGCGAGAAGGCGAGCGCCAGGTTCAGGGTGAGGGCGCGCTCACGGGCTGCGTCCAGGATCGCACGACCCAGAGCGTCGGGCGAAGGCCAGGCGCGGCCGAAGCCGTGAAGGTCGAGCAGCACCGGCGTTGGAACCGGCGCCTCGACGCGGGGCGTGAAGGCGTGCGCGAGCTCGAGGAGCGCCTGGGGCGAAGGCAACGCTGTCGTCGAATGCAGTCCCCCGAACAAGGCGCCGCCTCAATGAAAGACGGGCAGTTCGACGTGAACGCCGCGGAGCGTGTGGCGCGAAACGCGGGCCTCGAGGCCAAGGCCGCACAGCAGGCGACCCGGGCCCGTGCCTGCGAAACGCGGACCGGCCGGCTGCAGTACGAGCGACGCGCCGCCGGGACCCTGGGCCACGTGTTCGCGGGCCAGCAGCACGAGGGCCGTGGTCGTTTCCTCCACAGCGCGCGCGAGGCGAAGCCACGTGGGACCGGGCAGCCGGCCGATCTCCCCTGCCGGGAAGCCGGCAAGATCGAGGAGCACGAGATCGAAAAGTCCCGCACCCACGAGCGTTGCCGTGGCGGAAACAGCCTCGGGCAGGGCGCGCGGCGTGTGGCGATCGCCTCGCAGCCAAAGCAGGCGCGTCAGGTCGGCGCCGGCCCTGGACGCGGAAACAGGATCGAGACGATCGCCTGGATCCACACAGGCCGCGAGCGCGCCGGCTGCCGTCACGCGCGCGATCATGCCCAGGGCGAGCGCCGTGCGCCCCGAGGACCGAGGACCCGTGGCCTCGGAAAGCCGCGCGCGCGGAAAGCCGCCCGCAAGGCCCGCGTCGATTGCGGCCACACCCGTCGGCAGCGGGTTGAGGCGCCGTTCGCCCCGCAGCGGCGGGGCCTCGGCTTGCAGCCGGCGTTCCCGCAGCAGGCCTTCGAGGGCGGACTTGAGGGCGGAACTCATTTCGCTTTTTCTTCGCTATAGTGCCTACGCACCCAACGCTTGTCAAGACGAGGCGGGCGGCCGCCGGCGTAGAATCCCCGGATGCCCGAGCTGCCACGCATCCTCGTGTCGAACGACGACGGCTACGCCTCCCGCGGGATTCAGGCCCTGGTCGAAGCCGTGACGCCGCTGGGCGAAGTCTGGGTCGTGGCGCCCGAGGCCGAACAGAGCGCCGCTTCCCACGCCATCTCGATCTATCGGCCGCTGCGCATTCGAGAAGTCTCGCCGCGCTGGTATGCCGTCGACGGCACGCCCACCGACTGCTCGTGGATCGGCGTCAACCACATCCTGAAGGGCCGGCGTCCGTCACTGATGGTCTCGGGCATCAACCACGGGCCGAACCTCGCCGACGACGTCACGTACTCCGGCACCGTGGCCGCCGCCATGGAAGCGTCGCTGATGGGCGTGCCGGCGATCGCCTTCAGCCTCGCTGCACGCGGCAGTTTCGACTTCGGTCCGGCGGCTCGCTTCGCGCGCGAGTTGGTGGCGGCGGCCCTCACGCAGACGCTCCCCCACGGCATGCTGCTGAACGTGAACGTCCCCGGCGGCGTCGAGCCCGACGGCTACGTGGTGACGCGCCTCGGCAAGCACAGCTACGGCGGCGAGATCGTCGAGAAGACCGACCCGCGCGGCCGCAAGTACTACTGGATCGGCGGCAACGAGTACCAGCATGAGGACATCCCGGGCAGCGACTGCAACGTGGTGCTGCGCGAGAAGCG
>CAYTWT010000242.1:0-8201 GCA_964442185.1 uncultured Acidobacteriota bacterium
CGCGCAGCTGGTCGAACTCGCATCGAGCCTCGATGCCGAACAGCGGCGTGCTGCCGACGAAGGCCTCAGCGATGCCGAGCTTGCGCTGTTCGATCTTCTGTTCAAAGACACCATCAGCAAGGCCGACCGGGAACGGCTGAAGCAGGCGAGCAAGGCACTTCTTGCCTCGCTACGAGAGTTGCTGCGGCCCATGCACGACTGGACGCAGAACACGACCACCCAAGCCGAAGTGAAGGTGTTCATTCTCGACAACCTTTGGCGGGCGCTGCCAAGGCCGCCCTTCACGGACGGGGAGACCGAGGCAGTTGCGAGTCGCGTGTACGACTTCGTCTGGCAGCAGAGCGCGAGCGGGCATGACCTGGCGGCGGCGTAACTTTCGCGGTTCATCAAGGTCCGTGAGAAGGAGGAGGGGCACATGGGCAGGATCGTGATCGCTTGCTATCGACCCAAGGCGGGCCAGGCCGAGGCGCTGCGAAGGCTGGTGCTGGAGCATGTCGCGACGCTTCGCTCCCTCGGCCTGGTCAGCAACCGGGCGCCGATCACCATGGAAGCGAAGGACGGAACCTTTGTCGAAGTTTTCGAGTGGGCTTCGGCGGAGGCGATCCTGGCGGCGCACGGCCATCCTGCGGTGCAGAGGATGTGGGCAGAGTACGGCCAGGTGTGCGACTACATCCCCGTTTCGCAGGTGCCGGAAGCCGCGCAGCTGTTTTCGGATTACACACCCGTCGAGGTCAAGGCGTAGCGAAAGGCCCGCTACCCTTTCGTCGCGCGGTAGGTGATCGAGCGGACCTTGCCTGAGACTTCCTCGCGCTTCGTGCCGTTGCGGTCTAGGAAGGCCTGGGCTTCTTCCGGCGCCGCGGCGGAGAAGGCGGCGAGGTAGTCGAGGTCCTTCAGGATCTCGATCTTGCCCAGGCCCGCCGCGCGGGCCATCGCGAAGTAGTCGTCGCGCAGGATCGCGCCCGAGACGCAGCCGACCCAGGCGAGCAGGTCCTTTTCCAGGGCCTCGGGCAGGCGGCCGTCGAGAATGATGTCCGAGATGACGAGGCGGCCGCCGGGCTTCAAGATGCGGGCCACCTCGCGGAACACGACCGCCTTGTCCGGAACCAGGTTGATCACGCAGTTGCTCGTGACCGCATCGATCGTCGCGTCCTCGACTGGGAGCGCTTCGAGTCGGCCTTCACGGAATTCGACGTTGTCGATGCCGTGGCGTCGCGCATTGGCGCGCGCCTTCTCCAGCATCGCCGGCGTCATGTCGACGCCGATCACCCGGCCTGTCGCGCCGACCTGGCGCGCGGCGAGGAAGGCGTCGACACCCGCGCCGGAGCCGAGGTCGACGACCTGCTCGCCCGCCTTCAGCTCGAGGAAGTTGACTGGCGCGCCACAGCCGAGGCCGAGGTTGGCGCCGTCCGGCAGGACTTCCAGATCCTTCTTGCCGTAGCCGACTTCGAGGGCGACAGCCGTCTCCGCAATGTCGCCGCCGCAGGGGCCGACAGTGCAGCAGCCCGAGAGCTGGCCTTCGGCAATCTTGCCATAGCGATCGCGGACCTTGGCGACGACGTTTTCAGCAGCATCCGGAAGACTCATCACTCACCTCACATTGCGCGGGGGTCACCCGCGGAAAGTCCTTCATCAGGTGGTCGAAGGCGCCGGGACAACACGACTCCGTGGCCCCCCTCACCGCAACCAATAGTTCCGACAACGCGCCAACGACCGCGGCGCGCTTCCCCGCCGGAATCCGTTCCAGGATCACCCGGCCGAACTCCTGCTCCATACTCTCGAGACGGCCGGCCGCCTTGCGGCCGGCGGGCGTCAGGTCGACGCGGGCCGCGCGTGCGTCGTGAGCATCGGCGGCTCGGGCGACGAGGCCGGCCTCTTCGAGCCGCGACAGATTTCGGGTCAGCGTGCTGGCCGTGACGCCGAGCCGGCGCCCGAGCGAACCAAGCCGCATGGCGCCCTCGGAGCGGAGCGTTTCGAGGGTCGCGGCCTGGGCCACGGTCATGCCGCAGCACGCGACATCGGCACGCTCGGAGATCCCGAAGCGGCGGACGAGAGCCCGGATTCCGGCCCTGAGCCTTGCGGCGTCGCGCTTGGCCTCCCTCGCTCCCATACTCCGTGATCCTCAATCCAATATACTTGTATCCTACAATAAATGTTCCCACCGAGGCTAATTTTTTTCGTGGTCCGACCCCGCCGGGCGGATCGTGTGGGCCTGGGTGTTGACGATCCCGCTCTCCTACTTCGCGCTCAGCGCGTTGACGGGCCAAACCTGGCGGCGATCAACTCGGCGGCGACGCGATGGCCGAGCGGCGTCAGATGGCCGATTTCGTCGAAGGCCACCTCGTCGTACGCCAGCCCTCGACGCTCATACTCACGGGCCATCTCCACTACCTCGACGCCAGCCAGTTGCGGCGCTTGGAGCAGCGACCTCGACCAGGCGGTGGACTTCCACGAGCCGTGCCCTGGGAACAGCAACACCACGAGGCTGGCGCCGTGCTCTGCCACGTCGTCGCGCATTCGCCCCAGAAGCCGTGCCGTCAGGGCCCGAGTGTCACCGGGTTTCCTGAGGGCATAACGCTTGCGCTCGCCCCAACTCTCCGTCTTGGCAGGGGGCACGAGCGCCGGGCGGAGCAGCCAACTGGCCGCCGCGGAGGTCCTGATCAGACTGATCCCGAGACGCTTGCTGAGGGACAGTTGCAGGTGGCGATCATGCAGCACGAGAGTGTCGTTCTCGAGGCGGAAAAAGGGCTTGGAATACAGGCCGTCGTAGAGAAACGTCGGGAGCATAACGTCCGCAAAATCGTTCTCGAGGCAAACCGCCATCACCACCAGGTCCGGCCGCCAGCGTAGACCTTCGCTCTCGAGGCGCAGGAGCGATTGGTCCGGTCCGAATCCCTGCACCGCGAGGTTCAGGACCTCCAGCTGTTTCTGGCTCAACTGGCCGGCAAAGGTCTGGCTGTCATCGACGTCGAGGCCGAAGGCGATCGAGTCTCCGAGAATCAGCACACGGCCGCGTCCCGCAGAGCGCGACAGCGGGACCTCCGCGCCACGGAAGCCCCAGCGGTTGACCGTGACCCGCCGACCCCCGCCCTCGGCCCAGGCCCCGGGGCTGGGACGCCAGCCGTAGGCCTCGGAGTAATGGTTTTGGGCGTTGATCGACTCCGTGTCGGCTTCCCTGTGGGCAGGTCGGCTCCGGGCGAAGGCTTCGAGGCCGCCCAGGGCCAACAGAACGAGGGCCACAGAGGCTGCGAGCAACGCGAGTTCACCCCGGCGGCGGAGCAGCCGGGTGTACAATCCGCCGCGCACTGGCGGCTGCCGAATCAACATCTTGACGGCAGGCCTCCACTGAACACATGTACAGTATAAAGCTACAAGGACGAAGGGCATGAGCCGCACCCTGAAACAACAACTCGTCGGCGAGCAGGTTCGCCGGCTCAGGGGGGCGGCCGGCTTGTCGCTGCGCGCCCTGGCGAAGAGCACGGACTTCTCGGCCAGCTTCATCTCGCAACTCGAGCACGGCCTCGTCTCGCCCTCGATCAACTCGATGGAGCGGATCGCGGGGGCGCTGGGCGTGACGCTGGTCGAGTTCTTCGCCGCCGCCGCGAACGGCGCGTCGGGCTCGGTGGTGCGCTCCGCCGAGCGCAAGCGGCTCGCAAGCAGCTGGTCACAGGGCAGCGTCGATGCGCTGGCTCACTTGACGCCAGGCTGCCGCCTGGAGCCTGTCCTGATCACGCTGGAGTCCGGCGGGCGCAGCGGCAAGCACCCGGCCGCCGCGCCTGTCGAGCAGTTCGCCCTGGTGCTCGCAGGCGGGCCGATCGTGACGCTCGGCCCGGATCGGCACAAGCTGAAGCCGGGCGACGCGGTCCGAATTCTGCCCCACGAGCTGCGGCTGTGGGAGAATGCGTCGAAACCGAAGGCCCAGATCCTGATCGTCTCGCTGCGGGCCGCACTCAAGAGGCGCTGATGGAGTTCAAGCAGTTCTACCTGGGTTGTCTCGCCCACGCTTCGTACCTCGTCGGCGACGGCGGCGAGGCCGCGGTGGTCGATCCACGCCGCGACGTCGACGAGTACCTGGACGAGGCGCGAGCTCGCGGCCTCGAGATCCGTTACGTCATCGAGACGCACCTGCATGCCGACTTCGTGAGCGGCCATCGCGAGCTGGCCGAGCGAACCGGCGCCGAGATCGTGTTCGGCGCCAAGGCCGCGGCTGGGTTCCCCCACCGCGCGGTGCGGGATGGCGACGAGCTCCGCCTCGGCCGGCTGCTGTTGCGCTTCCTCGAAACCCCCGGCCACACGCCCGAGAGCGTCAGCGTGCTGGTGATCGACCCCGCGCTTTCAGACGCGCCGCGGCTGGTCTTCACCGGCGACACGCTCTTCATCGGCGACGTGGGCCGGCCCGATCTTGCGGGCGCCAAAGGCTACACGCCCGAGCAGATGGCGGGGATGCTCTACGACTCGCTCCACGACAAGCTGCTGAAACTGCCCGATGCGACGGAGGTCTACCCCGCTCATGGAGCAGGGTCGCTGTGCGGCCGCAACATCTCCAAGGAGACCTCCTCCACGATCGGCGAGCAGCGGCGCACGAACTACGCGCTCCAGCCGATCTCGAAAGCGCGCTTCATCGAGATGACCACCGCCGACCTGCCCGAAGTGCCGCGCTACTTCGCTCTCGACGTGGCCATGAATCGCGAGGGCGCTTCGCCTCTCGCCGAGCGACCCCAGCCGGCCGCGCTCTCCCCCAGCGAGGTCTCAGCTGCGATCGAGACCGGCGCCGTGAGCCTCGACGTGAGGCCTTCGGCTGCCTTCGGCACGGGCCACGTTCCGGGCTCGATCAACGTGGGCCTGGACGGGCAGTTCGCGTCGTGGTGTGGGACGCTGCTCGAGGCGTCGCGCGCCATCGTTCTCGTCACCGAGGACGAGGAGCAAGTGCGCCACGCCGCGATGCGCCTGGCCCGTGTCGGCTTCGAGCACGTCGCCGGATATCTCGCTGGCGGCATCGCAGCCTGGGACCGGGCAGGCCTTGCGCTCGCACGCGTGCCGCAGTGGCCGGTGGATACGCTGCGCGGCGAGCTTCAAGCGAGGCCGGGGCTGCAGCTTCTCGACGTGCGCCGGCCGGCCGAGTTCGCGACGGGCCACGTGCCGGGCGCCGTGAACCTGCCGCTGGACCGCCTCGAGGCCGAGGCCGCGCGCCTCGACCCGACTCGGCCCTCAGCCGTAATCTGCGCGGGCGGCTATCGCTCGAGCGCGGGCACGTCGGTGCTGCTGCGACGGGGCTTCCGCGAGCTCTATAACGTCGTCGGCGGCACCAGCGCCTGGCTCGCCGCGGGCTTCGCAACCGAATAGGCAGAGCGGGGCGGGCCGAATTGGTTACGGCGTTCGTCCGCGGCGGCCGGCGACCCAGTCGTTCCAGAGGTCCATGCCGATCATCTGAGGCTTGAGGCTGGTGCCCTCGACGATGGCCTCGACCTGCTTGCGGCTCTGCCGGCTCCAGGTCACGTCGGCGGTGGCGAAGCCCCACGTCAGGGCCGCGACGATCGCGGCGTTCTGCTTGAGCTGACGCAGGTCCACCTTTTCGAAGGTATCGGAGCGGGCATGGTAGTTCGGGCCGTAGTTGGCCGACTCCTGGTTCGCGACCAGGTTCGCGACGCCCTCCATCATGAAGTCGTAGTTGTCGGTGCCGACGACCGGCTCGCTGAGCTGCGCGAACGGACCGAGCCCGGCCACCGCTGTCAGCGACTTCGCGACGACGTCGTGGAGCTCGGGACGGCCGTTCGTGAAGAAGCCGGTGATGCGGCCGCTGCCGATGTCGAAGGACGCGGCCATCACATGACGGTCGAGCTCGGCGGCGTGGGCCTTGGCGTATTCCCAGGAGCCTTGCATGCCCTGCTCCTCGCCGTTCCACAGCGCGAAGCGGATCGTGCGGCGCGGGCGCAGGCCCAGGGCCTGGATCTGCCGCGCGAGGTCGAGAATCAGCGCCACGTTGCAGCCGTTGTCGAGGGCCCCGGTGCCGAGGTCCCACGAGTCGAGATGGGCGCCGACGATCACGATCTCCTCGGGCTTCTCGCTGCCGCGGATCTCGCCGATCACGCTCGCGCTCTGGTACGGCTTGCCGCCCTCGACGTCGATCGAGGCTGTCAGGCTGAGGCGCCGGCCCCCGCGCAGCAGGCGCAGGGCGCGCGCGGCTGCCTCGCGTTCGAGGATCAGCATCGGCCGCGTGTTCTTCGGCCCGATCGAGACGTTGTGGCGATACAGCAAGCCCTGGGGTCGCGAGGCCATGTAGGCGACGCCAGCCACGCCGGCAGCGAAGGCGCGACGTTCGACCTCGGCGGCCTCGGCGTACTCCCGGAAGAGCCCCTCGAGATCGACCAGCTCTTCGGTCTCGACCAGTACGAAAGCAGCCTTGGCCGCTGGGCCGAGGCGCGCGAAGTCGGCCTCCGAACCGGCGCCAGCGTCCACGAGCGGCGCCGTGAGACCGCTGCTCGGCGTCGCCGCCGAGAACGGCATCGCCGCCGCGCGAAGCTCGAACGAGAGCTCCCCACCGACGCGGGCCGAGGTCGACCGCTCGAGCCACAGCGACGGCATCGGGAACGCCTCGGCGCGCGCCTCGACGCCGGCCTCGCGGAAGCGCGAGAGACCCCACTCGACCGCGCGGCGGTTCGCTTCCGACCCCGTGGGGCGCCCCCCGATCTCGTCGGTGAGCGAGCGCAGATCGCGCACGAGCGGCGTGTCGCCGAGCAGGGCAGCCGCCAGTCGGGCGGAATCATCCGCAAGGGCGAGGGCCGGGTTCGCGAAGGCCAGCGCGACGACCATGCTCCTGGCGTGTTTCATTGGTAGATCCTACTTTCCTGTCTCGCGATAGGTTGCGAGCATTTCCGTAAGACCCCCTTTCAAACCGTGCATGCCGATTTGGTGAGGACCACACGGACCCTGCCCTCGGCCTCCTCGCACGCCTTCGCCGTGGAGCACACCACGACAAAGTCGTCGGCATAGCGCACCAGTGTGCCCAAGTGGGCACAGCGTTTCGTCCACACCGAGTCGAGGACGTGCAGGTAGATGTTCGACAAAAGCGGAGAGATGACACCACCCTGCGGTGTCCCCGAGAGCAGCGCCACCTCACGCCCGTCTTCCATCACTCCCGCACGCAGCCACTGCCTCAGCAGCTTCAGCACCCGCCGATCCGAGACGCGCCGAGCCACGAGCTTCATCAGCTTCTCGTGGTCGATGCTTCCGAAATAGTCCCGGATGTCGGCGTCGAGCACGTGGTTCGCACCCGCGGCGCCGAGCTTCCGGATCGTCTCCAGAGCGCCCGTCGCCCCACGCCGGGGCCGAAAACCGTACGAGCACGGAAGAAAATCCGCCTCGAAGATCGGCTCCAGCACCAGCGTCGCCGCCATCTGGACCACACGGTCCCTCACCGTCGGAGTGCCCAGCGGCCGCTTCTTCCCATCCGCCTTCGGTATGTACCGGCGCAAGACCGCTCTCGGCCGGTACCGCCCTGCGCGCAGCTCCGTGGCAATCTCCTCCACGAATCGATCGACCCCGTAGCTCTCGACCTCCGCCAGCGTCTGGGCATCGACCCCGGCAGAGCCCTTGTTCCGTCTCACTCGCCTCCACGCCTCCCACAGGACGTCACTCCGGTGGACACGGTCAAACAGCGCGTGGAAACGACGACCCGGCGACCGCTTGGCCGCCACGTACAGCCGGCGTCGGAGTTCTCGCACTTTGTCCGCAGGCTCAGGCCCGCGGGGGTGTTTGGGACCGGGCTCGCCGGCCATGTCCTCGCGCTTACCCCCTCTTCCGGCACGACCACCCCAGGGACCCTTCCCTCCAGCCGCGTTGTTCGTCGCGACCATCACCGGTACTACTGTCCCCTCGGACTCCCGCTGCACAGCACCCGATTTCACCCTCGGCTTATTCGGGCCACCTCGCCGCGACCACGGCCGCGCAGACGGGTCTCTCCTCTTCCACACCAATCCTTGCTCGCGTGCTGCTCCCCCTACCCCGGAGGAACCCACCGCGCTTTCTCCCCTGGATCTCTGCGCTGCGGACGTGGCCTTCGCGGTGAAATGAGCCGCTCGGCTTCCCCATTGTTTATCTGACGAGGCTGCAGGATTCACTTCATGTTGCGGCCCGCGAACTTGCTCCCTCCGAAGAGGCTCTTGATGCCCCGCTCGGGACACAGGGATCTCTCCCTGCGCCTGGGG